>UROO01000015.1 GCA_900549555.1 uncultured Collinsella sp. | reverse complement strand
GCGTCCCGCGCTGGATTCAGCCGAGTGAGGAAGGCGTTGAGATCGGCGCGCTGGCAACGGGGGAGGGCGGCATCACCGACGACGTCTCGGCCCGCCATGCCCATATCTGGTGCGACGAGTCTGGCGCATGGTTTGTCGAGGACCTGTCGTCCACTAACGGCACCGTGGTGGTAAACGGGGCCACGAGTGTGTGTATTCAAGTAGAGCCCGGCCGCTCCGCCCAGCTCAACCCCGGCGACGAGCTCAAACTCGGCGAATCCACCACCTACGCCATCCTGCTCGGCGCCCTCTAGCCGGCAGTTAGGGACGTTCCTTTCCTGCCGGTACTTGGGGACACTCCTTGGCGCGTCAGAGCCAGTCGTCCGGGGATGGAGGGACCATTCTGGCCTTTGGCGGTCACCCGAGGTAAACCTTTACCGCCCGCCTATATTTGTCGAAATTACACTTAACGGCGGGGTACAATAAACCCGCATGCGGATTTCCGTTGCGGGCGCTTCCCATCGCCGGGGCGTGCCCGGGAGCATCCGGCATGCGGCCTTTGCGGCGCTCGGTCATGTGCAAGACGGGCGGTCGGGTCTGTGGGGCGCATCAGCTGCCCCTCGCCTCGGCATGTCTTCTCTCCACGCCACGTACCTGCTGCTGAGCCTGCCTGCCAGATGATTGGAAGCAACAGCGTAAATCCCATCACGCCAACATCCCGGCGATCGCCGGGGCCTGTATACCTATATGAGAGGAGAGGGGTATATGGCGCGTAAGTTTAAGTCTATGGACGGCAACGAGGCGGCCGCATATGTTTCGTATGCGTACACCGAGGTAGCGGGAATCTATCCCATTACGCCGTCCAGCCCGATGGCCGACCATGTCGACCAGTGGGCGGCCCAGGGTCGCAAGAACATCTTCGGCACCCCGGTCAAGGTCGTCGAGATGGAGTCCGAGGCAGGTGCAGCCGGTACCGTTCACGGTTCGCTGGGCGCCGGTGCTCTGACCACCACTTACACGGCTTCTCAGGGTTTGCTCCTGATGATCCCGAACATGTACAAGATCGCGGGCGAGCAGCTCCCGGGCGTCTTCCACGTCTCCGCGCGTTGCGTCGCTTCCCACGCCCTGAACATTTTTGGCGATCACTCCGACGTCATGGCTTGTCGTCAGACCGGCTTCGCCATGCTCGCCGAGGGCAACGTCCAGGAGGTCATGGACCTCTCGCCGGTGGCTCACCTTGCCGCCATCGAGGGTAAGACCCCGTTCCTTAACTTCTTCGACGGCTTCCGCACCAGCCACGAGATCCAGAAGGTCGCCATGTGGGACTACAAGGATCTGGCCGAGATGTGCGACATGGACGCCGTCCAGGCTTTCCGCGATCACGCGCTCAACCCTGAGCACCCGCACACCCGCGGTAGCCACGAGAACGGCGATATCTTCTTCCAGAACCGTGAGGCCTGCAACAAGGTCTACGACGAGCTTCCCGCCGTCGTCGAGGGCTACATGAAGAAGATCAACGAGAAGCTCGGCACCGATTACGGCCTGTTCAACTACTACGGCGCTCCCGATGCCGATCGCGTCGTCGTGTGCATGGGCTCCTTCTGCGACGTGCTCGAGGAAGTCATCGACTACCTCAACGCTCACGGCGAGAAGGTCGGCCTGGTCAAGGTCCGTCTGTTCCGTCCGTTCTCCATCAAGCACTTCGTCGACGTTCTCCCCGAGACCGTCCAGAAGATCGCCGTCATGGACCGCACCAAGGAGCCGGGTTCCATCGGCGAGCCGCTCTACCAGGACGTCGTCTCCGCTCTCTACGAGGCCGGCAAGACGGGCATCAAGGTCGTCGGCGGCCGTTATGGCCTGGGCAGCAAGGACACGCCTCCCGCGTCCGCGTTCGCTGTCTTCGAGGAGCTCAAGAAGGACGAGCCCAAGCGCGAGTTCACCATCGGCATTGTCGATGACGTGACCAACCTGAGCCTGCCCGAGGCCGAGGATGCGCCCAACACCGCAGCCCCCGGCACCATCGAGTGCAAGTTCTGGGGTCTGGGTGGCGACGGTACCGTCGGCGCCAACAAGAACTCGATCAAGATCATCGGCGACCACACCGACAAGTACGTCCAGGCCTACTTCCAGTACGACTCCAAGAAGACCGGCGGCGTCACCGTCTCGCACCTGCGCTTTGGTGATTCCCCGATTCGCTCGCCGTACTACGTGACCAAGGCCGACTTTGTCGCCTGCCATAACCCCAGCTACATCGTTAAGGGCTTCAAGATGGTCCGCGACGTCAAGCCGGGCGGCACCTTCCTGGTCAACTGCCAGTGGAGCGACGAGGAGTTCGCCGAGCACATGCCCGCCGTGGCCAAGCGCTACATCGCGAACAACAACGTCAACGTCTACCTGATCGACGCTATCGACCTGGCCGCTAAGGTCGGCATGGGCAAGCGCACCAACACGGTGCTCCAGTCCGCCTTCTTCGCGCTGGCCAAGGTCCTGCCCGCCGAGGACGCCCTGCAGTACATGAAGGACGCGGCTACCAAGTCCTACATGAAGAAGGGCCAGGCTATCGTCGACGCCAACCACAAGGCCATCGATGCCGGCGCTACCGCCTTCCGTAAGTTCGAGGTTCCGGCCGACTGGGCTACCGCCGAGGATGCCGCTCCCGTCGAGCTCTCCGAGGAGACCAAGTCCGCTATCGCCCAGCAGGTCAAGAACCTGCTCGAGCCCATCGATCGCATGGACGGCGACAGCCTGCCCGTTTCCGCCTTCGTCGATTGCGCCGATGGCCAGTTTGAGCTGGGCGCCTCCGCATACGAGAAGCGCGGCGTCGCCGTGGTCGTTCCCCACTGGGACGAGACCAAGTGCATCCAGTGCAACCAGTGCGCCTACGTGTGCCCGCATGCCACCATCCGTCCGTTCGCGATGACCGAGGACGAGGCTGCCGCCGCGCCCGAGGCTACCCGCACGCTCGACGCCATGGGTCCCAAGGCCAAGGGCATGAAGTTCACCATGGCTGTGTCCCCGCTCGACTGCATGGGCTGCACCAACTGCGTCAAGGTTTGCCCCAAGGGCGCCCTCGAGATGGTTCCCACCGAGCAGGAGATGGACCAGCAGCCCGTTTGGGACTACATGGTCGAGAACGTCTCCGAGAAGAAGGAGCTCATCGCGGCCAACGTCAAGGGCAGCCAGTTTAAGCAGCCCTACTTGGAGTTCTCCGGCTCCTGCGCCGGCTGCGCCGAGACCGCCTATGCACGTCTGGTGACCCAGGTTGCCGGCGACCGCATGTTCATCTCCAACGCTACCGGCTGCTCTTCCATTTGGGGCAACCCCGCTGCCACCGCTCCTTACTGCAAGGACAAGGACGGTCACGGCCCGGCGTGGAACAACTCCCTGTTCGAGGACAATGCCGAGCATGGTCTGGGCATGGCCGTTGGCTATGAGGCCGTTCAGCACAAGCTGATCGCCGCTACCCAGGACATCATCGCTGCCGATGGTCCGTCCGACGAGCTCAAGGCCGCCGGCCAGGCTTGGATCGACTCCGTCAACGACGCCGAGGCCTCCAAGACCGCTGCCGCTGCCTACGTTGCCGAGCTCGAGAAGTGCGGCTGCGACGCTTCCAAGGCGATCCTCGCCGACAAGGCTTACCTCACCAAGAAGTCCTTCTGGATTTTCGGCGGCGACGGCTGGGCCTACGACATCGGCTTCGGTGGCCTGGACCACGTCCTGGCTTCCGGCCACAACGTCAACGTCTTCGTCTTCGACACCGAGGTCTACTCCAACACCGGTGGTCAGGCCTCCAAGGCCTCGAACCTGGGCCAGGTCGCTCAGTTCGCCGCTGCCGGTAAGGTGACCAAGAAGAAGTCTCTGGCCGAGATTGCCATGAGCTACGGCTACGTCTACGTGGCGCAGGTCGCCATGGGCGCCAACCCGGCTCAGACCCTCAAGGCCATTCACGAGGCCGAGGCCTACGACGGCCCGTCCCTCATCATCGGCTACAGCCCCTGCGAGATGCACTCCATCAAGAAGGGCGGCATGCAGAACTGCCAGGCCGAGATGAAGAAGGCTGTCGAGTGCGGTTACTGGAACCTCTTCCGCTTCAACCCCGAGGCTGCTGCCGGCAAGAAGTTCTCGCTCGATTCCAAGGAGCCCGCGGGCGGTTATCAGGAGTTCCTGATGAACGAGGCCCGTTACGCTTCGCTGACGCGTTCCTTCCCCGAGCGCGCCGAGGAGCTCTTCAAGGAGAATGAGCAGGCCGCTATGGACCGTTATCAGCACCTGCTGAAGCTCAAGACGGTGTACAACGAGGCCTAGGTCTCCCACCGCAGGATCTGAGGGCTGACCTTCGCGGACGTCCTCGGACATGAAAGAACCCCCGCTGCACACTACGTGCGGCGGGGGTTCTTTCGTCCTGCGGAGTGTCCGCGAAGGTCAGCCCTCAGATCCTGCTACGACTATGTCCTCGGATTGTGTGGGCGGATGAAGGACGTAGTTGGCCGGGTATCCCGTTCCTTTCGCTGTTTCGCGGCTTTGCCGCGAAACCTCGCGCCACTTTGGGGATGGATGGGGGACTTGGCTGTTGCCGCCTTTTCGGAGCGCTTCTTTATTCCTTTTGCTGGATGAAAAGCCCCTTGTTTTTGCAGTGGTGCATACTTGACTTATAAGTGCATAGAATCTCGCATAGCGCGAGTAAGATATTGCGCTGTCCGTTTTGTGTTTAGCAGAGATGTAGTTTGCATAATCCGACATAATCCTCGCTTCATTTAAATAAAGTCGCACGTAAATTACGTAGATATGTCTGAGCTGGAGTTCTGTACGCTGAGCGGACAAAAACGACCGTTCACCGTTCCGCTATTTTCAAAATGAATAAAATGAGCGATAAAGAGAATATAAACCTTAATAAACTCGCGTATCGCACGGACGCAGGTTATTAATGGGTTGTAGGCCTTTTACAGAAAGGATTCCAGCAATGTCTAAGCCTCTTGGCAAGCCCGATCGTATCGTCGTCGCCCTTGGCGGCAACGCCCTCGGCAACAACCCCGTTGAGCAGATCGAGGCCGTGAGCAACACCGCTCACGCTCTTCTCGGCCTGATCGAGCAGGGCAACGAGATCATCATCACCCACGGCAACGGCCCGCAGGTCGGCATGATCCAGAACGCCTTCGCCGCCGCCCACGACGCCATCGGCACTCCCGAGATGCCGCTGCCCGAGTGCGGCGCCATGTCCCAGGGCTACATCGGCTATCACCTGCAGCAGGGCATTGGCCGCGAGATGCACAAGCGCTATAAGCGCTGGCACGCCGCAACCGTCGTCACCCAGATCGAGTGCGACCCGGACGATCCCGCGTTCAAGAACCCGACCAAGCCGATCGGCCCCTTCTACACCGAGGAGCAGGCCAAGGAGTTCATGGCCGAGGACCCCTCCAAGGTCTTCGTCGAGGATTCCGGCCGCGGCTGGCGTCGCGTCGTCGCTTCCCCCGATCCCAAGAAGATCGTCGAGGCTGACTCCATCCTCAACCTGCTCGACAACGAGTTCATCGTCATCGCCTGCGGTGGCGGCGGCATCCCCGTCGTCCGCGACTACGAGAACAAGGGCTGCTACAAGGGCGTTCCCGCCGTCATCGACAAGGACCTGGGCGGCGAGCTGCTGGCCGAAGACTGCGACGCCGACGTCCTGTTCCTGCTGACCGCCGTTGAGCATGTCGCCATCAACTTTGGCAAGCCCAACCAGGAGGAGCTCGAGGACATCACCGCCGACGAGGCCGAGCGCCTGGCCGACGAGGGTCAGTTCGGCAAGGGTTCCATGGAGCCCAAGGTTCGCGCTGCCATCAAGTTCGCGCGTTCCCGCAAGGGCCGCACCTGCATCATCGGCGCCCTGGACAAGGCCGCCGAGACCATGGCTGGCCTCTCCGGTACCCGCATTCACGAGTAGTCTCTACTCTGTTGCCTCTCTCGTGGGCGCCAGGCAAAGCGCCCACAAACTAGCCTCTCTTCATGAGCTCCGCAGTCCGCTCCGACTGCGGAGCTTTTGCTATTGAGGTAGCTGTTCATGAAACCCGGCACTTGGGGACGTTCCCTTTCTGCCGGCAGCTTGGGACAGTCCTTAAAGGTAGCTCCTGACAGCTGGGAATGGGCCTATTCGTCCGCCCATGAGCGGCATCCGCAAGGGCTGTCCACAGTGGCTGGTCATTTATGTCTGTCCCCAATGACCACTCATTTAAGTCTGTCCCCAATGACTAGTAGTAGGCCCACATGGCTTCGACTTCGCTGAGGACCTCTACGACGCCCCAGCGGCGGGCGCTGCGGCTGGCCGAGTTGGGGTCGTAGACGCCAATCTGGTTGGCATCGTCGATGCCGTAGAGCACGATGTAGTGGCCTACGTTGGTA
This sequence comes from uncultured Collinsella sp., assembly GCA_900549555.1. GTDB lineage: Bacteria > Actinomycetota > Coriobacteriia > Coriobacteriales > Coriobacteriaceae > Collinsella. The sequence goes on along the minus strand of UROO01000015.1, from coordinate 23,528 downwards.
AACGTACCGGGGCGCACTGCGGCGATGACGGGCGTACCCGAGCGAAGTGCTTGGGTAATAGATTCGCGATCGTTATAGAGCTGTGTTCCGTTGAGCCCCAGCTGCCACGCACCGCCTGTCATAAACGACCACTCGGTGGCACCAGTGGGGGCGTAGTTGCCGGCTTCGGCCAGCGCGCATATATCGACCGGCGTCTTATCGGTATGGCCGGTCTTAAAGATATAGACCATGGTGAGGCAAGTGGGACCGCAAGCGTTTTCGCGAATAGTGCCGCCGGCATAGGGCAGCTCCGACCATGCGGGGTCAATTTGGTAGATGTGGGGCATGGCGCCGGCCTGCCATTGCGAGCGTGGGGTCGAGAACGCAAAGGAGTAACCGGGCGCGACGGGAGCTTTAAGCAGCTTGTCTTCGGCAGTGGGCTCAAGACCGGCTGATCCGTGGGAGATACAGGATCCCAAAAACACAAAGACGAGGCAGGCGGCGATGGAGCAAAGCGTAAGGCGTAGGCGGCGGGCCGGAAGCGCGTGGCTTGTGGCGTGCGACGCAGGGTGAGGGGCGGAATTGCCGCGATCGCGTTGAGGTCGCGAAAAGGAGCGCTTGACGTAGTAGTCGGTCTTACGGCGATCGTAGCGACGTGGCTGCGATGTGTCGGTCTGGCGTTGGCGTGTGCTCGTACTCACGCGGTCTGACTGCTGCACGGTACGGCTTTGTTGCCGCGAAGAAGCCCCGGGCTGCTCTTGGGGGCGCTGCGGGTTGTCGTTGTCGGAGGTGCTTCTGGGCGTTGGTGTGGTGCGGCCGGCAAGGCGCACGCTTTGTGGCCGTTGGTCGCCGTCATTGTATCCGTATGCCATTCGAATCACCTTGCCTCATGTGTAACTTGTCTATCCTACATAAAAAGATGCACGACACATGGGCATGTGCGCCAAAAGCCTGACAAATGGTATGAACGTTGCCGCGCCGCGCGCCAAGCGCCACGGCAACAGGTATTCAAAAGCAGACAAGATGAAAGCGTCCAAGACGAATGACGTCTCCCGCCGTTCGTCCCAAAAATGGCGCCGCTCGTTTTGCAGTTCTGCCTTCGGTCGAGCTACAAGCGGCGCTGCTGTGCCAAGGCCGTATCTTAAAGCCACGAAATAAAAGCGCGCGGCAAAACAGACCGCGCAAGGGGTGACGTCAAGGGGCGTCAAAAAGGAAAGGAGGGGAACAATGGCGGACAAGAACGCAGAAGTTGCAGTCGAGGATAACGGCGGCATGAAGAAAACGCTTTCGCTCTGGAACTTCTTCACCATCGGCTTTGGTGCCATCATCGGTACCGGTTGGGTTCTGCAGGTCGGCGACTGGATGGTCGTGGGCGGCGGTCCCGTTCCCGCTATGATCGCATTCCTCTTGGGTGCAATCTTCCTCGTGCCCGTCGGAGCTGTTTTCGGTGAGCTCACGGCTGCTATCCCCATCTCAGGCGGCATCGTCGAGTATGTCGATCGTAGCTTTGGCCGTACGCTGAGCTACATCACCGGATGGCTTTTGGCCCTGGGCAACGGCATCCTGTGCCCGTGGGAGGCCATCGCCATTTCGACCCTCGTGTCCGAGATGTTCGGCAGCCTGCCCGGCCTTGAGTGGCTGCGCGCCATCAAGCTCTACACCATCCTGGGGGCCGACGTTTACCTGTTCCCGACGCTGATCGCGCTCGGCTTTGCAGTCTACGTCATCTTCCTTAACTTCCGCGGTGCCAGCTCGGCTGCCAAGCTCCAGGCCTTCCTGACCAAGGCTCTGCTCTGCGGCATGCTGCTCGCCATGGGCGTCTCGCTGTTCACCGGCTCGCCGGACAACGCCATGCCCGTGTTCTCCCAGGTCACCGGCGCTGGCGGCGGCAAGGCCGCTACCGAGAGCACCAGCCTGTTTGCCGGCATCGTGTCGGTCCTGGTTCTGACCCCGTTCTTCTACGCCGGCTTCGACACCATTCCTCAGCAGGCTGAGGAAGCAGCCGAGGGCCTTAACTGGAACAAGTTCGGCAAGATCATCTCCCTGGCCCTGCTGGCCGCCGGCGGCTTCTACATGGTCTGCATTTACTCGTTCGGCACTATCCTTGACTGGCACGAGTTTGTTAAGAGCCCGGTTCCCGCGCTTGCCTGCCTCAAGGGCATCAACATGCTCCTGTACCTGGCCATGCTCGTCATCGCTACGCTTGGACCCATGGGTCCGATGAACTCCTTCTACGGCGCCACGAGCCGCATCATGCTCGCCATGGGCCGCAAGGGCCAGCTGCCCGAGCAGTTCGCCGAGGTCGACCCCAAGTCCGGCGCTCCCAAGCTCGCCTGCGTCGTTCTGGGCGCCATCACCGTCGTCGGTCCGTTCCTGGGCAAGAACATGCTCATCCCTCTGACCAACGTGTCGGCTCTCGCCTTCATCTTCTCCTGCGGCATGGTCGCCCTCGCTTGCCTGCGCATGCGCTTCACCGAGCCCGACCTGCCTCGTCCCTACGAGGTGCCCGGCGGCAAGTTTGGCATCGGCCTCGCTATCGCTGCCTGCGCCATCATCATCGGCCTGCTCGTGATTCCGTTCTCTCCCGCCTCCCTCAACATGGTGGAGTGGAGCATCGTGATCGGCTGGCTGGCCGTCGGCCTGGCTCTCATGGCCTTCACCAATTCCCGCAAAAAGTAACGCCGAACCGGGGCGGATCAGGTGCGCGGGACCCTCTCTTCCGCGCACCGAACCCGGCACCACTTGGGTAGCTTTGTGAGGCCTTAACCCAACGCGGCCTCGCCCACTATATGGATCCATAAGGAGGAACCATGTCCACTAAGTATGCAATCGTTGGCGGCAAGCTCATCGACGGTACCGGTGCCGAGCCGGTCGAGAACTCCCTCGTTCTCGTCGACGACAACGGCAAGATCGAGTACGCCGGCGCCATGCAGGACCTTCCCGAGGGCGTTGAGGTCATCGACGCCGCCGGCAAGACCGTCCTTCCCGGCCTGATCGACACCCACCTGCACTTCTCGGGCAACTTGACCGACGATGACACCGACTGGGTCATGCAGCCGCTTCTCGAGAAGCAGGCCGTCGCCGTCAAGCAGGCCTACGACTGCCTCACCCACGGCCTCACCACCGTCTGCGAGATCGGCCGCTTTGGTATCCAGATCCGTGACTGCATCGACAAGGGCGTCTTCAAGGGCCCGCGCGTTCTGGCCACCGGCCTTGGCTTCTGCCGCGTTGCCGGCCACGGCGACTCCCACCACTGCAGCCAGGAGCTCAACAAGGAATCGCACCCCTGGGGCGATCAGGTCGACGGTCCTTGGGATCTGCGCAAGGCCGTCCGTCGTCGCCTGCGCGAGAACCCCGATGCCATCAAGATCTGGGCTACCGGTGGCGGCATCTGGCGCTGGGACTCCGGCCGCGACCAGCACTACTGCTCCGAGGAGATTCAGGCTGTGGTCGAAGAGGCCAAGATGGTCGGCATCCCCGTGTGGAGCCACTGCTACAACAACCACGCCGCTGCCTACGATTCCGTCCGCTTTGGCTGCGAGCAGCTGATCCACGGCTTCGATATCGATGAGCGCACCATGGACCTCATGGCCGAGCAGGGCACCTTCTTCACCCCGACGATCGCCTTCCTGCCCACCTGGTACGCCACCTATCCGCCCGTCTACGTCCCCGAGCTGCACGACAAGTACGAGGGCACCCTGGTCGAGAAGGAGCTGCAGCGCAACTACGACTGCCTGCGCGAGGCCAAGAAGCGCGGCGTCGTCATGACGATCGGCTCCGATTCCTTCTCCTTCGTCACCCCGTACGGCACCTGCTCCATCGAGGAGATGTACGAGTTCGTCGACAAGATCGGCTTCACCCCGGTCGAGACCATCACCTGTGCCACCCTCAACGGTGCCAAGATGTGCCACATCGAGGACGAGACCGGGTCCATCGAGGCCGGCAAGTGCGCCGACCTGCTGGTCGTCAACGGTGACGTCGCCGCCGACATCCACGTGCTCAACACCGACAACATGGACGTCATCATGAAGGACGGCTGGATTGTCGAGGGCGGCACCTTCGGCGAGGCAAACAAGTACAGCGCCTAAGCTACCGTTCATCGATGGCTTGATGTAAAACACAGTATTTGATTGCATAATGCAATGGAGAGGGTCGCTTGCGGCCCTCTTTATTGCTATGGGGTGCGTCGGTAAGAAGGAGATGACGGTGGATCTCAATAGGCTGATTCTGGGCAAGAGCTACAACTCTACCAAGGTCTTTCGTACCGCTCAGCATGTGGTTCAAGCCATCTTGCTCGGTATTGTCGTTCCGCTGCTTATCCTGCTGCTCATCTGGGATCTAACCGATAATCCCAATCCCGTTCCGGCCGTTGTCGTCATTGCCGGCTTGGTCATGCTGTGCTTCTTCTTCTCGTACGTCTTTGTCGTTCCCGACGACCTCACATCGAGCGCAACCGACCGCACGCTCGCCATCGCTTCAAAAATATTCGCCTACACGTCGCGCGGCCTTACGCCCGAAGCTGCCCTAGGCGCCTCTAAGATCATCCTGTCCGAAACTATCGCCTCTGCCATCTGCTTTACCGACGGCAAGCAGGTGTTGGCAAGCTGGGGCGAGGACTCGGCAAAATGCCCCGCGGGCACCCCGGTGGTGCTGCGGACTACGCTCAACGTGATCAACAGCGGTGAGCAAAGCGTGTTCTCGCGCGATGCCTCGACCGAGACAGGTGGCTACTTTCCGCGCCTGCGCGCCGGTATTGTCGCACCGCTTACCGTGCGCGGGCATTGCGTGGGCACGCTCGAGCTGTATTATCCCCGTCTGAGCAGCATCGATATGCGCCAGACGGCGCTTGCCTCGGGCTTTGCCGACCTTATTTCCACGCAGCTTGCGAGCTTTGAGCTCGAGCGCCAGGACGAGCTTACGGCCCGCGTGGAGCTGCGCGCCTTGCAATCGCAGGTCGATCCTCATTTTCTGTTTAACACCATCAGCACCATCGTGTCGCTCGTGCGTACCGAGCCGGACAAGGCCAGGTCGCTGCTGATCGACTTCTCCAACTACTACCGTCAGACGCTTTCTGATTCCGATACCCTCACAACGCTCGAGCACGAGGTGGAACAGGGCACTCGCTATATCAATCTTATGCAGGCTCGTTATGGCGACGGCCGTCTGCGCGTCTCGGTCGATATCGACTTTGAGGTGCGCGATTGCATGGTGCCGCCGTTTATCTTGCAGCCGTTGCTCGAAAACTGCATCAAGCACGCGCAGCGCGAGACCGAGCCGCTTTCTATTCATGTTAGGGCTTTCGAGACCGATGACGGTTTGGAGATCATCGTCGAGGACGATGGCATCGGTATGAGCGAAGAGGTCTGCGCGCATCTGTTTGAGCAACATCGCCTGGAGGAGCCCGAGAGCATTACCGCCGACGGCTCCGTCAAGCGAGGTTGCGGCCTGGCGCTCTTCAACGTGCTTCAGCGCATCCATTTCTTTTACGGAGAAGATTCCGGCATGCGCGTGAAGTCCCAGGAGGGCGTGGGAACGCAGGTCATCGTCGAGCTGAACGGCGAGCCGCATGAGCCTGCGCCGTTGACGGCGTAGCACGCGGTTGGATTGAGAGAAAAAGAGGGGAAGCACATATGTCCGAAGGCTGGAACATCTTGGTGGTTGATGACGAGCCTCCCATTAGGGCTGAGCTACGCTATCTGTTGGAAAAGGATACGCGTGTGGGACAGATTGCCGAAGCGGGCAATGTCACCGAAGCCGTGGAGTCGATTCTGTCGAACAAGCCCGACGTGCTGTTTTTAGACATTACCATGCCCGGTCGCTCGGGAATTGAGCTTGCCGAGACGCTGCAGAACCTAAAGACGCCGCCAGTCGTGGTGTTTGTGACGGCATTTGCCGAGTATGCGGCTGATGCCTATAACCTCGATGCTGTCGATTACATCGTCAAACCGGTCGAGGATGCCCGCTTGTCAAAGGCACTCGACAAGATCGAGACCGCCCTGGGCGCTCGCCGTGTCGTCCATGCTCCGCGCCAGCCTTTGCGCCTGACGGTGGATCGTGGGGGCAAAAGGGTGTTCATTCCCGTGGCGGATGTCTGCTACTTTGAGGCGCGCGCGGATTTTTGCAACGCCGTCTGCGCTGAGGGAACATACCTGATCAATGAGTCGATTTCCTCGCTCGAGCGGCGCCTGGCCTCCGAGGGCTTTATCCGTGTCCACCGCAGTTATCTGGTCAATTTGGAAGACGTGCATAATGTCGAGATCGGTTCCACGGGTCTTATGGAGCTCAGGCTCGATCGCGTAACCTCGACGGTGCCTGTGTCCCGTCGTCGCGCAGCCGAAGTCAAGGCGCACTTGGGGCTTGCGTAGGCAGTCTGCATATCATCGTTTACCGCCGCAGGTTTGGCATGACCGTGCGGTGGGCATAATGGGTGACATCGAATGAAATCGAAAGGATCATTATGCCCGCGCTCATTACGCATCATCTGTTTGGCGAGGAAAGCATCGACCGTCTTCCGCAGGGCGTTATTACGTCCGACGAGGAGCGCATCGCCTTTATCCTGGGAAACCAAGGTCCCGACCCGTTTTTCTTTCACATCCTGACGCCGCGCGTTTCCGACTGCACATCGCTTGCTCAGGTCATGCACCGCTCGCGCATGTCGCGCCAGTTCTCGTGCCTACGCGACGGCGTGTCGCACCTGCAGCCGCGCGACGCCAATCTGGGCCGCGCCTTTGCGCTGGGCCTGCTGTCTCACTATGTACTCGACCGCAATGCCCACCCCTTTGTCTACGAGCAGCAGTTTGGCATTGTAGATTCCGATCCCGAGCTCGAGGCTTCGGGCAGCCAAGTTCACGCCGTGCTCGAAAGCGATCTGGACGTGCTGATGCTACAGCTCAAGCGCGACGGTGCCACGGTCGAGGATTATCCGCCGGCGGGCGAGATCGTCACCACCGACCGCATCAACCGTGTGGCCGGCGTGCTGATGAGCTACATCGCCGGGCGCGTGTACGGTATCGACATCCCGGCGGGGGAGTACGCCGGCGCCGTCTCGGACATGCAGATGCTCTATCGCACCATTGAGCCGGCCGGCTCGGTAAAGACGCGCGCGATTGCCCTGGTTGAGGGCTTGGTGCATGACTACTCGCTGCTCGACGGCCTTGCTCATCGCGTGACAACGGAGCTGCCCGAGCGCACCGGTAACCTGGGCCACCTGACATGGAAGAACCCCTTTACCGATGAGGTCTCGACCGAGAGCTTCCCCGAGGTCTTTGAGCGCGCGCTGACCGATTACGAGCTCACCGTTGCCCGCTTTATCGAGACCGGTGACATGGATGCCGTGACCGGCCATATCAACTATAGCGGCCGCGTACTCGACGCCGACGAGGAGTTCGACCGCGAGGAGTAGGGCCCGTGCGTGCCCCTTTGCCGAATCCTTACCAGCGCTTCTGTGCAATTGGGGTACGATGAACTAACTGCATATCGGGCGAATACGAAGGGGCCCTGTCCATGAAATACACCAAGCTCGAGCGTAACTGGGTTATGTACGATGTGGGCAATTCGGCCCTCGTGTTGCTCAATACCTCGGTGGTGCCCATCTACTTTAACGCCATCAATACCGGTGCTTCCTCGGCAGACCTGGTGGTCGCTTGGGGCAACGCTCAGACGATCGCCTCGCTGGTCATTGCCATGCTCATGCCCATTCTGGGCGCGCTTGCCGATTACGCCGGCAACAAGATTAAGTTCTTCTTGGGCTTCTTCCTCACGGGCCTGGTTCTTTGCCTGGCGCAGGCTATCCCAATGTCCGCCATGGCATTTTTGACCGTGTACGTGCTGTGCACCATCGGCCTTAACTCTTCTATGACGTTCTACGACGCCATGCTGCCCGACATTACCACCGACGAGCGCATGGACGCCGTGTCCAGCTCGGGCTATGCCTGGGGCTACATCGGTTCCACCGTGCCGTTCATCATCTGCCTGGCGCTCATCATGGGTGGCCCCGCTCTTGGCGTCCCCACCTTGCTGGCAACGCGTCTGTCGTTTATCATCACTGGTGCCTGGTGGCTCATCTTTACCCTGCCGCTCATTCGCACCTATAAGCAAAAGTACGGTCGCGAGCGCGGTCCCGAGGACACCATCGGCCACATCGTGGGCGGTGTGTTCTCCGAGGTCGGGCACACCATGCGCGAGATCGCCCACAACAAGACCGTGCTGGTCTACATGATCGCGTTCTTCTTCTATATCGATGGCGTCCACACGGTCATTTCCATGGCTACCAGCTACGGCTCGGCTTTGGGCATCGACTCGACCCAGCTGGTGCTGGCGCTGCTCGTTACGCAGTTTGTGGCCTTTCCGTCTGCCATCATCTACGGCAAGCTCGCCGGACGCGTGGGCACGCTCAACATGATCCTGGTGGCCGTCGCCGCCTACATGGGCATTGTGTTGTTCGCCGCATTCTTCCTAAAGACCGCCTTCGAATTCTGGGTGCTTGCCATTATGGTCGGCCTGTTCCAGGGCGGCGTGCAAGCGCTCAGCCGTAGCTACTTTGGCCGCATTATCCCCAAGGAAAAGTCCAACGAGTACTACGGCTTCTTTGACATCTTTGGTCGTTATGCAAGCGTCATGGGCACTTTCCTGGTGTCGGTCGTCACCTCGCTGACCGGCAACCCGTCGCTGGGTGTCCTTTCCATTGGCGTGCTGCTGATCGTTGGCTTTATGCTGCTGGTCCGTCTGTCCCGCATGACTCAGATGGCAGAGCAGACCGCATAGGAGCGAGCAGCTATTGTGTCTGTCCGCGGTACTCTTTTGGGGTTATCCGCAATAAACATTGCGACTTGCGAGCAATGATTTGCCCAAGTGGGTATGATGGAACCAGCTAGGTCGCGGGGCGTCGCCTGTGTTTGGCGGAGCCCCGTTTTTGTGTTGCAGGGAGGGAAGGCATGAACGCCACGGTTGTGATTCCAACATATTGGGCAGACGACGAGGCCCATGCAAACGCTCCCGGCGTCTATGACCACTCGACGAAGCTCAACGCCACCAATCCCGAGCTCGACCGCTGCCTGGCCTCGCTCGAGCAGGTGCGCGACATTCCGAGGATTATCCTTTTGGTGGTCTGCCCCATCTCGGCTACGGCTGATGTGTCGAAGCGCGTCCACGAAATCGTCGACGCGCACCCTACGCTCAAGGTCACCGTGGTTACCAACAACCAGGCATCGCGTATCGCCGACCGTGTGGCGCAGATTGCTCCCAAGGGCTCGGGCGAGTGCGTGAGTCTGCGCGGATACGGCGCCATTCGCAATATGGGGCTTGCCTGCGCTGCGGTGCTCGGCCACGATGCCGTTGTCTTTTTGGATGACGACGAGACCGTTATCGATGCCGACTTTATGAAGCGCGCGACCTATGCACTGGGCCAGCAGACGCGTCAAGGCCTGCCGATTTTGGTTAAGAGCGGTTACTTTTACGATCGAGACGGATCGCCGTTGGCGCCCACAGACAAGGTGGGCATTTGCCATCGTTGGTGGACCAAACGCATCGAGTTTAATCGCTGGATGAAAAAGGCGCTCTCGGGCACCCGTATTTCGCGTTCAAACTACGTGTGCGGCGGCCTTGTGGCGCTTCATGCCCGCGCCTTTACCCGTGTGGCGTTTGACCCGTTTATCACCCGAGGTGAGGACCTAGATTACCTCTTTAACATGCGCATGTTTGGCTACGACGTGTGGTTTGACAACGAGTGGGTCGTTCGTCACCTGCCGCCCGAGTCCGAGAAGCGCTCGCCGCGCTTTATGCAGGATGTGTACCGTTGGTACTACGAGCGTGCCAAGCTGACGTTTGCCGCGCACCAGCAGGAGCTCGTTCCCGTCACGGCCGCGTCGCTCATGCCCTATCCGGGCCCGTGGATTTCGCGCGAGCTCGACGACCGCGTACGCAAGACCGCCATGGTTCGCAGCATGTTTACCCGCGAGCACGAGGGGTACCTGCGCATTTGGCGCCACGGTATTGACGAGGCCAAGACCTACGCGCGCCAAAACGCTGCAAGCTACCTGCGTTTCCAGAGCTTCTGGCCCAAGATCATGGACGGGCTCTGGCGCGACGCACAACTGACCAGCATCCTGGAGGGGACTGAATGATCGACCGCCGCGCCCAGCGCGATAACTCAATATCAATCTTTCGCGTGATCGCCGTTGTCTGCGCCATTTGCGTGCTGGTGTACTTTATTTTTGCCCTGGCGACTGGAATCGAGCCGATCGCGACCGTGGTCGCCTGCGCACTGCTGTGCATCTTTCTGTGCATTTTTATCTATTTGACGCTCAATCCCGATTCGGTGCGTTCGCAGTACACCGAAGAGACGCTCTCGGTGGCCTCTGCCATGCTCGAGGACATCAAAGGCGGTCTGACGCAGGAGTCGGCGCGTCTGGTGTGCCAGCGCATTTTGCCCGAGACGCGTGCCATGACGGTTGCCATCACCGACGAGAGCAACGTGCTGGCCTGCGCGGGCGAGTTTGAGGAAAAGCTGCTGCCCGATTCGCCCATCCACACACTTGCCACGCGCTACGTCATCGAGCACGGTATCGTCCAGTCGTTCAACCGTGTGGTGGACGTGGTGGGCTCGGATGGCTCGCACAACCATGTTCCTGCCGGTATCATCGCTCCTATCAAGGTGGGCGACCGCACCGTCGGCACGCTCAAGTTCTACTACAAGACCCCGCGTGCCGTCGACCGCACTCAGTACGCGCTTGCCTCGGGTTTTGCCGAGATCCTGTCCACGCAGCTCGCCATCCACGAGCTCGAGGTGCAAAAGGAGCTCACGGCCCGTGCCGAGGTGCGTGCCCTGCAGGCGCAGATCAACCCGCACTTCCTGTTCAACACGCTCAACACCATCGCGTCGTTTACGCGTACCGATCCGCTGCGCGCCCGCGAGCTGCTGCGCGAGTTCTCCTCGTTCTATCGCGCCACGCTCGACAATTCGGGCTCGCTCATTCCCGTGTCGCGCGAGGTCGCGCAGACCAAGCGCTACCTGACGTTTGAGAAGGCGCGCTTTGGCGAGGATCGCGTGCTGGCGACCTTCGACGTGTCCGAGGACGTCGAGGACACGCTGGTGCCGGCATTTGTAATCCAGCCAATCGTCGAGAATGCCGTGCGCCATGGTATGGGCGACGATGCACTGATGATCGACGTGTCGGTCCACAGGGATGGCGAAGATGCGATTTTGATTGTGGTCGCCGATAACGGCGTGGGCATGGACGAAGGCACCGCTGCCAGACTGTTTGACGAACGCTCCGCCCGTCCCGACGCCAGCTCCCCGCAGGGCGGCGGCGCCGGTGTGGCCATGCACAATATTTCGGAGCGCATCCATCGCTTTTATGGACCGCACTCTTATACACGCGTCGAATCGGCCCCGGGCAAGGGCGCTAAAGTGCTCCTGCATCTCGATTTGTCGGAGAGCATCTTCGACATTCAAGAGTAGAATAATAGGTTACGGGTTTAACGCTAGTTGGCGGATGCCCGACGTAGTTAGTTGACGAAAGGTTTTATCCCTATGCTGCGTGCGATGATTGTGGATGATGAGGCCCCGGCCCGTTCGGAACTTCGCTTCTTGCTCGAGCAGACGGGCAAGATCGGCACGATCACAGAAGCGTCGAGCGTTCGTTCCGCTATCGAGATGCTTATGGAGAGCCGCGTCGATGTTGTGTTCCTCGATATCTCGATGCCTGGCGCTTCGGGTCTGCAACTTGCCGAGGCACTGCATAAGCTCAAGAATCCGCCGGCGATCGTATTCGTAACCGCGTACAGCGATCATGCGGTCGAGGCGTTTGATGTGGATGCCGTCGACTATCTGATGAAGCCGGTCGAGGAGGCTCGCCTGGATCGAGCGATCGATAAGGTTATGCAACGCGCCAAGCCTGTCACGGACAGCAAGGTGACTATCGAGCGCATCCCGGTGGAAAAGGGCGGCCGCAAGGTCCTCATCCCCGTGGACGACATTCGCTTTATTATGGCCAAGGACGATTACTCCTGTATTTATACGGTCGATGACCGCTTTTTGTCCACGACCTCGCTGGCACAGTTCGAGGCCAAGCTCTGCGACTTTGGCTTCTTCCGCGTTCACCGCCGCTATATCGTCAACTTGGCGTGTGTCACCGACGTCGAGACGGTTCCCTCGGGCGCTATCCAGCTGGGCATTACGGGCGTCGACGAACGCGTACCGGTTTCGCGCCGTCGCGTCGTACCGCTCAAAAAGGCTCTGAGCCTCTAGTACACCGGCCCCGCAGCCCTGTAGACCAAAATCGTCTGCGGAGCCGTGGGGCTTTTTGCATGAATGCACCAAATCTTTTTGCGGAAGGGATCCCATGAACAGTGCAAGCGCCAAGCGTATCGACATTATCTCGGACACCCACGGCTATCTTTCGCCTGCGCTCTTGGACGAGCTTAAGGGTGCGGATCTGATTATCCATGCCGGCGACCTTACGTCGGAGATGGACTACGAGCACCTACGCACCATCGCTCCCGTGCGAGCGGTGCTGGGTAATAACGACTACTACCGCGACTACGGCCCCGATGTGGACCGCTTGGCACTCTTTACCTACGAAGGCCTCAAGTTTGCCGTAGCCCACTACCGCGAAGACCTTCCGGTGGGATCCGTGGACGTAGCCATCAACGGTCACACCCACGTAACCAAAGAAGCCCAAGTGGGTCGCTGCCTGGTCCTCAACCCAGGCAGCGCCAGCTATCCAAGAGGCACCCGAGGCCCCACCATGGCCAGAATGCTCGTCAAGGACGGCAAGATTCTGAGCATCAAATTTATTGACCTAGAGTAGGTGCAACAAAAACGGGGGATGCAGATCGCATCTCCCGTTTTTCTTTGAGCCAAAGGCCGAAGTTCAACAACAATCTTAGACAACCCCGCCGAGGAGAACGGGGACCTCGAGCCGCGGAAGCGGCGAGGAACAAAGTCTTTGAAGCAAGTGACGGCAGGGAGGGTCTCCGGGGCCGGCTGGCGCGGGTTGAGTTTGTCGCGAGTTCCGCACGCAAAGGAAAGCACTTAATGTGCTTTCCGTCTTGCGCAGGACTGTAGAGCAGCAAACTTAACCCGCCCCGGCCCCCGATGGCCCAGACCGGCGGGATAGACCGGTTCAGATGGGGCTTTGATGCATGGGTGGTCTGTTGTTGTGCAAATGGGTATCATACTGTGGTTACTGCATCGACTCTGCGATGCATGTTTGTACGTTCCCGGCGGTCGGTTTGCCAGAAGCGCCCCGTCGGTTGTTCCAGTCCCGTTTCGAAGAAAGGAAACCACACGAACCTATGGCAGCTAAAAAATCATCTCCCTTGAAGATTATTCCGCTCGGCGGCCTTGACGGCATCGGCAAGAACATGACGGTCTTCGAGTGCGGCGACGACATGGTGCTCGTTGACGCCGGCCTCATGTTCCCCGACGATTCCCAGCCCGGTATCGACCTGGTGCTTCCCGACTATACCTATGTTCTGGAGAACGAGGAGAAGCTCCGCGGCATCGTCGTCACTCACGGCCACGAGGACCACACCGGTTCGCTTCCGTACCTGCTGCAGGACCTCAACAATAAGGTGCCCATCTTCTCGAGCAAGCTGACGCTCGGTTTTATCGAGGGTAAGCTCTCCGAGTTCCGCATCCGCGCTCCCAAGTTCCGCGAGGTCAAGGGCGGCAGCCACGTCAATCTCGGTGGCATCTCGCTCGATTTCTTCTCTATGACGCACTCCATTCCGGGTGCACTGGGCGTGTTCATTCGCACCAACCAGGGCACCGTTATGCACACGGGCGACTTTAAGCTCGATCAGACGCCCATCGATGGCGTCACGCCCGACTATGCCGCCATCAGCCGCTTTGCCAAGCAGGGTATCGACCTGCTGCTTTCCGACTCCACCAACGCCACTGTTCCCGGCTTTACCAAGTCCGAGGCCGAGGTCGGTCCCAACCTGCTGCACGCCATCAAGAACGCCCCGGGCCGCGTGTTCGTCGCGTCGTTCTCGAGCCACATCCATCGCCTGCAGCAGATCTGCGACGCCGCCCGCAAGTGTGGCCGCAAGGTCGTCGTGACCGGACGTTCCATGCTTACCAACACCCGCGTGGCGCGTGAGCTTGGCTATCTCAACATCGACGATGCCGATATCATCGATGCCTTCGATATCGATAACCTGCCCGACGATAAGATCGTCGTCATGTGCACCGGTTCGCAGGGCGAGCCGCTGTCGGCCCTGTCCCGCATGGCCAACGGCGAGCACAAGACGCTTTCCATCCACGAGGGCGATACCGTCATCCTCTCGGCAACTCCCGTTCCCGGCAACGAGAAGGCCGTCCAGCAGGTCGTCAACAGCCTGGCCAAGCTTGGCTGCGACGTCTGGGATAAGTCCCGTGCCCTCGTTCATGTCTCGGGTCACGGCAGCCAGGAAGAGCTCAAGCTCCTGATGGCCATGGCCAAGCCCACCTACTTTATGCCGGTTCACGGCGAGGCCGTTCACCTGCGCGCCCATGCCCAGCTCGCCCGCAAGATGGGCCTTAAGGACGATCACATCTTTATCCTCGATAACGGTGACACGCTCGAGATGCGCGGCGGTATCGTCAGACGCGGTGCGCCCGTCGAGTCCGGCGTCGTTTATGTCGACGGTCTGCGCATCGGCGACACCGACCCCATCGTCCTGCGCGATCGCCAAAAGCTCGCCAACGACGGTATGGTCACGGCTGTTGCCATCGTCTCGCTCAAGCACAAGAAGATCGAGGCTATCGAGTTCTCGGGCCGCGGCGTTTCGTTTGCCATCGACGACCAGTTCTCCGAGGATGCCTCCGCAGCCATCATGAAGACGATTGAGAAGGGCAAGTTTAGCTTTACCAGTAGCGGCTCCGATGCCATTCGCAAGGCCGTGCGCGATTCGCTCTCCAACTTTATCTGGAGCCGCACGCGCACCCGTCCGATGATCATCCCAGTCGTCATGGAGGTTTAGTTTGGCGCGCGGATCTGCACAAAACGCCAAAGGCAACAAAGCCAACAACCAACCGGCATCTGCTAAGGGTGCCGGTTCCCATCTGCGTGCCAATAAGGGCCACGAGTCCGAGTTCGATGAGTTCGAACCCCTGGTCGAGCCTTCGGCCAATCGCGATATCGCCGGCGTGGTCATTGCCGTTTTGGCGATTGCGTCCTTCATTGCCGTGATTTCTCCGGCAACGGCACCCGTGACAGCTGCGGTTGCCGGTTTCTATCACCTCGGCTTTGGCCTGGGCGCCTACGTGCTGCCGATCGTCATCTTGCTGTTTGCCGCCACGCTCTTTTTGGGTGAGGACTCGCCGCTCAACATTCGCTCGGTCGCGGGTGGTGCCGTGGTCTTTGTGGCCATTGTTTCTATCCTGTCGCTGATGGTGCCGGGCACGAGCGATTCGTGCGACCTCATGTTTGCGCCGCAGAACCTTTCCGCCTCGGGCGGCTACATTGGCGCCTTTATCGCAAGTGCCTTGCAAAACGCCCTGGGTAAACCTATCGCTATGGTTGTCTTGCTGGGCCTTGTCGTCGTTGGCCTGGTCATCATCGGCTTTTCGGTGGGTGGCGTTTTGCGCTCCGCACGTGATCGCGCTGCCGATTTTGCCGAGCGCCGTCGTGCCGATGTCAACGCGAGCCCGTGGGGCGATGAAGAGGCCCTGTCGGTTCCCGGCGTTGCCCGTCCGCACCTGAGCATTCTGCGCCAGAAGGGGGCTGACGCCGCGGTGACCACGTTCATGGGTGGCGATGCCGACCCGGTTTTGGATGACGACGAGGACGATGACCCGTTTGTCGACGTGTCCGAGGCCGTGGAGGCCGAGCGCGCCAAGACCACGCTGCTGCCGCGTCGCCATGCCAAGAAGGGCAAGGCCGCGCCCAAGCTCAACACGAGCGAGCCCGACCCGTCTTGGTCCGATAGCGAAATCGAGCTCACCGAGGGCGATGACGAGGACGACGAGACTCCGCTCGAGACCGCCAAGACAACCTTGTTGCCGCGTCGCCGTGCCAAGGCAGGACAGGTCACCGGACAGTTTTCGATGGAAGACGACCCGGACAAGGCTGACGAGTCAGAGCCGCCATTTGCCGTGAATCCCGTTTCGGCAGCTCCGCAGATCCCTGACTTCCTAAAGCATCCCAAGGTTTCCGATGCCTCCGCCCCCACGGCTTCCGCTGCTTCTGTTGCAGCCGGCGATGGGGGAGCGGACGGTACCAATGCCGATGCCGAGGGCGACCAAGAGGACGGCCTCAAGCTCCCGCCACTCGAAATCCTGCATGCCAACCCGCAGTCGGCGTCCTCCGCGTCTTCTGACAAGGAGCTGGAACAGACTGCCGAGTCGCTGCAGTCCACCTTGCTTGAGTTTGGCCGTAGCGCCCGCGTCGTCGGCTGGATTGCCGGCCCCACGGTCACGACCTTTAAGCTGCAGCCCGGTGAGGGCGAGCGCGTGAGTAAGATCTCGAGCCTCGAGGACGATATCGCGCTTTCGCTTGCCGCCCAGTCGGTGCGCATTTTTGCGCCGATTCCCGGCACCTCGCTTGTGGGTATCGAGATCCCCAATCGCAAGCGTCAGAACGTCAACCTGGGCGACGTGCTTCCCTATGTGAAGGGCGGTCCGCTCGAGCTTGCCATCGGTCGCGATGCCGAGGGCACGCCGGTTGTCGCCGACCTCGCCAAGATGCCCCATCTGCTGATCGCCGGCACCACCGGTTCGGGTAAGTCGGTCATGATCAACTCCATCATCACGACCTTGCTCATGCGCGCCCTTCCCGAGGACGTTCGCCTTATCATGGTCGACCCCAAGCGCGTCGAGCTTGCGGGCTATAACGGCCTGCCGCATCTCTATGTGCCCGTGGTGACCGAGCCCAAGCAGGCTGCCAGTGCGCTGCAGTGGGCCGTGTCCGAGATGGAGCGTCGCCTGAAGGTCTTCGAGCGCCTCAACGTTCGCAAGATCTCGACCTATAACGAAAAGCAGGCCGCCGGCGAGTTTGAGCATTACGATAACCCGCCGCAAAAGATGCCCTATCTGGTCATCATCATCGACGAGCTTTCGGACCTGATGATGGTCGCCGGCAAGGATGTCGAGGCCTCGATCGTCCGTATCGCCCAGCTGGGTCGTGCCGCCGGTATTCACCTTATCGTGGCTACGCAGCGCCCCAGCTCCAATGTGGTGACGGGCCTTATCAAGGCCAACATCACCAACCGTATCGCCTTTAACGTGGCTACGGGTATCGATTCCCGCGTCATCATCGATCAGATGGGCGCCGAAAAGCTCACCGGTTTAGGCGACATGCTGTTCTCCAAGGTCGACTGGGGCAAACCCCGCCGTATCCAGGGCTGTTTTGTCTCGGACGACGAGATCAACGAGATCGTCGAGTTCGTTAAGTCGCAAAGCGAGCCCGATTACCACGAGGAGATCCTGTCTGCCGTGGCGCCTGCCTCCATGTCCATAGCGGGTGGCGGCGGCATTGTCCGCACGGGCGTTGCCGAGCCGCAGGATGACGACCCGCTTATCTGGGAGGCCGCCCATATTGTGGTGGAATCGCAGCTGGGCTCCACATCTGGCCTGCAACGCCGCCTCAAGGTTGGCTATGCGCGCGCCGGGCGTATTATGGACATGCTGGAAGAAAAGGGTGTCGTCGGCCCGCCCGACGGTTCCAAGCCGCGCGAGGTCCTGCTGGATGAGGAGGGGCTCGCCGCGCTGAAGTCTGTCGACGCCGAGATGGCACGTGAAGATCGTGAGTTTGGAGGATTCTGATGGCTGCACGCTTTGGTGACATGCTGCTCGAGCAGCGTCGCCGGATGGGCCTTTCCATCCAGCAGGTCGCCAACACCATCAAAATCAGGCCGCAGATCATCGAGTTTTTCGAGACCGGTAACTTTGCATCGATGCCTCCGCGCGGCTATGCGCAGGGCATGATTTCGAGCTATGCTCGCTTTTTGGGGCTTAACCCGCGCGAGGTCGTCAACGCTTATTTTGATGACCTCATGGCATATGAACGCGAGACCTCGCAGCAGGGTGGTCGTTTTCAGGATGCTGCCGGCTACGTTAACTCGCGTTCGTCGGTCGATAACGGACGCTTTCTGATGGTTCAGGGTGGTCGCTCGACGCGGTACGGCCAGCGCCCTCCGCAGGCGGGCTATATCACCGAGACGGGCTCCAGCGAGGAGATTCGTTCTCAGCGAGATCGCTTTCGCAGTACGCCCATGCCGGATGACCGTGCGCTTCCCGCCGCTCGCGGGTTGAGTCGCGATCCCCGCGCCGGTTACGGCGACGGTGGCTACTCCGGTCGTGGTTATCGCGGAGTTTCAGCCGGGCGTTCCCACGGTGGATATGCCGACGCCGATACCACGCAGGTGACGCCGCGCCTCCGTTCTCAATCGCAGCCTTACGGGCAGCGCTCTTCGGCGCCTCGCTCTGGCCAGCGTGGCTATCAGAACCGTGGCGAGCTTGCGCCGCGCTCGGGCCAGCGCGGCTCGCAGAGCCAAGGCGGATATCGTGGTCGTCCCGATAGCAGTCGCGGCCGTATGCCGCAGGGGAATGGCCGCGGCGGCTCCAATCGCGGACGCGGCGGTGGACGTGCTCCCCAGAACAATGGACTCGATCCGCGCATCATCTACGCCGGCATCGGTGCCGTGGCGCTTTTGTTGATTCTGCTCATCGTGGTCCTCCTGCGTGGCTGTGGCTCTTCTGCACCCGAGTCGACGCCCGAGACGCCCGCGGCCACCAAGACGACGACCAAGAAGTCTTCCAAGAAGACCGAATCTGTTGACGAGGATGAAGGCACCGACAAGGCGACGGATTCTGCCGATTCCGATGCCGCCAAGGCGAACGCGAAAAAGAAAGAGGACGAGGTCATCAAGGTCAAGGTCTCCGTTGCCAAGGGCAAGACCGCCTGGATCGAGGTCAAGGTCGACGGTAAATCGGTCTTTGGCGCCCAGGCAACCGGTCCCTTTGAGCAGGAGTACACGCCCGAGTCCTCGATCGAGATCACCACGTCCAAGCCCTCCGATGTTACGGTTACCAAGAACGGTGAAAAGGTTCGCTATGACACCAAGACATCGGGCGTGGCGCGCGTGACCATTACCGTTCCCAAGAAGGAGGCCATCGACTCCGAAGACGGCGAGAGCACCGACGGCACCGACGCTGCCGACGGTACCGACGCCCAGTCTACCGATGGCACCGACCCTCAGTCTACCGACGGCACCGCCACGGCATCCGACGGCCAGACAGCATACGATTCAGATGGCTATTCGTACGACAGCTACTAAGGCTCCCCGTACCGAAAGGAAGTACCATGGCTAAAGATTCCAGCTTCGATGTTGTGTCCGAGGTCAATATGCAGGAGGTCGATAACGCCTTCCAGCAGACCACCCGAGAGATCTCCCAGCGCTATGACCTTAAGGACTCCGGTGCCACCATCGAGCTTTCGAAGGGCGACAAGCTCTTTACGATCAATGCCCCGGCCGATTTTGTCTCCAAGCAGATTATTGACGTGCTGAGCTCTAAGCTCATCAAGCGCGGCATCGACCTTAAGGCTGTCTCTTGGGATGCGCCGCAGGCGGCTTCGGGCGGCACCGTGCGCGTGCTCGGCCATATCGTCGAGGGCATCGACCAGGCGACCGCCAAGAAGATCAATAAGGACATCAAGGATCAAAAGCTCAAGGTCAAGGTGACCATCGAGGCCGATAAACTGCGCGTTACCTCGGCCTCTAAGGATGCGCTTCAGACGGTGATTCAGTTCCTGCGCGACCAGGACTACGGCCAGCCGCTGCAGTTTACCAACTACCGCTAACTTACTCGAAAGGACCGCTCTCCAACATGGATACTCCGTTGGGCTCCGTACTCTACATCACGCTTGGCTGTGCCAAGAACGAGGTCGATACCGACCGCATGCGTTCTCTTTTGACCGCTGCGGGCTACGAAGAGGCATTCGAACCGCAGGATGCCGATATCGCTATCGTCAACACCTGCTCGTTTCTCGCCTCGGCGACGTCCGAGAGCATCGAGACCACGCTCGAGCTCGCTAACGAGGTGCAGGATGGCGTTCGCGCCTGCCCCATCGTCATGTGCGGTTGCGTGCCGTCTCGTTACGGCGATGACCTGCCCGACGAGCTTCCCGAGGTCGCGGCCTTTGTGAAGGCCGATGAGGAAGACGGTATCGTCTCAGTCATCGATGACGTTCTTGGCGTGGAGCGCGAGATCGCGGCCTATATCCCGCAGGTCAAGCGTACTGTCGAGGGTGCCGTTGCCTACGTCAAGATTTCCGATGGCTGCAATCGTTTTTGCAGCTTCTGCATGATCCCCTACATTCGCGGTCGCTATCATTCGCGTAATGCCGAGAGCATTATCTCCGAGGTGCGCGACCTGGTTGCCGGCGGTGTGCGCGAGATCGTGCTGATCGGTCAGGACACGGGCATTTGGGGCACCGACTTTGCCGACGAGGACGTCGCCAAGGGCTCGCCGCGCAATCTGGCGCAGCTGCTGCGCGCCGTCGCCGAGGCCGTGCGACCGCACAACGTCTGGGTCCGCGTGCTCTATCTGCAGCCCGAGGGCATGACCGACGAGCTTATCGAGACGATTCGCGATACGCCCGAGGTGCTGCCCTATATCGATATCCCCGTACAGCACTGCGACGCGCGCATCCTCAAGGCCATGCGTCGCTCCGGCTCGCGCCAGGAGCTCGAGGATTTGTTCCGTGATCTTCGCGAGCGCATCCCCGGCATCGTGATTCGCTCTACGGCCATGGTCGGCTTCCCGACCGAGACCGACGACGAGTTCCGCGATCTTATCGACTTTATGGACACCGTCGGCTTTGATTATACGAGCGTCTTTGCCTACTCGCGTGAGGAGGGCAGCCTGGCCGCCAAGATGGACGGACAGGTCGATGAGGAGGTTAAGCTCGAGCGCGCCCAGGAGGCCATGGACCTGGCTGAGTCGCTCGGTTTTGCCGCCACGGCGGCTCATGTGGGCGAGCGCGCCCAGGTGATCGTCGATGGCATCGAGGAGACCGAGGACGGCGCCGAGCTGATCGGTCACGCCTGGTTCCAGGCGCCCGATTCCGATGGCGCGGTGCATCTGGACGCCAGCGAGGCGTCCGTGGGCGATATTCTGACTGTCGAGTTTACCGATAGCTTCTGCTATGAGCTTATCGGTCATGTTGTGGAGTAGGAGAGCGTCGTGGCAAACGAGAGCAATAAGGAACTGACGAGTGTTTGGACGCCCGCCAACATCGTGACGTGCGTTCGCATCGTCTTTATCCCGGTGTTCATGATCGTTTCGGCCCTATCTCACGCGAGCGTTGCCGGTACGGACTGGAGCACCTTCGACGGCCCGCTCGCAGCCGCCGCCTTCATTTTGTACGTGATCCTGTCGTGCACCGATAAGGTCGACGGCTATCTGGCGCGCTCGCGCAACGAGATAACCGATTTCGGTAAGTTCTTGGACCCTATCGCCGACAAGCTGCTGGTGTTCTCGGCCCTGCTGCTGTTCTTGGATTTTGGCGCGGTGACCGTGTGGTCCGTGTTCATCATCCTGTTCCGTGAGCTGTTGGTGAGCGCCCTTCGCATGGTCGCGAGTGCTGCCGGTGTGGTTGTTGCCGCCGATAAGCTCGGCAAGTACAAGACGGCAACCACGATGGTCTCCATCTGCGGTTACCTGTGCGTCTTTGCTATGGCCGGCCTTCAGCTGGGACCGGCGTCGCTGCTGCTCGGTGTCTATTCGGTGTCGCGCTTCCTGTACGTCATCGCTGTGATTTTGACCATCATCTCGGGCGCTCAGTACTTCTGGAACTGCCGCAAGATCGTCTTTTCGGTCTAGGTCCTGGTAGGTATGACGGAATCATTTGAGCAGATTACCGCGCACAATGAAGAGCTCGCACGCGATATTGTCGAGCGCGCGAGTACCCGTGATGTGACGGTGTCGACGGCGGAGTCGTTGACGGCGGGCATGATCGCCTCGACGATTGCCGATATCCCGGGTGCCTCGGCGGTGCTTCGTGGCGGCGCGGTGACTTATTGCGATGAGATCAAACATCGCGTGCTCGGCGTCGAGCAGGAAACGCTCGATCGGTTTAGCGCCGTGTCGCACCAGACGGCGCGTGAGATGGCCGCGGGTTCGCTGGACCTCTATCAGAGCGATATAGCCGTGAGTGCAACGGGCTACGCTGGGCCCGGCGGCGGCACCGAGCAAGACCCCGCCGGCACGTTCTATATTGGCTGGGCGTATCGCCCGGCCGATGGGGGAGCGCCGGTTGTCGACTCTGCGCGCTGTCATTATGAGGGCGATCGGTCGTGCGTTCGGGCCTATGCGGTCGCGGAGGCTTTGGAGCGCATTGTCCGCGTGCTCAATTCTATGGAATAGACGTGCTTTAAGGGGCCTTAGGGCCCCTTAATTGTGGAGATAGGGACCTTTGACGATTTTGCCGTTTTAGCTGGTACATGACCTAAACTTGTTCGATTACCCGTATTTGTGATTGGTGGGGTCAAGCGTTTGGTCGGTGATTGGTCGGCGTTTGGTCGGGTTTTGGAATGGTCGGGTGCATATGATGAATCTGAACGGTTGACCACGAACAGCCGTTCGTTTATTATCGTTTCAGGTTGTTAAGAGGAGGGCTATTCATGGCCAAGAATTCAGGTCCCGTACGTACTGTTCATGCACGCACGACGGGTA
Organism: uncultured Collinsella sp.; assembly: GCA_900549555.1. GTDB lineage: Bacteria > Actinomycetota > Coriobacteriia > Coriobacteriales > Coriobacteriaceae > Collinsella. The sequence goes on along the minus strand of UROO01000015.1, from coordinate 886 downwards.
AAGAGCGCGACGAGATGATCGCCACCACCAAGGCCGAGATCGAGAAGAAGTTCGGCCAGGGCTCTATTATGAGGTATGGCGACGGCGGTCCCGAGCTCGAGGTCGAGGCCATTCCCACGGGCGCCCTGGCCCTCGATGCCGCGCTGGGTATCGGCGGCGTGCCGCGCGGCCGTATCGTCGAGATTTATGGCCCCGAGTCCTCCGGTAAGACGACGCTTTCGCTCGAGATCCTTGCAGAAGCACAGGCCATGGGCGGCGTCGTGGCATTTATCGACGCCGAGCACGCGCTCGATCCCACCTATGCCGCGCGCATCGGCGTTGATATCGACGAGGTCCTCATTTCCCAGCCCGATACGGGCGAGCAGGCGCTCGAGATTGTCGATATGCTTGTGCGCTCCGGTGCCATTGACGCCATCGTCGTCGACTCTGTTGCCGCCTTGACTCCGCGTGCCGAGATCGAGGGCGAGATCGGTGACACAACGGTGGGTCTGCAGGCTCGCTTGATGAGTCAGGCGCTCCGTAAGCTCGCCGGCTCGCTTTCCAAGTCCAACACGACCTGCATCTTCATTAACCAGTTGCGCGAGAAGATCGGCGTCATGTTCGGCAATCCCGAGACCACCACGGGCGGTCGTGCGCTCAAGTTCTTCTCTTCCGTGCGAATCGATATTCGCAAAATCGATACCATCAAGCTCAAGGACGAGGTTATCGGCAATCGCGTTCGTGCCAAGGTCGTTAAGAACAAGGTGGCAGCTCCGTTCCGTTCTGCTGAGTTCGACATCATGTACGGTACGGGCATCTCTAAGGAGGGCTCGATTCTGGACATGGCTGTCGAGTGCGGCATCTGCAAGAAGATGGGCTCCTGGTTTGCCTATGGCGAGGATAAGCT
>UROO01000014.1 GCA_900549555.1 uncultured Collinsella sp. | reverse complement strand
TAGGAGTCCGTCTCGTGGGCTCGGAGATGTGTATAAGAGACAGTATTCATATCGCTCAGACGGAACGACTGCTGGCGCGTGCTGGGACGCTTGCCAAGAGCGTGCGCGACCGCAATGCCTTTTTGTTTGGCTGCGTGGTTCCGGATATCTTCGTGGGCTATATGGTTCCCGGCATTGCCGATCCCATCCCGTACCGCATTACGCACTTTGCCAAGCCTGAGCCCATCCCTAAGCCGCGCGAGCATGAGTTTTGGGACACCTATGTGGCGCCGTTGCTTAAAGGCGCACCCGCGGGCGAACCCGCTGAGGCTACCTCGATTGTCGAGGAACGCGAGCGGCTGAACCGCGTGCACTATCCCCAGCGCTACAAGGATGCCGAGCCGGTTGTCGGTCCCGGCGCCTGTGAGTTCTCGCTTGCGTCCGAAGATGTGGCGCAGTCGTTGCTCGATTTGACACTGGGCGTCTGGTCGCATCTGGTGGCCGATACCGTATGGAACACGCGCGTGAATCAGTACCTGGAGGCGCACGGCGGCAAGCCGTGTGAGGAGTTCCGCATTAAAAAGCAAGGCGACTTTGACTGGTTTGGCAAGACGCTGGGCATTGTCTCCATCCCGCGCGCGACCGATCGCCTGTATACCGCTGCGACGCGTTTTGGGCAGTATCCCATCCATAAGGAGTATGTGCTCAAGACCATCGGCGTCATGCACGAGATCGTGCGCGAAAACCCCGGCGAGCCCGATCATCCGCCGTACCGCCTGCTGACCGAGGAATTCTTTGACGCAACGTTTACCGAGGTCGTCGAGCTGACCGAGGCGGGCTTTGCGGCTCGCGTTGCCGCTTCTGACGTCCCCGCAGTCCCCCTGATCGCTAGCTGCTAACGGGCCGGCTTAACGGTGAACAGTTCATCCCAATTGACCAACAGCTCCCGTCGCAGGGCATCTTCGGTGGTGCGTTCCTGATCGGTCTTTGGGATGTAGGGGAGCCCCGCCTTTTTATGAATGAGCTCGGCGATGCTATCAAAACTCTTCTTGTCCTTGATTTGCTCATAGGTTATCTGGATAACGTCATAGCCCATGCTTGTGAGGGCGGTGGTGCGCTCGGCATCGGAGAGGCTTGCGGCTTCGCTGTCATGGGCGGAGCGGCCTTGGCATTCCAGAATGACGCCCATGCTGTCGGTGACACTTTCGATGAGGATATCGGCGTAGCAGCAGGTTTTGTCATACAGTGAGCGCGCGACGTCGCTGAGTGGGATGCGCACGTTGTCTGCGATGTCGATGCCCATGCCGCCCTCGTCGCGGGGGAGCGAGACAAGCATGGAGGTCTGTACTTCGAAGGGCGAGCCGGTCTGCCCTGTCATGTGCTCGGCCGCCCAGCGCAGTTGTTTAACGCCGCGCAGGCCTGCGGCTTGCTTGGCGAACGTGGCGATATCCGTTGCGGTAAGAAGCGGCGTGCGCTTCCACAGGTTAGTGCCATTGCCCTTGGTGTCGACAACGCGTTTCCAACCACAGTCGGGCGGAATGAGCATAAGCGAAATAGCTTCATCGAGTTGTTGTTGCGTTCGCTCGCAGGGCTTAAACACTGCAAAGGAGCCGCACATCTCGTAGCAAGCCATGAGTAACTGGTTGCGTGAAACCTGCGTAGCAAGGTTGAGCAGCGTGAACTCCGGTGACGTGACATCAAACCCATGTTCAGTCTGCCTAAACGACCCCGGAGGTGGTTCTTGGGTCAGGAGGTGCGATTTAAACAGGCTTCGCGACCCGGATTGTGCCCGAGTGAATACAAGCCTGTGAAGTGGTGCGTGAAACAGGTCTTTTACAACTGCATGACTTCCGAGGCCACAACATCTGCGATCCATATTGCCAAGGCTAATGGCGGGGTAAAGGCCTAATACCTGCGGCGGGATGCGGTAGTAGTTAAAGGCGGATTGCCCACAAAGCGTCAGGTCCATAATGCCCTCCTGGCCGAAATCATCTCTTTGAAGCGAGTGATGCCAGCGTCAATCCGGAAGTATGCGGCAAAATCTGAACCCTATGAGCAGACCTGGCTTTTGAGGCTAGTTTATCAGGCATTTTGTTGCGAAAAAACAGGGTGTGCTCGGAGGTTCCGGAATTTGCCGCATACTTCCGAAAACGCGGTCGATTTAGACCTTGCTAAAACGATTTAGCAGCGTCGGTCAAGGTGCGGGTTTGCCACCAGGCGAACACTTTTAGCGCTTGGGGCTTTATTTATTGGGCCTCGAAGGGTGGATTTCGCGCTTTTAGTAAAGAAATGAGTGCGTGTTTTGCCGTGCGCCGGCATTGACGCAAAGAAAAGGGTCCGGAAGGCGAAGCCTTCCGGACCCTTTGCAATGCAAATCTGCTTGCAAGTGCGATTTAGCGCACCTGAGCGACGTAAGCGACGTTGGTCGAGGAGACCTTGTCCTCGAGCTGGACGCTCATGCGGGGATCGCCGGCGGTAGCGACGGTCAGGTCGCCGGCCTCGACGTAGCCGAGCTCCTTAGCGGTCTCGATCGCCTTGACGATCGTGCCGTTGACGGTGCCCTGGGTAATCTCTGCCTGGTGCGGGATAACGCCCCAGTACATGATCATCTGCTGGACGGCCCACTCGTGGCGGGAGAACGCGCAGATCGGCATGTTGGGACGGAAGTGCGAGATCAGGCGAGCAGTACGACCAGTGGTCGTCGGCACGGTGATGCACTTGGCGCCAACGGTGGTGGCCATGTTCACAGCGGACATACCTACAACGTTGTTGACAACGCGGGTGCCGTGAGCATCGGCCGGAACCTCGAGCGGAGCGTGAGCCGGGAGGTACTTCTCGGTCTCGAGAGCAATGCTGGCCTGCATCTTGACGGCCTCGACCGGGTACTTACCGGCAGCGGACTCGCCGGAAAGCATAACGGCGTCGGTGCCGTCGTAAATGGCGTTAGCAACGTCGGCAACCTCGGCGCGCGTCGGGCGCGGGTTCTGCTGCATGGAGTCGAGCATCTGCGTAGCGGTGATAACGGGCTTGTAGGCCGCGTTGCACTTAGCGATGATCTCCTTCTGGATGTGCGGAACGAGCTCGGGCTTGATCTCGATGCCCAGGTCGCCACGGGCGACCATGATGCCGTCGGAAGCCTCGAGAATCTCGTCGAAGTTCTCGACGCCCAGGGCGCACTCGATCTTCGGGAAGATCGTCACGTGCTCGCCACCGTTCTCGCGGCAAAGCTTGCGGATGCCGCGGACGGACTCGCCGTCACGGATGAAGGAAGCGGCGATGTAGTCGATGTTCTCGGTCAGGCCAAAGAGGATGTCCTGACGATCGCGCTCGGTGATGGCGGGCAGAGAGATGTTGACGTTGGGCATGTTGACGCCCTTGCGCTCGCCAATCAGGCCGTCGTTCTTGACGACGCAGGTCATGTCCTGGCCGTCGACGGACTCGACCTCGAGGGCAACCAGGCCGTCATCGATCAGGATGAGGGAGCCCTTCTCGACCTCGGAGGGCAGAGCCAGGTAGTCGAGGGAGATGTGCTCAGCGGTGCCGTGGAAATCCTCGGACGTGGGCTGAGCGGTGACGACGATCTTGTCGCCGGTCTTGACGGCAACCTTCTTGCCATCGACCAAAAGGCCGGTGCGGACCTCGGGGCCCTTGGTGTCGAGCAGGATGCCGACGGGCATGCCGAGCTCCTTGGAAATACGGCGGACGCGCTCGATGCGACCGTGGTGCTCGTCGTAGGAGCCGTGCGAGAAGTTAAAACGGGCGACGTTCATGCCCGCCTTGATCATCTCGCGGATGGTCTCGTCGCTATCGCAGGCGGGACCCATGGTGCATACAATCTTGGTGCGCTTGTACATTCAGACCTCCATCTGACATCGTCTTGCGCTGATAGATAAACCATAAGAAATAAAACTGAGATGATTATAACGAAATGCCGACCGAATACCCCAAAAAATCGACCGTATGCCGAATTAGAAGTTCATTTTTTGCGGAAAAACGGTATATGCAAAAACTTTACCAACCGTTCTAACCGCTGCTATCTGGGCGATATTTTAGTTCGATGATGCGCCGAAGAAAAAACGTTTTATCAATCTTGAGCATCACACTGTCTGCACCGTTGCGCCTGTGCCGTGTTTCCAGATGGAATGTTTTGGCTAGACGCGTCGCTTTGGGGTACCATAGCTCCACTATCAACTGCCGCTCAGCACGGCAGCCTTGATGAGCCCTTGCCCTTCTCCTGGGAATTATGATCGGGCATCAATCTGCTGAGTGGCCCGAATCCCAGGAGGGGACTCTATATGCAAAAGGAATACCTGTCCGCCGCGGCGGAGGTGCTCAGCGACCAGGGTGTCGATGAGAACCTCGGCCTGAGCAACGACGAGGCGTCGTCGCGCCTCGCCAAGACAGGCCCTAACAAGCTTGAGGAAGCCGAGAAGACTCCGCTGTGGAAGCGCTTCTTTGAGCAGATGGCAGACCCCATGGTCATCATGCTGATTGTTGCCGCCGTTATCAGCGCACTTACGGGCATGGTCAAGGGCGAGCCCGATTTTGCCGACGTCGCCATCATCATGTTCGTCGTTATCGTCAACTCGGTGCTGGGCGTGGTCCAGGAAGCCAAGAGCGAGGAGGCCCTCGAGGCCCTGCAGGAAATGAGCGCGGCGCAGTCCAAGGTGCTGCGCGACGGCAAGCTCGTGCACCTGCCGAGCGCCGAGCTCGTGCCCGGCGACGTGATCATGCTCGAGGCGGGCGACTCCGTCCCGGCCGACTGCCGCGTGCTCGAGAGCGCCACGATGAAGATCGAAGAGGCCGCACTGACCGGCGAGTCCGTGCCGGTCGAGAAGCACACCAACGTGATTGAGCTTGCCGCGGGCACTGACGACGTGCCGCTCGGCGACCGCAAGAACATGTGCTACATGGGCTCTACCGTGGTGTACGGTCGCGGCCGCGCCGTCGTGGTCGGCACCGGCATGAACACCGAGATGGGCAAGATCGCCGGCGCTCTGGCCGAGGCCAAGGAAGAGCTCACGCCGCTGCAGGTGAAGCTCGCCGAGCTCAGCCGCATCCTCACCATTATGGTTATCGTCATCTGCGTCGTCATCTTTGGCGTTGACATCATCCGTCACGGCGTGGGCAACGTCCTTACCGACCCGACCGCCCTGCTCGACACCTTTATGGTCGCCGTCTCGCTCGCCGTCGCTGCCATCCCCGAGGGCCTGGTCGCCGTCGTGACCATCGTGCTGTCGCTCGGCGTGACCAAGATGGCCAAGCGCCAGGCGATTATCCGCAAGCTTTCTGCTGTCGAGACACTCGGCTGCACGCAGACCATCTGCTCGGACAAGACTGGCACCCTCACTCAAAACAAGATGACCGTCGTCAAGCACGAGCTCGCCGCGCCTAAGGAGAAGTTCCTAGCCGGTATGGCCCTGTGCTCCGATGCCCAGTGGGACGAGGAACTGGGCGAGGCCGTGGGCGAGCCGACTGAGTGCGCGCTCGTCAACGATGCCGGCAAGGCTGGTCTCACTGGCCTGACTGCCGAGCACCCGCGCGTGGGCGAGGCCCCGTTCGACTCGGGCCGCAAGATGATGTCCGTGGTCGTCGAGACCCTGGACGGCGAGTACGAGCAGTACACCAAGGGCGCGCCCGACGTGGTGATCGGCCTGTGCACCCACATCTACGAGGGCGATAAGGTCGTCCTCCTGACCGAGGAGCGTCGCGCCGAGCTCGTGGCCGCCAACAAGGCCATGGCCGACGAGGCCCTGCGCGTGCTGGCGCTGGCAAGCCGTACCTACACCGATGTCCCGAGCGACTGCAGTCCCGCTGCGCTCGAGCACGACCTGGTCTTCTGCGGCCTGTCCGGCATGATTGACCCTGTCCGCCCCGAGGTCGCCGACGCCATCCGCGAGGCCCACGATGCCGGTATTCGCACCGTCATGATCACGGGCGACCATATCGACACCGCCGTGGCCATTGCCAAGCAGCTGGGGATCGTCACCGATCGCAGCCATGCCATCACCGGTGCCGACCTCGATCGCATGAGCGACGAGGAGCTCGACGCGCACATCGAGGACTACGGCGTGTACGCCCGCGTCCAGCCCGAGCATAAGACCCGTATCGTCGAGGCTTGGAAGTCGCGCGACCAGATCGTGGCCATGACAGGCGACGGCGTCAACGATGCCCCGTCCATCAAGCGCGCCGACATCGGCGTGGGCATGGGCATCACCGGCACCGACGTTACTAAGAACGTCGCCGACATGGTGCTTGCCGACGACAACTTCGCTACCATCATCGGTGCTTGCGAAGAGGGTCGCCGCATCTACGACAACATCCGCAAGGTCATCCAGTTCCTGCTTTCGGCTAACCTTGCCGAGGTGTTCTCGGTGTTTATCGCCACGCTCATCGGCTTTACCATCTTCCAGCCGGTGCAGCTGCTGTGGGTGAACCTGGTCACTGACTGCTTCCCCGCGCTCGCGCTGGGCATGGAGGATGCCGAGGGCGACATCATGAAGCGCAAGCCGCGCAACGCCAAGGACGGTGTCTTTGCCGGCAATATGGGCCTGGACTGCGTGGTCCAGGGCTTGATCATCACCGTGCTGGTGCTGGCGAGCTTCTTTGTGGGCGTGTACTTTGACATGGGCTACATCCACATCGCCGATATGATCGCCGGCAATGCCGACGAGGAAGGCGTGATGATGGCCTTCATCACGCTCAACATGGTCGAGATCTTCCACTGCTTCAATATGCGCAGCCGTCGTGCGTCGCTGTTTAGCATGAAGAAGCAGAACAAGTGGCTGTGGGCTTCGGCCGCGCTGGCGCTGGTACTGACGGTTATCGTGACCGTTCAGCCGACGCTTGCCGAGATGTTCTTTGGTCCCGTGACGCTTGAGCTCAAGGGCGTTATCGCCGCGCTGGGCCTTGCCTTCCTGATCATTCCGCTGATGGAGATCTACAAGGCGATCATGCGCGCTGTGGAGAAGGAGTAACGCTCTCGTCCGGGCCCGCCCCACGCCCTTTCTCCCTCACTGGTCCTCGCGCTTCGCGCTGCGGGATCGTTCGGGAGAAAGGGCTTCCGGGGCGGGCCCTGCGGCATCCTTGCTGGCTTTTCTCCCGCGCGGATGAAAAGGGCTAAGGGAAAGTATGTGAGCTGGTCGAGCGTTTGCTCGACCAGCTCTTTTTTGTGGGTAAAATACCTGCTCAGTTGTGATTTGTGGTGCTGGGAGGCGCTTGTGGGCAAGGCTAAGGCTAAGGCGAAGAAAAAGACGACGGGGGCGCGGGCTAAGCGCGATCGTCGTCGGAAGCTTGCGACCGAAGCTCCCGCGTCTGCCGAGGAGCTGCTGGCAAGCGTGCCGGGACTCGATGCGCTGCAGGATGTTCCGGCGTTCGACGATCTGCCGGTCGATGATGCTCAGCGGGCTGCCTTCGATGATTATTGTGCTCGGGCCGAGGAGCCCGAGCAGATGCAGCTTGGTGCCGTGGTGCGCCTGGATCGTGGGTTTCCGCTGGTGGCGACTGCCGATGACACCTTTCGTGCCGAGCATGCCGTGGGGTTTGCCAAATCGCGTGGCGAGGATGAGGTTCTGCTGCCCGCCGTGGGCGACCGCGTGGCGGTGCGTCGTGCGCCCGGGCATGACATGGGCGTGATTGAGTGCGTGCTGCCACGCCGCACGAGTTTTGAGCGTTGGCGTGGACGCGCTCGCGGCGAGCGTCAGGTGCTTTGCTCCAACGTGGATAGCGTGCTGATCGTGCAGGCGCTCGGCGCCGGCGAGGTACTGCTCGACCGCGTGGCGCGCTCGCTGGTGTTGGCACTCGACTGCGATGCCGAGCCGGTGGTGGTACTCACCAAGGCCGACCGCTGCGACGCCGATGAGCTCGAGCGCGATCTGGACCGCGTGCACCGCTTGGTGGGTCCGGACGTGCGCGTGATCGTGACGTCCTCTGCCGAGGGTCGTGGCCTGGACGAGGTGCGCGCCTGCGTGCCCGCCGGGAGCTGCGCCATGATCTTGGGTGAATCGGGTGCTGGCAAGTCGACGCTGCTCAACGCGCTGCTGGGTCACGATACGTTGGCGACCGGCGGCGTACGTGAGCGCGATGACCAGGGTCGCCACACCACGGTCGCGCGCGTGATGGTGGCGCTGCCGGGCGAAGCCGGCGTTATTGCTGACGCGCCGGGCCTGCGCAGTCTGCCGCTCGTGGGGCATGAGCGGGGCTTGGCACGCGCGTTTCCCGAGATCGTCGAGGCGTCGCGTGCGTGCCGGTTTGGCGACTGCACGCATACCCACGAACCGGGCTGCGCCGTTCGCGAGGCCGAGGACGCGGGACAGATTGACAGCCTGCGTCTGGAGACGTTCCAAAACTTGGCGTCATCCATGCGCGTGAGTGCACAGATGCTCGATCCCGATGTTCATCTGTAATTGAATGTATCTATGACAGCCGTCTCCCAACGGTACGGGAGGCGGCTTTTTTGCTGTCGATGCACCCTTAAACGTGCATTTTGCCGACGTGCTGACCAAAACCTTGCCACGAGCTTGACGGGCCGGTCAGCTTTTGGTCGGCAATTGGTTTGACACTCAAAACCAAGATCGCGATCGCGTCGTTTTGCTGCTTGCCCGCTCGGACAATGGTGGTACGGGCATCCGCCCGGTGCTACCTTGAGAGGAGCGGCCGTGAACAAGAGCAAGCGCATCGCCATCAGTCTGATCGCGGGCGTGCTCGCCGCGCTGCTCTGCATGGTCTACGCATCGTCGATTCGCTCGCAGGCTGAGCAGGTCCAGGCCGAGACGCTGGCCAAGTATGGCGGCGATCGCGTCGAGGTGTGCGTCGCGGCGCGTGATATCGATGTGGGCGAGACCCTCGACGAGACCAATGTCATAACCCAGGAATGGCTGGCGAGCCTGCTGCCGCGCGATGCGGCGACCGAGCTGCGCCAGGTGCGCGGCGACGTGACGACCTCGCGCATCCCTAAAATGCCGTGATTTGCGATGTCTACACCAAGGCCGAAACCCACACGCTCGAGGTGCCCAAAGGCAAGGTCGCCGTTTCGGTGGCGGTCGATGCCGAGCATTCGGTCGGGGGCGCCACGGGCGTGGGCAGCTACGTGGACGTGTACGTGCAAAAGGACGGCGTAACCGATCGGCTGTGCGGCGCGCGCGTAATCGATACCAGTGAAGATGCCGGCGCCACGCGTGAAGGCAAGATCGAATGGGTGACGCTGGCGGCCGACCCCGAAGACGTTAAGGAATTGCTGGGGGCCTCGGGTAAGGGGACGGTCAGTTTGACGATTCCCGCCACGGTGCGCGGCAAAAAGAGCGGAGGCGACGAGTGATGAAAGCGATCTGGCTTGCATGCTGCGCGTGCGGTGATTACGGATTGCTGCAGCGGGAAGTCGAGGGCCGCGATGCGGGCGCGCAGGTGCTTCGCGTGGGCGACCTGGATGGGCTGGTGTCCATGGCGCGGGCGTTTCCGTCGCGTCGCGGGGCGGCGATTATCGCGGCGACCCTGTTCGATGCCGAAGACGTGCGAAAGACTGTTGCGCGCCTGACGGCCGAGGGCCACGTGAGCCGCGTGGTCGTACTGATAGAGACGCTCGATCCTTCGGATATCGAGGGGCTGTTTCGCGCGGGGGCGACCGAGGTTATCGCTGCGCGTAGCATATGCGGCAACGGGCGCGCGGGCGAGGGAACGGTTGATTACGACCGGTGTATGACGATTGAGCCCGATGCTTTTGTTGATAGGGAACCCGGGGCGCCTCGCGCTACAAGAGGCCCGCGTGTTGATGATTATGGAAAAGCGGAAGCCGAGCATGGTCGGTGTCCCCGGGATCCCCTTGCATACGATGAAGTCGGAGAGCCGGTGCCGTATGGCGAGGATCTTTTGGATGCTGATATGGGATACGTGCATGGCGTGAGCCTGGTCGATGAGCTCGACGAGGTGGAGGGACTTGCCGAGAGCGACAGCGTGCGTGTCGATGCGACCGTGAAGTCTCCAGACTCGGTCCCGCAGACCGAGCAACCTGCCATGCCGGCTTGGGTGCAGCATATGAGCGCTGCCGGGGAGACGGGGACGTTGCCGCCCGTGTCGGCACCGCCCGTCCCCACGCCGCCGGCAGATGCCGCTACCCCGTCGCATCGAGCCCCGGTTGTCTGCGTCGTCTCGGGTTCGGGCGGTTGCGGCAAGTCGACGATCGTCGCCACCATGGCGCACGCGGCGTCGCTGCTGGGCTTGCGTGCTGCCGTGCTCGACTTGGACCTGATGTTTGGAAACCTCTACGACCTGTTGGGCGCCGATGCCCCGCATGACATGGCGACGCTTATCGAGCCATCGGCTGCGGGCGCGCTTGCCGAATCGGACATCGTGGCCGCCTCGATGCGCGTGGCCCCGGGCGTCACGCTTTGGGGCCCGGTCGCCGCGCCCGAACAGGCGGAGCTCATGGCGCGTCCGGTGGAGCTGTTGCTCGACGTCTTGCGCCGTGAATCCGACGTGGTTCTTGTCGACACCTCGGTCTTTTGGGGTGACGCCGTGGCGGCCGCGGTGGCGGCAAGCGATCGCTGCCTGGTCGTGGGCGATCCATCGGTGTCGTCTGCGACGTCCGCGGCACGCGTTATCGAACTGGCGAGCCGTGTGGGCGTGCCGCGTACGCGCATGAGCGCCGTATTCAACCGGTTTGGCGCGCGCGGCGCCGACGAGGATGTCGCCATGCGCTTTGAGATTACCTGCGCGTTGAGCTCCAAGATTCGTATCGCCGACGGCGGGCAGGACTTGGCGGCGCTCATGGCGTTCGGCCGTGCTGACGAGGCGGTGGGCCAGACCAGCGCTTTTGCCACCAGCGTGCGCGAAGCCACGCGCGAGATGCTCGTGGAGCTGGGCTGCGCCGTCGGTCCCTGGAGTGACATGGTCACCGACCGCGCGACGCGCGCCGAGCGCCCACGTATCCGTCTTCCCTGGTCGCGCGAGGGTGATTTGCGATGAGTTTGCAAACAAGGATTAAGGAAGCCGGTGCGGCCGCGGCGGCAGCGCCTGTTGATGCGGGGCGCCACCGTGCCGTCAAGCGCCGCACCAAGCGCGCCGTGATGGACCGCATGGGCTATGACGAGGTGGCGCGTATCAGCGCATACATCGATCCGGCGCGCGCCCGCTCGGAATTGCGTCCTGCGGTGGAGGCGGCGCTCAATGTGGAGGAGCCGACCGACCTGGCGACGCCCGAACGCGAGACCATCATCGACGAGATCTTGGATGACGTGGTGGGACTGGGCCCGCTGCAGCCGCTCATCGAGGACGACACCGTCACCGAGATCATGGTCAACGGTTGTCGCTCGGCTTTCTTTGAGCGCGGCGGCGTCTTATATCCCATCGAGCATGCGTTTGAGGATGACGAGCAGATCCGTGTGCTCATCGACCGCATCATCTCGCCGCTGGGCAGGCGCATCGACGAGCGCAGCCCCATCGTCAACGCTCGCCTCAAGACGGGCTATCGCGTCAACGCGGTGATCCCGCCCGTGGCGATCGATGGGCCAATCCTCACCATCCGCAAGTTTTCAGACCGCATCTGTTCGTTGGACGAGCTTGTGGGCCTGGGGTCGCTACCGCTTTGGTATGCGCAACTGCTGTCGTGTGCGGTGTCGCTGCGTCAAGATCTGGCGGTTGCGGGTGGCACGGGATCGGGCAAGACCACGCTGCTCAACGCGCTGTCGTGCGAGATATCCACCGGCGAGCGCATCGTGACGATCGAGGACTCCGCCGAGCTCAAGTTTGCGCATCACCCGCATGTGGTTCGCCTGGAGGCGCGCGAGGCTTCAATTGAGGGCGAGGGCGCGGTGACAATCCGCGATCTGGTGACCAACGCCCTGCGCATGCGTCCCGACCGTATTGTGGTGGGTGAGGTGCGCGGTGCGGAATGCTGCGACATGCTGCAGGCCATGAACACCGGGCACGACGGATCGCTCACCACGCTTCATGCGGGCACCGAGCAGGAGACCGTGGTGCGTTTGACGCTGCTTGCGCGCTATGGCATCGATCTGCCGAGCGAGCTTATCGAGGAGCAGATTGCCATGGCGCTCGACGGCATCGTGATGTCCGAGCGTCATGCGGACGGCAGGCGTTTCGTGTCCTCCTATTCGGGGGTGCGACGCGGCACGTCAGGCGGCGTGGAGCTTGAGCGCTACGTGACGTTCGATGCCGCCACGCGCACCTGGACGCTCGATCGCGAGCCTCCGTTTATCGCGGAGGGCCTGCGCTCGGGAACGCTCACACAAGAGGAGGTGGACGAATGGAGATCGTTGTGCCCCTCGTCGTAGGGGGCTTGACAGGGCTTTCTGCCGCGGTGGCGTGCGGGGCGGAGCCTCGTGTGTCGCGCGTGCCGCCGGCGGAACTGGCGCGTCAGGCGCTCGAGACGGTGGCAGAGAAGCTGCCGCGTGAGCTGGTGGAAAACGATCTGTTGAAAAAGATCGCCCGTTCGTGGGCATCGCTGGCTCCGGCGCATCGCCTTGGCCTCGTGATTGAAGATGCTTCGGGGCGTTTGGCGTTTCTGCTGCTATCGAGCGGTGTCTGCTGCGTTTTACTAACGATGGTGTCGTTATCGCCCCTCGGATTTGCCTTGGGACTTGTTGCTCCGATTGCCGTTGGTGCCGCTCGGGATGGCTTTGAGAGCCGGCGCGAGCAACACGATGCAGAAGAGGCCATGCCCGAGGCGTTTACCGCACTTTCCATGTCGCTTGCCTCGGGACATTCGCTGGCCCAGGGCATGCGCTTTGTGGGCGCTCATGCGCAAGAGCCGGTACATACCGAGTTTTTGCGGGTAGCGGCGGCGATCGATTGCGGCATCTCGGCGACCGACGCGCTCGATGACTTGCTCGTGCGCATCGACGCCCCCGGCCTTTCGCTTGTGACCTTGGCGCTTAAGGTGTCTCAGCGCACCGGTGCTCCGCTTGCCGACTTACTGTCCGAGGCGTCGAGCATGGTGGGGGAGCGCATCGAGCTCAAGCGCCGCCTGGATGTTAAGACGTCGCAGGCTCGCATGTCTGCGCATATGGTCGCGGCGATGCCGGCGGGCATGTGCGCGGTGTTGGCGCTGCTTTCGGCAGATTTTCGTCGCGGTCTTGCGACGCCTGCCGGCGCGGGCGCTGTGGTGCTGGGTCTTGCCCTCAACGCCGTTGCCCTGGTGGTTATCCGACGCATTATGCGGGTGGAGCTATGAGCGCCCTGGTCGGGGTCGCGGCGTGCCTGTGCGCGCTCAGCGTGTTTATCGTGACAGGGCTCAATCGTGCGGACGCATGCAAGATCGCCCAGGTCTGCAAACGCGAGGCGCTGCTGGTCGTTGCGGCTGCCCGATCGGTGACCGATGTCCTGGTAGCACGGTTGAGGGGCATGCTCGGCACGGGTGGTACGGCGCAGGTGTCGCTCGGCGAGGTGTCCGAGATGATCGACGTGGTGCGTCTGGGGCTTTCGGCTGGTCTTTCGTTCGATGCGGCGCTTGAGGTTTTTTGCGCCAATCGCCGATCGACGTTGGCACTCCGCCTTGAGCGAGCCTGCATGGCATGGCGGGTGGGCGTAGGGACGCGAGAGGATGAGCTTCTGGCGGCCGCGCGCGACCTGGATGTGCGGGCGCTCGAGACCTTTGCCATCACGGCGGGGCAGGCGCTTGCTCTCGGTGCCCCGCTTGCCGAGACGCTGGCGGCCCAAAGTCGCGAGATTCGCGCGGCCCATCGCGCCGCGGTCGAGCGCGAGATTGAGCGCGCGCCGGTCAAGCTGCTGATTCCCACCGGCACGCTCATCTTGCCGGCGTTGCTTCTGTCCATATTGGGCCCGCTGCTGGGAGCAGGCGGGATGATGTAGGGAGGAATACATGAATACGATGACTGACGTTGTTGACAAGGTCTGGAGCTTGGCGTTTTGCCAGTCAATTCACGCTCGCCAGCGTGCCGAAGAACTGCTGCGGGAGGAGAGCGCGCAGGGCACCACCGAGTACGCCATCCTAGTCGGTGTGCTCGTGGTGATTGCCATCATTGCCATCGTCGCATTTAAGGGCAAGGTCCAAGATTTATGGAGCGCTATCAGCGAGGGCATCAACAGCCTGTAGAGGGCGCCCGTCCCGTCGGCGCGTTGCTGGTGCTCGCCTGTGCGGTCGTGGCGGTGGCAGTGGCGGTTTGGGGGCTTAACGCAGCACGGCAACAACGTTTAGGGGTTGCCGCGGATGCGGGCTCGGGTTCGGCTGCGGCGTCTCAAAAAGACGATGCGCGAGACGCGGACGATGCGAATGCCGCCGTCACGGCGCAAACGTTCTTGCAAGCACTCGACGAGCGAGCGGACGCTGCAACGGGTTCATCTGCAAACAATGCCGTCGATGTTCGTCTCGCATGGTCCGAGTGCCGACCAATGACCGAAGCGGCGGCAGATATGCTGCGCGCCTATCGCGAGGTGCCCACGGCCCAACTTGCTCTGAGCGGCTATCTCGACATCAAGGGCAACGTGTGGGGCGCCATCGTGCGTGACGGACGCGGCTGGGTCGATATGGTGACGGTTGCCGCGGATGCTGGTGATACTTCGTGTCGCCTGCGCGTGGTCCGCCTGACCCCGCAGACAACGAACTCAAAGGAGGGGTCGTGAAATGCATGATGTCCTGCGCGAGGAATCTGCCCAGGCAACGGTCGAATATGCCATCGTCACGGTGGCACTGCTTTCCATCGTGCTGGCGATCGCCGGGCTTTGGCGTGCCGGTGCCGATGGGCGCTTGGCGGTGCTGGTCGAGCGGGCGGCGTCTCACGGCGTCACCTCGGCATCGGTTGTCGACGCTGCTGCGGGTGCTAAGGACATCGTGCTGTATTGATGCTGCGCGCGAGGACCGGGCGCAGTCTACGGTCGAGGCGGCATTCCTGCTGCCGACGTTTCTGACGCTCGTCCTGTTGGCGCTGCAGCCGGTGTGCCTGCTCTATACGCGCGCGGTCATGGAGTCTGCCGCCGCCGAGACCGCGCGGCTTATGACCACGACGACGCTGGGGGATGACGAGGATATTAAGGAGTTTACGCGCCGCCGACTTGCCGCGGTGCCAGACGTTTCGATTTTTCATGCCGGCGGGCCCCTGTCGTGGGATATCGAGCTTGGTCGGGCCGATGCGGGCGGTGTCTCGTCCGTTTCCGTTACCGGCGAGGTTAAACCGTTGCCCGTGATCGGTGCGTTTGCGCAGGCTATGGGTAACGCAGGCCAAAACGGCTATGTCGAGCTTAAGGTCGGCGTCTCGTATCGATCGCGTCCCGAGTGGCTGGAGGGAGATTATGATTCATGGATTGCTGCATGGGATTAAGCGCTGCCTGTTGAAGGTGACGAGGGAGTTTGCGTGCCGTTGCCGACCGCATGCTCGCTGCAAGCGAGGCGGCTTTATGGGTCGAGCCGGTATCGACCTGTTTATCGAAGACGGTGCCTACACCACACTCTCCTCTGCGGTGGTCATCTTGGTGGTGCTCACGCTGCTGTTTTCGTCGACGGCGGCGATATGGAGCATGTCGCGCGCGGGGGAC
This sequence comes from uncultured Collinsella sp., assembly GCA_900549555.1. Lineage (GTDB taxonomy): Bacteria > Actinomycetota > Coriobacteriia > Coriobacteriales > Coriobacteriaceae > Collinsella. Next base: position 14,648 of record UROO01000014.1, on the reverse strand, counting down.
ACCCAGGTGGCTGCCGATAGCGGCGCGCTGGCAGGCGCCAATGTGGTGTCGTCCTATCACACGGCTGCCACGGTGGTTGATGCGAGCATCTTGAGCCTGGGGCTGGCGGGGTTTGCCACGATCGGCACCGGCTTGGTCGCCATCCTTATTCCGGGTGCCGAGCTTGCCGCGGGCGATATGGTCGACACGGGGATCGAGATCATTAAAACGCGCAATAAGTTTGCCAAAAGCGCCTCCAAGGGCCTGCAGAAAATCGAGACGGCTCTACCGTATCTGGTTGCCGCGCGAGCTACGCAGGCCGTGTCGGCGCAGGATACCGAGGGTGCGACCTATACCGGTACGGCGCTTGCCGTGCCCAGGACGTCCGAGTCGGATTTCGTTGCGCTCGAGGGGTCCGAGATCTCGACCGATGTCATTAAAGACACATCGAAAGATCTGGAACGCGCAGCAGATGAGCTGCAGAAGGCCTCGGAGGAGACGGCGAAAGCAAAAGAGCGCGCCTGGCTTGCGGATTGCGGCGGGTCGGATCCGGCTTCGGTCGGCAGTTGCTCATGCATGTGGGAACGCGCGAGGAGTTTGGCGAAGCTTTCGGATATTGAGAATCCGCACTATGCCTCGAGCGTCACATGGGAGCCGCAAGTGGCGCTCGATCGCGCGAAGGCCTATTACCGCTTGCGCCTTGCAAACGAGGCGCCTCAAGGCTCAAGCGTCGAGACGAAGGCGGAGTCGGCGGCGCGCAAGGCGTTCTATACCTATGCGAGCGCAGAGGTCAATCGCGCATATATAACCGAAGACGGAGACCGGACCACTTCCTATATTCCGTTGTTGCCGCGCAACACTGACGAGGTGCGAGCGACGGAACTCTATACCGATGCGGCGTGGCCAACTAGTACCAACGATGGCAAAACGTATCTGCATTATGGAACGAGCTGCCCCAACTATAAGAAAGGGACGCCAGGCGGGCTAGCCTCGGTCGCTGCTTATGACGGGCAGGACAAATGCAACAGATGCCATTTTGGTGTTTCGTCGCTCGGCGCCGTTGCGGCTCCTTCGACTTCTATCGAAAACGGCTTCGAGTACCACTTTGATGAGTTCAAAGGCGCTCTGGAAGACTACGTCGAATGCCGCAACAAAGAGCTCGAGCTCATGCGCCAGACCGAGGACGAGGCTGACCGTGCGGGCAATGCGTTTGACGAGGCCATTAAAGCGCTTTCGGGCGAGCGTCCGCGTATCGCTCCGCCCGGTCGCAATGGCGTGGTCGCCTTTGCGGTTTCGGGTGCCATCTCGAGCCCCGATGAGCTCAGCTCTTCGTTTAACGCGGCGGTCAGGCTTGGCGAGCGCGGTGCTATCTCTGCTGCGGTGCTGGCACCCGATGACGCGACGGCGCAGAACAACGTTCTCTCGCGGTTTTTCTCGACGTTGGAGGAGCGTTCGGGCGGTGTTGCCGGTGTACTCGATGGCGTCATGGATGTTTGGGGACGGCTGCTTGTGGGATACGGAGACATCCAAGGCTCGGCTGACGAGCTCATGGGCGAGATGATCGATGGCCTGGGAGGGGGCAGCGGTGCGTTGGGCTCCATTGCGTCGTGGCTCGGCGATACCGTTTCGGCGTCCGTGGCGGCGCTGGGCTTGGAGCCGTGCGACTTGCGCCTACGAAAGCCGGTACTGACCGACACCGCCAATGTCATCAAGAGCCCGGGGTCTGACATCACAGGTCTTTCTAAAGTGCAGGACAAGCTACGAAGTATTCCGCTGGGCGTGACCGACCCCAAGGCGCTTTGCGAGGCGCTGGAATATCAAGTCGAGCGCACCATCAGCGGCACGGTGTTCACGCTTGCGGAGATTCCGCTGCCCGGCGGCGGTTCCATCCCACTTACCGTCGATGTCGCCACACTGGCGGGTGCCCTGGGCGGTGGGTCGTAATGGGCATCCGCACGCGCCTGTGCGAGGAGCGCGCCCAGGCGACGGTCGAGATGGCCGTGGTCACGCCCGTCCTGCTGGTTCTGGCGCTTATCGTGTACAACGTCATGGTCTTTGCCGACGCGGTCGCGCGCTTCGATCGCGTGGTGCCCGATATCGTGCTAGCGCATGCCGTGGCGCCGAGCGGGGAGGGCGATGACAGCTCCATCGATGCCTCCGCGACCGTTCAGGCTCAGATCCAACATGCCATGGAAGGCTATGACTTGCAGATTGAGGTCTCGAGCGAGCAGGGTGCGACGACATCGGATGGCGGTCTGCTTTCGCTCTCCGGCACGTTTAGGACCTATACCTGTACCATGCGCTACGAGCCGTGGCCGAGCTCGCTCAGCATCGCCGGCGTTTCGCTGGGGGCACCGGCAAAGTTGTCGCACGAGCGCGCAGTGACGGTCGATCCGTGGCGTCCGGGGGTGGTTATGTGACCGCGGCCTCATCCTACATTGCCTACGCGCGGGCGCTCAACAGGCTGGGTTGGGCGCCTGCCGAGTTTGTGGTGGCGGAGTCGTTTGCCGTGCGCCTGCGCGGCATGCTGGGACGGTCTCCGATTGCCGCCAACGGGTTGCCGCTCGTCATGGCGTTCCCACGCTGCTCTTCGGTCCACACCTGCTTTATGGCCTACCCCATCGACATTGCTTTTATCGACCGCAACGGCAGCATCCTCGCATGCTACGAAAACGTCCGTCCTTGGCGCATGTGTTCCTGTCCCGGTGCCTGGGCGGTGCTGGAACGCCCTTCAATCCTCGCTACACCTCCCGCCTTTCAACAAGTGCCGGCGTAAGAATTGGCGACAGCGGACTTTCGTCATACGAAATTGGGTAAGATGGAGGAGAAGATGCATGGATGTTGAGATCCATCCCAACGCCAAAAAAACACTTGACGGAAAAGAAAGTGCTTGGTGCCTGGTTCGCGGTTACTGAGTGCATTCGCCGCGAGTCGGAGGACGAGCCGCCGAGATGGCTTGCCATTGGATGGCTTCCAGATGGTCGAAGTATGGAATTTGTTGCAGTCGAACTAATTCGTGGATGGCTCATTATTCATGCCCTGTCTCCGGTTCAGAAGAAATTCTGGCAAGAGATCGAGCAAGCTCGGCAGAGGGGTCGATGATGAGCAAGGCGTATACGGCTGCCAATGGTCAGGTTGTAACGGATGAAATGATTGACGCGTGGTGCGAGTCGTACGAGCATGGCGGGTTTCCGGACGGCGAGCATACCGTTGGGGGGATCGTGCACGGGCGGCCTCCGCTCTCAAGCGAAGGGACGGCAACGCTATCGGTCAAGATTCCCCTAGGGATGAAGGAGGCGATTCGTCGTCGGGCGGCGGCTGAAGGAATGACGCCAAGTGAGTTTGCCCGTGCAGCCTTGAGCGAAAAACTTCTTGCGGTGGGTTGATGTCTCTAACGTGCTGTTCTATAGGGTCGGCCTTGTGGCTGGCGCCGTGCTCAAAAACTTTTTTCAAATTCTCGGTTGACCGGAGCGCGTCCTTGGTTATACTAATCAAGCCTTGAAACAAGGCACACCTCAAATGGCTGGGTAGCTCAGTTGGTAGAGCAGAGGACTGAAAATCCTCGTGTCAGGGGTTCGATTCCCTTCCCCGCCACCTTGAATTGACTAGGACCTCTGCAAAGGGGTCCTTTTCTTTTATGTGGACCATGCATGGAATCGAACCCCGTGAGGGCGCGGAGCTGAGGAAACGCGCAAGCGTTTTCCAGCGTAGCTCGCAAGGCGCGCAAGCGCCGCGGCGGTCCGTCCGCGCAGCGCGCGGACGCGATTCCCTTCCCCGCCACCTTGAATTGACTAGGACCTCTGCAAAGGGGTCCTTTTCTTTTATGTGGACCCGCGGAAAGCGCATCCCATTATTGAGCGAAAGAATGGAATGCGCTTTCCGGCGCCTGCCCTCGGCGTGTATGCGCATCTCGGTACGTCATCTTGACCCCGCTCGCCCCAGACATTCCTCCCGCTTTTGCGCCACTTTACAGACCGTTCGGTCGTCTGTCCGCACGCGCGGGTATACTCAAAACGATACTTTTCCTATGCAATACGATGCAGGTTTGGCCTGCACGATCCGAAGGGGGCAGTGATGGAGAGGATACTCGGCGTTAATCTCTCTGGCTGGTTTATTCCCGAGCCTTGGGTGACCCCGTCGCTATACGCGGCGACCGGTGCATCCAACGCGGCCGAGCTGCAGGAGGCCATGGGCACCGCCGCCTATAACGAGCGCATGCGCCGTCATTACGAGACGTTTGTGAGTGAGGACGATTTTCGCCGCATGGCGCAGATTGGCCTCAATGCCGTACGTTTGCCGGTGCCCTGGTATGCCTTTGGTTCGCAGGAGTCCGATGCGTCCTACATCTCGGTTGTCGACTACATTGACCGTGCGATTGAGTGGGCTGCCAAGTACGATATCCGCGTGCTGCTCGATCTGGCGACGGTGCCCGGTGGCCAGGGCGATTCCAACGATTCGCCCACCACGCCGGAGGCTGTTGCCGAGTGGCATTCGTCCACCAACGGCCGTCATGTCGCACTCGACGTGCTCGAGCGCTTGGCCGATCGCTACGGCGAGGCCGAGAGCCTGCTGGGCATTGAGCTGTTGGATACGCCGCAGATGAGCGTCCGCAAGAGCCTCTTTACCATGACGGATGGCATTCCGGCCCACTACCTGCGCAATTTCTATCGTGATGCCTACGAGCTCGTCCGTTCGTATATGCCCGAGGATAAGATTGTCGTCTTCTCGTCTTCGGGGTATCCCAGCGAGTGGAAGCATTTTATGCGCGGCGCCAAGTACAAGAACGTCTACATGGACCTTCACCTGTACCATTACCGCGACGAGTATGCACTCGACATCACGAGTCCCCGCGGGCTGACGACGGCGATTTCGCGCAACAAGCGCGAGCTTAAAGAAGCGATTTCGACTGGGTTCCCCGTGCTGGTGGGCGAATGGTCGGGTGCGGCGATCTTTGCCAACTCGTCGGTTACGCCTGAGGGCCGCAATGCCTACGAGCGTGTGTTTATCGCCAACCAGCTGGCTTCGTTTGCGCCGGCTGCCGGTTGGTTCTTCCAAACGTGGAAGACCGAGAAGCGCATTGCGGCATGGGACGCCCGCGCGGCGCTCGGTACGCTCGAGCGCGGCATGATTGAATAGGTTGATATGACGCAAAACAGCGCCCATACGGGCAAACTCTATGTGGTCGGCACGCCCATCGGCAACCTGGGCGACCTGTCCCCGCGCGTTGGCGAGGCGTTTGCCATCGCCGATGCCATCTGCTGCGAAGACACGCGTGTGACGTCAAAGCTGCTGATGCACCTGGGCATTTCCAAGCCGCTTGTCCGTTGCGACGAGAATGTGATCGCCAGCCGCGCCGCCGGCCTGGTCGACCGTCTGCTGGCGGGGGAGACCCTCGCCTTTGCCTCGGACGCCGGCATGCCGAGCGTGTCCGATCCCGGCCAGGCGCTGGTCGAGGCGGCACGTGAGGCCGATGTGCCCGTCGAAGTTATTCCCGGGCCCTCTGCTTGCGTCACGGCACTCGTTTCGTCCGGCATTCCCTGCGAGCATTTTTTCTTCGAGGGCTTTTTGGGCCGAAAGCACGGCGACCGCGTGCGCCGTTTGCAGCGCCTTGCCGTGGTGCCCGGCGCACTCATCTTCTACGAGTCTCCACATCGCATCGTGGCGACGCTCGAGGCCGTGACAGAGGTCTTTCCTCTGCGTGAGGTTGCCGTCTGCCGCGAACTCACCAAGCTGCACGAGGAAGTCTTGCGCGGGACCGCTGCCCAGCTTGCCGAGGAGCTGCGTGCTCGCGGCGAGGTAAAGGGCGAGATTGCGCTGGTCATCGCGCCGCCGAGCGAGGATGAGGGGGCCGGTGCCGTGCCGGTTGGCGCCGCGGCAGCGGATCCCGACGAGGCCCTGCGCGAGGATATCCGCGCCGCGCTCGAGGAGGGGGAGCCCGCGTCTGCGGTGGCCAAGCGCCTGTCTCAGAAGTATTCGCGCCGCAAGCGCGATGTCTATGCCATGGTGCTCGATATGCAATAGATGGAGGATATCCAGCCCTTGCGCTAGAATCATCTCCTGTATGCAACGTTTTTCTGGAGGACAAACCCCATGGATCAAAGCAAGCCTTCGTTCTTTATCACGACGCCCATCTACTACGTCAACGCCGATCCGCACCTGGGCACGGCTTATTCCACCATCATCGCCGACGTTCAGGCTCGCTATCGCCGCTCCGCCGGCTACAACGTCAAGTTCCTGACCGGCATGGACGAGCACGGCGAGAAGGTCGCCGAGGCCGCAGCCAAGCATGGCATGACGCCGCAGGAGTGGACCGACAGCCAGGCTCCGCACTTCAAGGAGCTTTGGAGCAAGCTCGAGATTTCCAACGATGACTTCATCCGCACCACCGAGCCGCGCCAGCATCATGCCGTGCAGTACCTGTGGGAGCGCATGAAGGAGTCCGGTTACCTGTATAAGGGCAGCTACGACGGCTGGTATTGCGTGCCTGACGAGACCTACTTCACCGATACGCAGGTCCAGAAGGGCGACGAGGAGTACGGCAGCGTCGGCCAGCACCTGTGCCCCGACTGCCACCGTCCGCTCGAGCGCGTGCAGGAGGAGTCCTACTTCTTTAAGCTTTCCGCCTTCCAGGACAAGCTGCTCAAGCTTTACGACGAGCACCCCGACTTTGTCGAGCCTGCGTTCCGCATGAACGAGGTGCGCAGCTTTGTCGAGGGCGGTCTTAACGACCTTTCCGTGAGCCGCACGAGCTTTGACTGGGGCATTCAGGTCCCGTTTGACGAGGGCCACGTGACCTACGTGTGGTTCGATGCGCTGCTCAACTATATGACGGCCGTCGGCTACGGCGTCGACACCGACGAGGCGCGTGCCGAGCTGGCCTATCGTTGGCCCGCGCAGTTCCACATCGTGGGTAAGGACATCATCCGCTTCCACTGCGTCATTTGGCCCGCCATGCTCATGGCCATCGGCGAGGCCCTGCCCGAGCACGTCTTTGCCCACGGCTTCCTGACCGTGCGCAATGCCGAGACCGGCAAGGCCGAGAAGATGTCCAAGAGCCGCGGCAACGCCATCGCTCCGCAGGACGTTATCGACATGCTGGGCGTCGAGGGCTATCGCTATTACTTCATGACCGACGTCGTCCCCGGCACCGACGGTGCCATCAGCTTCGATCGCATGGAGCAGGTCTACAACGCCGACCTGGCCAACAGCTGGGGCAACCTTATCTCGCGTTCGCTCAACATGAGCGGCAAGTACTTTGACGGTTGCGCGCCCGCCAAGCCCGCGTCGTTCGATGCGTTCGAAAACCCGCTGGCAAAGATCGCCGATGGCCTGGTCGAGCGCTACATGGCCAAGATGGACGCGCTCGATTACGGTGGAGCTAAGGACGAGGTTATGGAGCTCATCCATGCCGCCAACCACTACATCGAGGACTCCGAGCCCTGGGCGCTTGCCAAGGACGAGACCAAGGCTGACGAGCTGGCATTTGTGATCTACAACCTGCTCGAGGCTATCCGCATTGCCGCTCACCTGCTGATGCCGCTCATGCCCCAGACTTCTGCCGAGGCCCTGCGCCGCCTGTCGTGCGAGGACGAGGCCGCGAGCGACGACCTCAAGGGCATTTGCGCTTGGGGCTTGCTTGCCGGTGGTCAGCCCGTCGAGAAGGGCGAGCCGCTGTTCCCGCGTCTGGGCTAAGCCGCCGCGCGCCATATCGGCAATTTGCTGTTTAGATGTAAGGGCATGGCCGCAACGGTCCATGCCCTTTTGTTTCAAGACGCCGCCACCATGCTAAGGAGGCAACTATGACAACTTCGCCTTTGGCAAACCCCACGGCAACAAGGGAGCTGCTGGAGGAGTTTGGCCTTGCGACCAAGCATCGCCTGGGCCAGAACTTCCTGATCGACAACCATGTAATTGAGCGCATTTGCGAGCTTTCCGAGCTTGCGGGCGATGAGCGCGTGCTCGAGGTCGGTCCGGGCGTTGGTACGCTCACGCTTGCGCTGCTGCAGGAGGCGGCGTGCGTCACGTCGATCGAGGCCGACCCCGAGCTCGAGCCGGTGCTCGATGCCCATGCCGCCGACTATGCCAACTTCCGTTTTATCATGGGCGACGCGCTCAGGGTGACGCCGGAGCAGATTGAGCAGGTTGCGGGCGGTGAGCCGACGGTATTTGTCGCGAACCTGCCCTATAACGTGGCGGCGACGATCATCCTGCAGTTCTTCCAGACGATGCCCGCGCTCAAGCGCGCCGTCGTCATGGTTCAAAAGGAGGTTGCCGATCGCATTGCCGCAGTGCCGGGCAATAAGACCTATGGCGGCTATACGGCAAAGCTCGGCCTGTATGCGCAGGTGACGGGTCGCTTTGAGGTGCCGCCGCGTTGCTTTATGCCGGCACCGCACGTGGACTCGGCCGTCGTGCGTATCGACCGTGTTGACGGCGTGGTGCCCGAAGGACTCGATCGCGAGTTTGTGGCCCGCGTGATTGACGCCGCATTTGCTCAGCGTCGCAAGACCATCCGCAATTCCATGAGCGCCAACGGCTTTGCCAAGGACGTGCTCGATGCCGCCTTTGAGGCTTGCGGTATCTCACCCACCACGCGCGCCGAGACGCTCGATGTTGCTGACTTTGTCCGCCTGGCCCAGGAGCTAATCCATGACGATTAATGCCGAACGCGTGACGTTTACCAAGAAAAAGAAGACGGTTGCCTGCCCCGTGCCCTTGGCACCGCTTGCCGACACGCATGCGCATCTGCTTTCGTTTTGGGGCAAAGAAGTGCCCGAGACGCTCGTGCGCGCGAAAGCCGCGGGCGTCGACCTGTTGGTGACGATGCTCGACCCCATCGCCGACAAGCGCAGCGTGACGGACTATAGCGACTGGCTGGTGCGCGAAATTCTACCGATGCGGGATATTCCGCAGATCAAGTATCTCGCTGGCGTTCATCCCTATGGCGCGCCGGATTATACCGACGATATTCACGCACAGGTCGTTGCTGCGCTTGATGACCCTTTGTGCGTCGGCATCGGCGAGATCGGTCTGGACTATCACATGGATTACGATGACGACATCGCGCCGGCGCCCCATAGCGTGCAGATTGATTGCATGGCACGTCAGCTCGAAGTTGCCGTGCGCCGCAATGTGCCGGTGGAGCTGCACCTGCGGCACGAGGACTCGGATGGGGAGCGCACTTCGCACGTTGATGCGTACAACGTGCTGCGCGAGGTAGGTGTGCCTCAGGCCGGTTGCGTGCTGCACTGCTTTGGCGAGGATCGAGCCACGATGGAGCGCTTTGTGGGTTTGGGCTGCTATATCGCCTATGGCGGCGCGGCCACCTTTAAGCGCAACGACGACGTGCGCGAGGCATTTGCGGCGACCCCGCTCGATCGCATTTTGTTCGAGACGGATTGTCCCCATATGGCGCCGGAGCCCATTCGTGGTCTTGAGTGCGAGCCGGCAATGATTTCTATCACGGCAAACACGCTGGTCAACGACCGTGTCGATCGTACCGGCGAGGATGCTGAGGCAATCGCGCGAGCAGCTTGGGAAAATGCCTGCAAACTTTTTCAAAAATAGTTCTTGCGTTCGCGATGGTGCTCCGTTATTCTAATTCCTGCACGCGGGCGTGGCGGAATTGGCAGACGCGTACGGTTCAGGTCCGTATGGGGGCAACCCCATGAAGGTTCAAGTCCTTTCGCCCGCACCATTAAATGAAAGAGCTCCCAGCAATGGGAGCTTTTTTGTTATGGGCCCATCGCAGGGACTTGAACCTGTGAAGGAGCGAGCGTAAAGAAAACGCGGAGCGTTTTTAGCGAGCTGGCGAGGGCGCCGGCAGGCGGGCGAAGCCGGTGCGGATCCGCGAAGCGGATACGCGGACGTCCTTTCGCCCGCACCACTAAATGAAAGAGCTCCCAGTAATGGGGGCTTTTTTGTTATGGGCCTCCTGTTGGTGTCACGTGGCTGCTTCGTGCGGGTATCCTAATGCCAACGTGTGCCTATCAGAGGAGAGACCATGCTGTTGTCCGGTATCATCGCTGCTCTTACGAGCTTTCTACTTCCCATCATCATTTTGTTGCTGCTGCTCCCCAACGCCTGCTATGTCGTTGAACAGCAGCATGCCGTGATCATCGAGCGTCTGGGCAAGTTCAATCGCATCGTCAACGCGGGCTTCCACATGAAGGTGCCCGTGATCGACCGCAAGGCCGCCACGGTGAGTCTGCGCACCATGAAAAACGGTTTTGGCATCGACGTTAAGACCCAGGACAACGTGACCATCGGCCTTGAGGTCTCTGCTCAGTACCACGTGAGCTATGACATGGGCGCCGGCCCGGCAGATTCGGGCATCTACAAGAGCTACTACATGTTGCAGGAGCCCGTCGACCAGATGCGCGATTTCATCACCGACGCCCTGCGCTCTTCCATCCCTGTCTATACGCTCGATGAGGTCTTTGCCAAGAAGGATGACATCGCCAAGGACGTTAATGCCACCGTGTCCGAGCAGATGGCTGCCTACGGCTTTACCCTCGTGTCGACACTCATCACCAAGATCGCGCTGCCGACCGAGGTCGAGAACTCCATGAACGACATCAACGCCGCCCAGCGCAAGCGCGCTGCTGCGCAGGAGCTCGCTGAGGCCGACCGCATCAAGCGCGTTACCGAGGCGACCGCCGAGGCCGAGGCGATGGAAAAGGCGGGCGAGGGCATCGCCAACCAGCGCAAGGCCATCGCGCTGGGCATCAAGGATTCGCTCGAGATCATCCAGGAGACGGGTGTCGGCAACGACGAGGCCAACCAGCTGTTCATGTTTACGCAGTGGTCCGAGATGATGACGGAGTTCGCTCGTACGGGTAAAACCTCGACGGTCGTGCTGCCGAGCGATTTCTCGCAGTCAGCCTCGATGTTCGAGCAGATGCTGACCGCCGGCAAAGTTCAAAACGATTCGAAGGAGTAGACGCGCGTGAAATATACCGTCGTTTGCGTCGGTAAGCTCAAGGAGCGCTTTTGGAAGGACGCGTGCGCTGAGTACACCAAGCGCCTAGGTGCCTATGCCAAGGTGGATATCCGCGTGGTGGCCGATATCGACCCGGCTAAGGCGGGCGGCGTGGATGCCGCGCGCGACAAGGAGGGGGCGGCGATTCTTGCAACCCTGCCGTCTCGAGCGCATGTGATCCTGCTGGCCATTGAGGGCAAAGAGCGCTCGAGCGAGGAGCTTTCGGCGCGGCTCGATGATCTTATGCTGCGTGGTAACAGCGACATCGCCTTTGTGATTGGCGGATCGGACGGCGTGAGCGATGACGTGCGCGCACGAGCCGACGAGATGCTCAGCTTTGGACGCATTACCTTTCCGCATAACCTGGCGCGCGTGGTGCTGCTGGAGCAGATTTACCGCGCCTGCAAGATCAGCCGTGGCGAGCCGTATCACAAATAGGTTGGCAATACGAAACAATGCCGTGGGACAATAGCCTTCGTTTTGAAGAGCGTGTCTGAGAGGACTATGAGATATGAGGATTGGATTTGTCGGTTTTGGCAATATGGCGAGCGCTATGGCCGATGGCTTGATCGCCGCCGGTGCGGCTGCGAGCGACATGTGTGCTTGCGCGGGCCACTACGACGCCTTGGTTGAGCGTTGTGAAGCGCGTGGGATGGTTGCCTGTCATGACGCGGCGGAGGTTGTTGCCGCATCTGATATCGTGGTCGCTGCGGTCAAGCCGTATATGATCGAGAAAGTCTTCGCTCCGCTCAAGGATGCCCTAGCCGACAAGGTTGTCCTTTCGGTCGCCTGGACTTGGGATAGCGCCAAGTGGGAAAAGGTCCTGCCGGGTGTCGCGCATATCTCGACGGTGCCCAACACGCCGGTTTCAGTGGGCGAAGGCGTTATCGCCTGCGAGAAGTCCTCTACGCTCAATGACAAGCAGCGTGCCGTGGTGCTCGACCTGCTCGGTAAGCTTGGCACTGTCGTCGAGCTCGATACGAGCCTGCTGTTTGTGGGCGGCACCGTGGGCGGTTGCGCACCGGCATTTGTCGCCATGGCGATTGAGGCCTTGGGCGACGCGGCCGTCAAGCACGGTATCCCGCGCGCCGATGCCTATCGCATTGTGAGCCAGATGGTGCTGGGCACGGCAAAGCTGCAGCTTGCAACAGGGCAGCATCCTGCGGCGATGAAGGATGCCGTATGCTCGCCCGGCGGTGCCACCATCAAGGGCGTCGTCGCGCTCGAGGACGCCGGCATGCGCAGCGCCCTGGTCAAGGCCATCGACGCCACCCTCCAGTAAAACCTGCCATTTAGGGACAGGTTTATTTTGGCAGGTTTTTCCTGCGGTTTTGTCGCATGTGCGAAAAGCGCCCCGCAACTGGCTCAATTCCAGTTGCGGGGCGCTTGCGTTTTCCCAGATAAAACCGACCAAAATAAACCTGTCTCTATTTGGCAGACTAGTCCCAGAAGTCGTCTTGATCGTCCTCGGACTTGGGGCCGCGGTCGACATACATCTTATGGGTGCGCTTCTCCATCACAAAGGCAAGAATCGCAAATAGCAGGATGCCGCCGGCGAAAAGGATGGCAAAACCGGTGCGGGTGCCAAACAAAAAGGAAAAAACTGCGTCCATTGGGTGCCTTCTTGCGTAGTTGGGTTGGGTCGTAAACGCTCATAAGTATATACTTGCCCATACATGTACAAGGTTGCAACCTAAATGGAATGTATATCGCCGGAGGATCTAATGCTTGATATCAAGTTTGTTCGCGAGAACCCCGATGCCATCGATACCGCCATGGCTAACCGCCAGACGTCTTGGGATCGAGAGAAGTTCTTTGAGCTCGACGACGAGCGTCGTGCCGTCATCACCGAGGTCGAGGAGCTCCAGGCCACGCGTAATGCCGAGTCCAAGAAGATCGGCGCCCTGATGAAGGAAGGCAAGAAGGACGAGGCCGAGGCCGCCAAAGAGGCCGTGCGCGCCGTCAACGAGAAGATTGACGGTCTGGCCGAGCGCCGCACTGCTCTCGAGCAGGAGCAGTACGACTTCATGGCTCACCTGCCCAACATTCCGTGCGAGGCCACCCCGTACGGTAAGGACGAGGACGAGAACATCGAGCGTCGCCGCTGGGGTACCCCGCGCGAGTTCGACTTCGACTTTAAGCCGCACTGGGATCTGGGAACCGACCTCGACATCCTCGACTTCGAGCGTGGCAACAAGCTCTCCGGCAGCCGCTTCACCGTTCTCGGTGGCGCCGGTGCCCGCCTGGAGCGCGCCCTTATCAACTTCTTCCTGGACACGCACACGAGCCGTGGCTTTAAGGAGTGGTGGCCGCCCATCGTCGTCAAGCGTCAGACCATGTTCGGTACGGGTCAGCTGCCCAAGTTCGAGGACGACGCCTATCACGTCTCGGGCGACAACTTCCTGATCCCTACCGCCGAGGTCGTGCTTACCAACCTGCACGCCGGCGAGGTTCTCGATGCCGACACCCTGCCGCGTCGCTACACCGCCTTCACCCCCTGCTTCCGCGAGGAGGCCGGTTCCGCCGGTCGCGACACTCGCGGCATCATTCGCCAGCACGAGTTCGACAAGGTCGAGATGGTCAAGTTTGCCAAGCCGGAGGAATCCGACGAGGAGCTCGAGAGCATGACCGCCGAGGCCGAGTTCCTGCTTCAGCAGCTGGGCCTTCCGTATCGCGTGATTAGCCTGTGCACCGGCGACCTGGGCTTCTCTGCCCGTCAGACCTACGACATCGAGGTCTGGCTGCCGAGCTACAACGCCTACAAGGAGATCAGCTCCTGCTCTAACTGCGGCGATTTCCAGGCCCGTCGCGCCAACATCAAGTATCGCGACCCCGAGAACTTCAAGGGCTCGCGCTACCTGCACACCCTCAACGGTTCCGGCCTGCCGGCTGGCCGCACCATGGCCGCCATTCTGGAGAACTACCAGAACGCCGACGGCACCATCACGGTCCCCGAGGTTCTTCGTCCTTACATGGGCGGCCTCGAGAAGATCGAGCCGGTTGCGTAGGTTGCCTGCATAAGCGATTTGCAAGGGCGCTCCTTTCTGGGGCGCCCTTTTTGTGTGCGGTGCTTTACCATATCGCGCGGACAGCTCAATAGAAAACACACGAACAAACGTTCTGTATACAGCCATCTACCTGCTATGCTTTTGTTAAATAGAAGCGAGAGGAAGGGGATGCGATGGAGCTGTTTGATGAGCGGGTAGTTTTGTTTGAGAGCGATGAAGGTGGGGAGCACCTACTAGTTACGTGTGAGCCATCCGGTATGGGTGGTTTGGTGGTGCGGCAGACGAGCGAGGGTCCGTTGACCCAATGGTGCTTTGAGGAGTCGCCGCATGTAGTCGAGACCTTTGTGACACACGAGGGGCTTGTGGCACTTGAGCGGTTCTATGGAGTTGAGGCTTCTAACCAGGTGGCGCGCATGTTGAGTATCTCGTTTGCCGATTATGACTGTGCCCAGCGGGCGCGCTCGCTGTTGAGGGAGCTCGGTGCCGGGTTCGATGTGGTTGAAAAACCGATTGATCGCATGGGGGACGCTGGCGCATGCGGAGCTGCGTAAGGAACATATTCTCAAAAAAGTTTGAGATTGTGCTTGACTCTAACTAACTAAAGTGGTTTTATATGTTTTGCGCTGCGGCGTTACCTCAGCTGGATAGAGGGTCTGACTACGAATCAGAACGTCATAGGT
>UROO01000013.1 GCA_900549555.1 uncultured Collinsella sp. | reverse complement strand
GAGATAGGAGTCCGTCTCGTGGGCTCGGAGATGTGTATAAGAGACAGGTTCTACGGTGCCGGCGCAGGCTCCTTTCCCACCGCGAGCGCCGTCGTGGGCGATATCCTGTCGCTCTCCGAGCAGATCAGCCGCGGCGTAGCTCCGCTGCCCGAGATTGAGCCCTATGGCCACAACCTCGCCTTTAAGCCCATGGACGAGCTCCAGACCAAGTACTATATGCGCTTGAAGGTCGCCGACCGCGTGGGCGCCCTGTCCGAGACGGTCAACATCTTTGCCAAGCACAACATCTCGATCTCGCTCATCAACCAGGTCGAGGACGGCAAGTCGGGCGTCAGCGATGCCTGCTCGGTCATCTTCCTGACGCACCGCGCGCTCGAGAAGGATGTCCAGGCTGCCGCCGCCGAGCTTGCCAGCGTCGACTGCGTGGCCGAGGTCGCCAACGTCCTGCGCATCGAGGACGTTGAGGCCTGGACCGAAGGCGTCATGGCCAACTAGTTCGGTTTACACCCCACAACGCATTTGCTCGAAGGGCTCCCGTCTGGTCTTGGACGGGAGCCCTTTTATTTGCACGCTCGGGGCGCATTGACGCGATCCGCGTTTGAACAATTTGACCGTTCGGTGTCAACCAGGGATACCGCTCACCGATAAGCAGGCATGTTTGCTTTTGTCCGCCGCTATCCTGTGCTGCGTACGTCCACCCCCGAAGAATGGAGGCACCATGTTGCTCGAGGGCAAGAAAGCAATCATCACCGGAGGCACGCGCGGTATCGGCTATGCCATCGCCTGCCGCTTTATCGAGGAGGGTGCCACCGTCACCGTCTTTGGCTCGCGTCAGGAGACCGCCGATGCGGCCGTTGAGAAGCTGACAGCCGCCTATCCCGAGGCCAAGGTCTGGGGTCGCTCCTGCGACCTCACCTCGCTCGAAGCCGTAACCGAGGCCTTTACCCAGGCTGCCGCCGATATGGGCGGCTTGGACACGGTCGTCAACAACGCCGGCATCTCCCAGCGCTCGCCCCTTTTGGATTACACGGCAGAAGAGTTTGCAAAGGTCATGGACCTCAATGTCGTCGCCGTCTTTAATGGTCACCAGGCTGCCGCCAAGATCATGACCGAGGCCGGCCACGGCGGCACCATCACCACCACGAGTTCAATGGTCGCCAAGTATGGCCAGCCCTCCGGCGTCGGCTATCCTACGTCCAAGTTTGCCGTCAACGGCATGGTCCAGTCGCTCTCGCGCGAGCTCGCCCCCATGGGTATTCGCGTCAATGCCGTCGCGCCTGGCGTAACCAAGACCGATATGGTCGCCAACCTGCCCGAAGAGGTTATTAAGCCCATCATCGCCACCATTCCCCTGGGTCGCATGGGCGAGCCCGAGGATGTCGCCAACGCCTTCGTTTTCCTAGCGAGCGACATGTCATCCTATGTCACGGGCGCCGTGCTCCCCGTCGACGGAGCCGCCCGTTCCTAAAGGGCCACAAGCCACGACTTCGAACCTCAACGAGGCCCAACGCAAAAGGCGCGCTGTCTGCATCAACCGCAGGCAGCGCGCCTTCTTCTGTTTGAAGTGGAAGCCGTGTCCCAGAATTCCGGCCCAGACCGGGACGCAGTTTCCCTCAGGGCCATGTTTCGGAAAATGTGCCCCGTTTTGAACGCCGATTCTGGGACACCGTTTCCGCAACGGGCCTCTCACGGAAACTGCATCCCACTCTGGACGCCAATTCCGGGATGCATTTTCCGCGGCGGCATTGGCTACCTGCCGTCGTCGTCTTGAGCTTCATTGCGCGCGTAGAGCTCCAGCATGCGGCGGCGGTATTCGTGTACGGCGAGCTTGGCGCGCTCAAGGCGGCGGCGCTCACGCGGAGTCAGCTCGGACGGGTCAACCTCATCACCATAGGTCTTATCGGCAAGAAGACGCGCCGCGTCCACGATGCGGGCATCGATGTGGCCGCTCGCCGCCTCGGCGGAAAGACGCTCGGCAATCGTATCGAGCGTAGGCAGGCCCTCGAATACGCGACCATGGCCATGCGAGGTCAGCAGCTCGTGCTCGCGTGCGAGCAGGCTCGCCAAATCGTGATGGGCGCGCAGGATGTCAAGTGCATCGGATGGATGCTCGGCAACCTCTGCCACGGCGGCGACCGGCGCGGCGTCGACCACGCGGTAGAAGAGCTGCGCGAGCAATGGCATCAAGAACACCGTGATGGCACCGGCGGCAACCATGACCGACGCAATATCTTGCGACAGCGCGCCCGCGTTGACGGCCACGCTCGTTACGGCAACGATGATCGGCAGCGCCGTGGTGCAGTAGAGCGCCACGGTAATGCGGCCATACGCCGACACATCGCGCGTCACGGGACAAATGCTCATAGAGACAAGGATCGGCACCGCGCGAATGATCAGCAGCGCCAAGATAAAGCCCACGAGCAGCCCGGGGCGCGACACCACGGCCGTCAGGTCAATCTTAGCGCCCGACACGGTAAAGAACACCGGGATCAAAAAGCCGTAGGCCAGGCCGTCGAGCTTGGTCTCAAGCGTATGGTTGCCCTCGGGGATGATATAGCGCAGGACAAAGCCGGCGGCAAAAGCGCCCAATACGATATCGAGGCTAAAGATGGCCGAGAACGCCACGAGCGTGACCAAAATAAGCACTGTCAGGCGTACGAACGTCTGCGACGTGGTATCGGCGCGCTCCTCGACAAACGCAAAGAAGCGGCTGCCGACGCGTTTGGAGCGGCTGGGGACCACGGCAAGCAGCACGCACACGGCGGCAAATAAGCCCAAGATCAGCAGCGTCTCGATGCCCGTACGGGCAGACAGCAGTACCGACATGGCGAGCACGGGGCCGAGCTCGCCCCACGTACCATAGGCAAGAATCGAATCACCGACGCGCGTTCCGGCAAGCAACCGCTCGCGCAAGATGGGCATGAGCGCCCCAAGCGCCGTCGAGGTCAAGGCGAGCGTCACGGCGATACCGTCGAAATGGCTGACCGAGAACCACGGGGTAAAGCGCACGGCAAGCCAGGCAATACCAAACGTGACGGCCCACGTCGCCAAGCCGTAGCGCCCCTCCACACCCGTAATGTTCTTAGGGTCGATCTCAAAGCCGGCAAGCAGGAACAAAAAGGCCAGGCCGAGCTCTGACACGAGCGAGACCTCGGCATCCACATGGATAAGGCCGAGCATATGCGGGCCCAGCACTGCGCCGAGCACGAGCAAAAAGACCGTCTCGGGAACGGGTTTTCCAGGAATCGCCGAGGCGATGAAGGGGCTTGCAAAGGCCACGAGTGCGATGATGGCGAGCGAAACGAATGCCATGTGATGCCTTTCTCTTGTTTGCGCTTCACTGTAGCACCCTCGCCGTCCTCAACGCACCGCGAGCTGTCGTATCATAGTGAGGTTTACAAACATGCGGCTCAAGGCGACCACGAGGCTTGCCCCGTAAACCGACCGCTGCCGCATACCGTACCGTACGCCCAACCGATCAGGAAGGCAGGAACCAATGGTCTCTCGTATCTACGTGGAGAAGAAACCCGGGTTCGACGTCGAGGCTCAGCAGCTCAAGGGCGAGCTGACCGAGATTCTCGGCATCAAGGGCATCGAGGCCCTGAGGATCATCAACCGCTACGACGTCGAGGGCATCGACGAGGAGCTTTTCCGCTCCTGCGTGCCGACCGTCTTTAGCGAGCCCCAGGTCGATGTGACCTACGACGAGCTCCCCGCAAGCGATGGCGCCGTCTTTGCCGTCGAATTCCTGCCTGGCCAGTTTGACCAGCGCGCCGACTCCGCCAGCGAGTGCGTGCAGCTCATCAGCCAGGGCGAGCGCCCCGCCGTGCGCTCCGCCAAGGTCTATATGATCTCGGGCGCTCTGGACGAAGCCGCCATCGAGGCCATCAAGCACTACGTGGTGAACCCCGTCGAAGCGCGCATCGCCTCGCTCGACCTGCCCGAAACGCTGTACATGGAGACCCCCGAGCCCCAGCCCGTCGAGGTGCTCGACGGTTTCCGCGAGCTCGACGAGGCCGGCCTTGCCGCCTTTATCGCCGAGCGCGGCCTTGCCATGGACGAGGCGGACATCGTCTTCTGTCAGCAGTACTTCCGCGATGAGGACCGCGACCCCACCATCACCGAGATCCGCGTGATCGACACCTACTGGTCCGACCACTGCCGCCACACCACCTTCGGCACCGTCCTGGATGACGTGACGATCGATGACGCCGTGGTGCAGCAGGCCTTCGACCGCTACATGGAGATGCGCCACGAACTCGGCCGCGACGCCAAGCCCGTCTGTCTCATGGACATGGGCACCATCGGCGCCAAGTACCTTAAGAAGACCGGCGTCATGACCGATGTCGACGAGTCCGAGGAGATTAACGCTTGCACCGTCAAGGTGAAGGTCGATGTCGACGGCGAGGACCAGGACTGGCTGTTCCTGTTTAAGAACGAGACCCACAACCACCCGACCGAGATCGAGCCCTTCGGCGGTGCCGCCACCTGCGTGGGCGGCGCCATCCGCGACCCGCTCTCGGGCCGCAGCTACGTGTACCAGGCCATGCGTGTCACCGGCGCCGGCGACCCCACCGTCCCCGTGTCCGAGACGCTCGAGGGCAAGTTGCCGCAGCGCAAGCTCGTAACCACCGCTGCCGCCGGCTACTCCAGCTACGGCAACCAGATCGGCCTTGCCACCGGCCAGGTCAACGAGCTCTATCACCCCGGCTACGTGGCCAAGCGCATGGAGGTCGGCGCCGTCGTGGGCGCTACCCCGGCAAATCACGTGCGCCGCGAGTGCCCCGCCCCCACCGACAAGATCATCCTGCTGGGCGGCCGCACCGGCCGTGACGGCATCGGCGGTGCCACCGGCTCCTCCAAGACCCAGAACACCGAGTCCATCGAGACCTCGGGCGCCGAGGTCCAGAAGGGCAACGCCCCGGTCGAGCGCAAGCTGCAGCGTCTGTTCCGCCGCGGCGACGCCTGCCGCCTGATCAAGCGCTGCAACGACTTTGGCGCCGGCGGCGTCTCGGTCGCCGTAGGCGAACTTGCCGACGGCCTGTATGTCGACCTGGACACCGTGACCAAAAAGTACGACGGCCTAGACGGCACCGAGCTCGCCATCTCCGAGTCCCAGGAGCGTATGGCCTGCGCCGTCGCCGACGGTGACGTCGAGGAGTTCATGGGCTACGCCGCCGAGGAGAACCTGGAGGCGACCGTTATCGCCGAGGTTACCGCCGAGCCGCGCATGCGCATGGCCTGGAACGGTGTCGCCATCGTCGACCTGTCCCGCGAGTTCCTCAACTCCAACGGTGCACCAAAGCACCAGGTCGCCCATGTGTGCGCCCGCAGCGTGTGGCAGCCCAGCTGGGCCGGCACCACGCTTGCCGAGCGCATGACCTCGCTTGTCACCGATCTCAACGTTGCCTCCAACAAGGGCCTTTCCGAGCGCTTCGACTCCACCATCGGTGCCGCAACCGTGCTTATGCCCTTTGGCGGCAAGACGCAGCTCACCCCGAGCTCGGCCATGGTCGCCAAATTCCCCGTGGACGGCGAGACCACCACGGCGAGCGCCATGGCATGGGGCTTCAACCCCTACCTGATGGAAGCCGACCAGTTTGCGGGCGCCTACCTGTCCGTGGTCGAGTCCATCGCCAAGCTCGTGGCTGCCGGCTTTGAGCACAAGCGCGCCTATCTCTCCTTCCAGGAGTACTTCGAGCGTCTGCGCACCGAGGCCGAGCGCTGGGGCAAGCCCACGGCAGCCGTCCTGGGCGCCCTCATGGCCCAAGTTGACCTGGGTGCCGGCGCCATCGGTGGCAAGGATTCCATGAGCGGCTCGTTTGAGGACGAGGCCGGCGAGCTCAACGTTCCGCCGACTCTGATCAGCTTCGCTGTGGCCGTGGGCCGCGCGGCGCGCGCCGTCTCCCCTGAGTTCAAGGGCCTGACGCACCGCGTCGTCCGCATCGCCCCCGCCACCTATGGCGAAGACTACCGCCCCGACGCCCAGCAGCTGCTCGCCGCGTTTGACGCCGTCGAGGCGCTCACTGCTACCGGCGACGCCCTGGCCGTCTCCACGCCCGGCTACGGCTGCGGCGCCGAGAGCCTCTTTAAGATGTGTGTCGGCAACCAGATCGGCATCGAGCTTGCCGAGGATGTGGACGTGGAGAGCCTCTTCACCCCGCTCTATGGCAGCTTTATCGTCGAGCTCGCCGAGAACGCCGAGCTGCCCGAGGTCGCCGACGGCGTTGTCGTCGAGCCCCTGGGTACCACCGTCGAGGGCTATGTCATCGACACCGGCTCCGAGGTCATCGAACTCGCCGAGCTCCAGGAAGCCTGGGAGAGCGGCATCGAGGGCGTCTTCGCCTACCGCAGCGCCGGCGAGACCCCCGAGGTCGAGACTATCGATTTCCGCGCCAAGGACATCCACGTTTATGGCGGCGCCAAGATCGCCCGCCCGCGCGTGATCATCCCCGTGTTCCCCGGCAACAACTGCGAGTACGACAGCGCCCGCGCATTCCGTGCCGCCGGTGCCGAGGCCGACACCTTCGTGATCAACAACCTCACGCCCGAGGCCGTCGCCGAGAGCACCCACGAGCTTGCCCGCCGCATCCGTGCAAGCCAGATCGTCATGATCCCCGGCGGCTTCTCGGGCGGTGACGAGCCCGACGGCTCCGCCAAGTTCATCACGGCGTTCTTCCGCGCTCCCGAGGTCACCGAGGCAGTCCGCGACCTGCTCCAGGCCCGCGACGGCCTGATGCTGGGCATCTGCAACGGCTTCCAGGCCCTGATCAAGCTCGGCCTGGTGCCCTACGGCGATATCGTCGACGCCACGCCCGATGCGCCCACGTTGACGTTCAACACCATCGGTCGCCACCAGAGCCGTCTGGTGCGCACCCGTATCTCGTCCAACCTGTCCCCGTGGCTGTCGCAGTGCAGCCTCGACGACCCCTACACCGTCGCCATCAGCCACGGCGAGGGCCGCTTTGTCGCCAATGACGAAGTGCTCGCCCAGCTGATCGCCAACGGTCAGGTCGCCACGCAGTACGTGGGCGAGGACGGCAAGCCCAGCATGGATCTTTCCGTCAACCCCAACGGCTCCGCACTCGCCATCGAGGGCATCACGAGCCCCGACGGCCGCGTCCTGGGCAAGATGGGCCATGCCGAGCGTCGCGGCGACAACCTGTACCGCAACGTGCCCGAGCATGTCCCCGGCGACAAGTTCATGCCGATCTTTGAGAGCGGCGTAGCCTACTTCGCCTAAACCTTTCCCATCGGGTACAATCCCTTCGGGTAACAACACCCGCCACCGGCACATCCGGTGGCGGGTTCTTTTTTGCTTTGCGCATGTAGGAAGGACATCATGGAAAGCCGCAAGCCGTATCTCGCCACCCTGCCCGGACTCATCCTGGGCTGTCTTGTTTGCTGCGCGCTCTGGGGCTCCGCCTTCCCCTGCATCAAGATCGGCTACGGCCTCTTTGGCATTCCCGTGCACGACAGCGCCTCGCAGCTGCTCTTCGCGGGTCTGCGCTTCACGCTTGCCGGCATGCTGGTCATTGTTGGCATGAGCGTGGCCCAGCGCCGTCCGCTCGTTCCGCAAGCGCGTGATATCAAGCCCATCTGCATCTTGTCGCTCTTCCAGACCATCGGCCAGTACTTCTTTTTCTACCTGGGACTCTCGCGTGCCAGTGCCATGTCGAGCTCCATCATCGAGGCCAGCGCCAACTTCCTAGCCATCCTCTTTGCCGCCCTGGCGTTTCGCACCGAAAAGCTCGATGCGGCCAAGGTGCTTGGCTGCGTGTTGGGCTTTGCCGGTGTCGCGCTCGTCAACCTTTCGGGCGCGGACGGCACCTTTGGCTTTGCGCTCGACGGCGAGGGCTTTATCCTGGCCTCCACCGTCGCGGGTGCCCTTTCGACCTGCCTGATCGGTATCTTCTCGCGTGAGCACGACGGCGTCTTGCTTGCCGGGTGGCAGTTCTTGGTCGGCGGCCTGGTCCTCACCGCCATCGGCTTTTTGATGGGTGGCGCGCTCTCCCCCACGGCGATTGCCCCCACCATCGCGCTCATCATCTACATGGCGCTTATCTCCGCGGTTGCCTACTCGCTGTGGTCGCGCCTGCTTGCCGTCAACCCCGTCAGCCGCGTCTCGGTCTTTGGGTTTATGAACCCCGTCTTTGGCGTGCTGCTGAGCGCACTGCTGCTCGGCGAGGGCGCTGGCACGAGCCCCGTTACCGTCATCGTTGCCCTGCTGTTGGTCTGCGGTGGCATCATCATCGTTAACAAACCCAAAAAAGCCTAGCGAGCTCACCTTTTTAGAGAGGGCGTTCGCACACTTCAGCTTAATGGAGTGCACTGGTTCTCGTTGATTTCGCACCGAGTCACGACGGCAGTCGCCCGTCTTGCCGTACCGCGCCTGGGCGTTATGGCCGGTGGCCCCCGCAAACGCAAAAAGGGCGCACGACCATCGCAACGGTCGTGCGCCCTTTTTCTAGCGTATCTGGACGCCGGCTTTCTTTTTCTCGGCCTTGACGCGGTAGAGCTCCGCATCGGCAGCGCGAAGCAAGTCTTGCCAGGTATCGACGCCATCACCAACCCGTGCGTAGCCGATGGACATCCGCAACAGATACGGCACCTCGGCGCGCGCGAGCTCATCGTTGATTGTCGCGCACAGATGCATGATATCCTGCTCCGCCGTCGCCTTTTGAAGCACCACGAACTCATCGCCGCCATAACGCGCGATAAAGCCACCAGACGCCGAGCAGACCTCTTTGAGCGTAGCAGATATGACCTGGAGGGCATGGTCGCCCTCCACATGTCCATAGCGGTCGTTAATCTGCTTAAAGCCGTCGGCGTCCATCATAAGCAGGTACACATCTTCGGCCTGATCCACATTTGAGAAGAGCGACAGCATATAGGTCTCAAAACGGTTGCGATTGTTAAGACCAGTCAACGGGTCGGTCGAGATCAGCTGCTCCTGGTAGATGATGTAGAGCAGCAGGATACTCAGCGATATACCGACGCAAAGGCCCGGTACCGAAAACAAAACCTGGAAGGTACCGCCCACCAGAGCGGGAACCGCAAAAAAGGCGAGGGTGCGATAAATGGCCTTCTTTTGCAGACTTTCGACTTTTCGAGTCTGAATAAAGGCATGCAAAGACGTATATATGATGTAGCAGTAGCTAACGATAGGTTGAATCATATAAAGCGCTCCGCGACGATATACGCCCTGCGCATCGATATAGAACATAGTGTGCGTCCAGTAGCTGGTAAATGCCAGCACGACCACCAATACGGTTGGCAACGTCACGAGCGCCACCCTATAGCGCGCGGTCAAAAGGCGAGAGCCCTGCACTGTCTCGGAATAGAAAAACCAAATGAGGCACGCGATGGCGAACAGCGAAAACGAGACCGCGTTGGAAATCCAGTTGGCCGTGATGCCTACAGGAGTGCTCACGCCGTCCGAGAGCGTCCAGATCATATCGAAGAAAATGTAGGCAGCAGACGTGTAGCCAAGCATGCTAAACAAGAGCTGCTGGGTGCTCGAGAACAGGGAGCGGCGGCTTCGTGCGGCAAGCCCGATAAGAACAATCATGCATAGCAGGAATATCTCAATTTTGAGTGCCTTAACCACTAGACGCCATCCCTTCAATATCCAAGTGGTCAGAATCGCCCGATTCGTGTCTGGACAATAAACACCCCCTACTCCGCAGGGGTAAGGGGAATAATAGCAGAGCGCCCGAACGTCGCTGCAAGACAGCTTTCGTTCGGGCGCCTATACGGCGCGAATTGCACACGCCGGCTTGATTGACTCGCGTCGACGATTACTCGCCGTCGATGTCGGTCGCGACGGCCTCCTCAATAGCCTCGACGCCTTCGACCGACAGATCCTCTTTGCCGTGGCAGAACTTCTTATCGACCCAGCCGGTCAGGATCGGAGCCATGACTGCCGTGATGATGACGGCGGTGGCGATCTGGGCGTACGCGGTGGGCGCAAGCTCGGCATAGCGCGGGGCGACCTCGGCGAGGGCGACCGGCGTGGTCATAGCCGTGCCGGCGATAGTGGAGCAGGCAACGGCCGCCTTGCCGTTACCACCGCACAGGCGCTCGAACGCAAAGGTGATGGGGCCGACGATAAAGAGCGTGATGAGACCCAGCAGGATGCCCGAGATGCCACCGGTGATAAAGCTCGAAAGGCTCATGGACGCACCGAGCTGAAAACCGATGACAGCGATCGCGGGATTGGCGCCGGGGACCAGCAGGTTCTTGATGAACGGGAAGAGGTTGCCCAGAACCATGCCGATAACAAGCGGCAGGATGGATCCGATGATAGTGCCGACGGGGATGTTGGCGAGACCCGAGACACCGAGGATGATCATGGTGACGGCGGGGCCGGCCGTAAAGAACAGGATACCGACGGCGCCCTGCTCGGACTCATCGCCAAACTCGCCCATGATGCCCGTATAGAGCGCCATGTTGCAAAACGTAATGCCGCCGATGATTGAGACCGAGCTCAGGCCCAGGAAGTTGTCGCTAAAGAAATATGCCACACCCAAGCCAAGGGCGGCCGCAACAACAAGCTTGGGAATCAGTACGACGATGCCGGTCTTGATAGCGCCCGGCGTGGACTTGAAGCTGATGCCGGCACCCACGAAGAGCAGGATCGCAGCGACGATGGTATTGGAGCCGCCACGGCAGGCAGCCGTAAAGAAGCCGCCGATCTCAAAGACCTGCGGACAGAAAGTGTTGAGCAAAAGGCCAACAATCATGGGATAGATCATGATGTCGCCCGGGATACGCGGTACCTTGAATTTCTTTTGCTCGTTGGCGGTCGCTTCCTGTGCCATGAAACCCCCATTTCCGCTGACGCAGAACAAAAGCCCACGTCACGCTTTGCTACAGTAAAGTTTGACCATGGTACCAGAAGAAGCAGACCGGCTCGGTGAGAAATTCGATTCGTTGGGCCGGGACGCCAAACGCGCCCCGCTCTTATATGAAGCTCAAAACGGTATAGAACACGATGCCCGAGACGCAGCACCACAGCATCGACTTTGTCTTGATTGCCACCGCCACGACACCGGCAGCCGCAATCCAGGGAATCAAGCCCTGCCACAAGCCGGCGTCGAAAGCGCCAGGGCTTATCAAATCGTTAGCGACCAGCGCCGCAAAGGCGGCGGGCGGAATATAACCCAAGGCCTCGGTAACGCGGGGCGACAGTGTCCTCCCGCGCAAAGCAAACGCCGGGGCAATGCGGAAAAACGCGATGGCCGCCCAAGACAACAGCCACAGGACCAAAAACTCATTAACGGGCATCGCGAGCGCCCCTTCCTTCGGCGAGAGCATCGCACGCAAGCGCCGCGGCAACGCCGACGAGCACGCTTGCCGGCACGGCGATATTCGTCCACCCCAAGAGCTTGCATAGGGCAACGGACACCGCAGCCATAACGGCAGCCACGACATTGCCGCGCGACAGTCGCTGCGAAAAGAGCAGGCAGATAAAGAGCGAGGTGCAGACAAAACCCGCAATAGCGGTGGGGACATCGACAACGGCGCCGACGATGGCGCCCGTCGTACACGAAACGCCCCATGTTGCGATGAGGATCACGTTGAGCACAAAGGACTCGCGCGGGCCCCAATCCTCCCCCTCAACCAGCCTGGCAAGCGAGATGCCATATGCCTCCTCGGTGAGCGTCGCGGCAACAGCCAACGTCTGACGCTTCGAAGCGTCCCTCAGATGCGGCGCGATCGATGCCGAGTAAAGAGCAAAGCGCGAGGAGATTGCGGCTACACTTGCGACAATCGATGCCGCAGGCACACCTGCCAGCCACAGGTTGCAGACCATAAACTGGCCGCTACCCGTCACAAACGTGCTGCTCAGAGCAAAAACCATCCAGGGCTCCATTCCCGTCTGCGCCATAATCATTCCGCACGGCGCACCTATCGCAACATAGGTAAGCATCGCCGGCCAGACGGTTTTAACGATTTTGAGCACCATAGCGTTCCTCGTCCCGACAAGATTTCCGAGCCGCATTCAACGACGCGGCAGAATCATCGCCCGGTGGCAACCGAGTTCACCTACAATTGCCACCGGATCGAAAGACACAGCTTTTTAGGAAGTCATTATGACAGCTATCGATCGGGACCGGGCGACCGCGGCCTTCAAACGCTATACCGATGCTTACGATGCCGCCAATCCACGTATCGCGCTCAAAATCGAGCATACGTACCACGTTGCCGAGGCATGCGATGCCGTGGCGCGCGAGCAGGGCTGGTCGACAGAGGATATTGACCTGGCCTGGCTTTGCGGCCTGTTACACGATATGGGACGCTTTGAACAGTTGCGGCGCTGGGACACCTTTAAGGACGCCGAGAGTATGAGCCACGCAGCGTTGGGCGTCGGGGTCCTCTTTGGCGAGAACTCCGACGACGCGCCTGCCACAACAAGCATCCGAGATTTTATCGAGACTGACGAGCACGACGAGCTCATCCGCGCAAGCATTGCCTATCACAGCGACTTTCGCCTGCCGGCACAACTTGACGAGCGCACGCGGCGCTTCTGCGATATCGTGCGCGATGGCGACAAGATCGACATTATGCGCACCATCGCCGACAGCACCGTCGACACTATCCTCAAGGTTAATGAGGACACATTTCTCGCCAGCCGGTTCTCGACACCGGCTCTCGCTGCCTTTGACGAGCGCCGCTGCGTCGCACGCGATGAACGCAACGAGCCCGCAGACTACCTGGTGGGACTCATCTGCTTTATGTTTGAGCTCGTCTATCCAGCGAGCCGCGCGCTGGCGCGCGAGCAGGGCGATATCTACCGCCTGCTCGATGCGCCCTTTGGCATCGTGCGCCCCTTTACCGACCCCGCCACGCAAGCGACCTGGGAACGCCTAAAGAAAGAGATGCGAGCCTGGCTGGCCGGCGCCTAGCGCTCGAGCTGGGCCAGAAGCTCCTCGACGACTTCGACGGCGTCACCGACAACTTTGTACTGCGCAGCGCCAAAGATGGGAGCATCCGGGTCCTCGTTGACGGCGATGATGCACTCCGCGCCGCCGATGCCGGCTAGGTGCTGGATAGCACCCGAAACGCCGATACTCACAAGAAGCTTGGGCGAAACCGACACGCCGGTCTGGCCGATCTGGTGGCGGTACTCCAGCCAACCCGCCTCCACGACGGGACGCGTGCAACCAAGCTCGGCACCCAAGGCATCGGCGAGTTTTCGCATCAGGGGCAGATTCTTCTTGGAGCCAATGCCGCGACCCACCACGACCAAGCGCGCGGCATCGGCAATTGATACCTGCTGTCCCCACTCCTCGGCGGGAATCGAGATCTCAACACGAGCCTTGGCGTCTTCCGCAAGTAATACCTGGGTAATCGTTCCGGAGCGGCTATAGTCAAAGTCGGGCGCCTTAAAGATGCCGGGGCGCACCGTTGCCATCTGGGGACGGTGGTCGGGGCAGATAATGGTGGCCATCAAGTTGCCGCCAAACGCCGGACGCGTCTGTTGCAGCAGGCTCGTCTCCGTATCCATCGAAAGCACGGTGCAGTCGGCCGTAAGGCCCGTCCGCAGGCGCACGGCAACGCCAGGCGCCAGCTCGCGGCCAAAAGCGGTCGCACCGTACAGAATGGCTTCGGGCTTGCGCTCGGCTACCAAATCGCAGATGAGGCGAGCATAGACCTCCGCGTCGTTCTGACGCAGGCGCTCGTCACGACAGACCAGAACTTCGTCCGCACCGGCGCAAACCAGATGCTCCAGGTCCCCGAGCGAGCCCTCGGGGCCCATGCCGACCAGCGCCACCAGACGACAGCCGCGTGCATCGGCAAGCTCGCGGCCCTTGCCCATGAGCTCGTAGGCCACCGGGGCCACGACATCGTGCTCGTCGGTCTGAACGAATACCCAAATGTCTCGATACGCATCGAGGTCAACCGCGCCGGCGGCCTCGTCGCGCTCGATCGAAATGGCGTTGACGGGACAGGCGTCGACGCACCCGCCGCACAATATGCAGCCGTCGGTCACATGGGCGCAGCGGTTGGGGCGCTCGCCCTCCACCACAATGCCACCCGAGGCACAGGCGCGAACGCAGCGGCCACAGCCAACGCACGCCTCGCTATCGATTATCAGTCCGCTCATCTATGCCATCCCCTCGATAATCTTGGCAAGCTTTGCCGCCTGTTCGACCGGCGTGCCCTCGATGGCCTCGCACGTTTGGTCACGGTCGGGCACAAACGAGCGCACGACCTGCGTCGGCGATCCGGTAAGGCCGCAGCGCAAAGGGTCGGCATGCACATCGGCAGCACAGACCACCCGCACATCCGCGTCTTCGGCCGCGCGAATGCCGGCGATGCTCGGCATGCGCAGCTGGCCGATCTCCTTGGCGGTCGTCATCGCACACGGCATCTCCAGATAGACCGTCTCCTCGCCGGCGTCACAGCCGTGGACAAGCGCCAGCGAGCCGCACGTCGTAAAGCCCGCGCTCTGTACGCAGCTCACATCGGTCACGCAGGGAATCTCGAAGGCGCCGGCCAGTTCGGGGCCAATCTGGGCAGTATCGCCATCCACCGCCATCTTGCCGCAGATGAGCAGGTCGAAGTCCTCGTCGAGCGCCTCGATGCCGCATTTGAGAGCATAGGTGGTCGCCAACGTGTCCGCGCCCGCAAAAGCACGGTCGGTGAGCAGCAATGCATCGTCGGCGCCGCGGGCGATGCAGTCGCGCAGTAGCGATTCGGTTGCAGGGATACCCATCGATACCACCGTCACGCGCACATCCATGCCAAAGCCGATAAAGTCGTCCTTGAGCGCCAACGCACATTCGAGGGCACTTGCATCGAAGGGATTAATGACCGCCTGCTTGCCATCGCGCACGATGGTATTGGTTTTGGGGTCCATCTTGACCTCGGTGCTTCCCGGCACCGCCTTGACGCACACCACCATATGGAAATCACTCATCTTCACGCGCCCCCTTTCTGGACGAGTTCATCCAAGAGCTTCTCCGAAAACAGGTTGCCACGGCCCAGCTGCCCGGCAGGATCGAGCTGCAGCTTGAGTCGAGCCGATTCAACCATGGCCTCGTGGCCGTACATCGTCTCCAAAAAGCCCGCTTTGATCTTGCCGACGCCGTGCTCGGCAGAGACGGCGCCGCCCATAGCCGTTACCTCCGCAGCCCACTGGGCAAACAGCTCGCCACCGCGACGGTAGTCTTGCGCATCGCGCGGCAGGATATTCACATGCAGATGGTTGTTGCCGATATGTCCCCAGGCGGCAGACTCAAGCCCGCTTTCGGCCAGCGTGCGGCGATAGAGGGCAACGACATCGGCCAGGCGCGTGTTGGGCACCGACATATCCGACCCCAGCTTGGTAATGGTGGGGTCGGTGCGGCGGCGCTCGTCGACGAGCATGTTGACGCTCTCGGGAACGGCGTGGCGGAAGAACCGCTGGCATTCGCGATCGACCTCGGTGCGTGCAACCCAGGTCGCGTCGTCGTGGCCGCCCGCAAGCTCCAAAACCCATCCTAGGTGGTACAGCTCCTCGGTCGCTTGCGCCTCGTCGTCGCAGTCGAGTTCCACGTAAACACAGACCTTTGCCTCATCGTCGAGTGCCGGCAGCGAGGCAAACGCGGTCGACTGCTCGCGCTGGCGGCGAAGGATATCCAAGGCGCCGGCATCGAAATACTCAATAGCGGCGGCATGGGACAGCACGGGGCGCACGGAATCGGTAAAGGACACCGCCTTGTCCTCGCTGTCGAAAAAGCAGCTCACACCCCATACGACCGAAGGTGCCGCCTGCAAGGCAATCTCGAGCTCGGTAATGACGCCGAGTGTGCCGCACGCACCGATAAAGAGGTCGATGGCGTCCATATCGTCCGAAACGAAATAACCCGACGCGTTTTTGGTCTTGGGCATGGTATAGCCAGGAAGATCCAGCTCGAGCGCGCGGCCTTCCGCTGTCATGAGCGACAAGTGGCGTGCGTCAGCGTGCGCCTGACCTCGATGAAGCTCAAGCAGGTCGCCGTCCGCCAGTGCCACGTGAAGCCCCGTAACGTGCGGGCGCATGGGGCCGTAGGCGTAACTGCGGGCACCGGAGGCATTGCACGCCGCCATGCCGCCCAGGCAGGCAGATGCCTCGGTGGGATCGGTGGGAAAGAACTGCTCGGGAGCTGCCTGGAACTCCTCATAGGCCTCAAGCGATACCTGATCCCAGTCAGCGGTCGGCAATGCCTTCTTACCCAGCTGCTTGCGCAACTCCGAAAGCACGACGCCCGGCTCCACGCGCAGCAGAAAATGGCCTTGCTCGTCGCGGCGAAGACCCAGGTAGCGATTCATACGAGAAGTGTTGAGGATATGTCCGCCGTGGGGCACGGCACCGGCAGCCAGACCGGTCCGAGCACCCTGGACCGTTATCGGAACATGCTCGGCATGGAGCTTTCGCAGAATGGCGCGGACTTCGTCCTCCGTCGTCGGAAACGAGATACTCGACGCCTCGCCCGATGCGCGAGATTCATCGCGACCATATTCTTCGAACTCGTCGCTGAAGGGTTTGATGGCTGCAGACACGCGAACTCCCCCTTTAGTTAACTACAGTATTTGCAGGGAGATGTTACCGCATCGTTTCGTCGACGTGACTGAGACCGTCTCCATAATTGGCGAATTTTACGTTTGCGCAATTCGGCAAGCGGCGGCGTTTTCTCGGCAGGCGCTCTATTTAACGCGCTCCTTCCCATCACTACCATGCATGCAATTGGCGCTCGGAAAAACTTGAGATATTTTTTAGCGTCTCTCACCTGCGGCGATGTAAACCCGTCAAGCATTTGGTCAGAAATTGGTCAAGTTGTGACTGATACGGTCGGCATCGACAGCCAAAGACAATAGAAGGTTTGGCCCAAAAGCAGGGAGGTTCCCATGGCATATTACTGGCCTCAGTACGGCATCGCCATCGAAGTTGACGATGACCCATATCTTCTGCCCTTCGACGAGGAGGCGTTTCCCGATGCGGCCGTCTATCACGTCACCACCGACGTGATCTGCGATCCCGAATCGTTTTCGGCACTCGCCCACCATATCGCCCACATCCACGGCATCAAACTCGACCCAAACTTCGACGAGCTCATCTACTCGCGACGCCTCATGCTCCACATGCTCTTTGGCGCCGATCCGTCCACGTTCGCGCGCGTCTATACCGCTAAGGATGCCGCATGAGCGCAAGGAAGCAGTCGAGCCCCCTAGGGTCAAAACATCGAAATAGGCTCGGCGCCGTCTGTTTGGCCATCGCCTGCGCCCTTATCGCCGTCGGCCTTTACGCCTGGCAGTCAAAGCCTGTCGCCGAGACAGGTGCCTCGGTCACAGCGGCGGAGGGTAAGTCGCGCCAGGAAATCCAGGACGAGCTCGATGCCATCGTCCGCGACAACATGATGACGATCTCGGTCGCACCGGTCGCCCAGCTACAGAAAGACGGCAAGCTGCGCGTCAACGTGCAAAACGTCCAGGATAACAAGTTTCCCCAGCGTTTCCGCGTGATCCAAAACGGCGAGACCATCTATGAATCGGGCGTGATCGAGACCGGCAAGACCGTTGAGACCTGCCCTGCAGGCGACATCAAAGAAGGCGAGGCGTATATCGAGATCCAGGCGCTCGACGCCAAGACCTACGACGTCCATGGCAATCCCACGCGTGTCAAGGTGCGGGTTGCGCAGGCAGAAGACTAGACCTGCCACCTGTTATGAAAATGCGCACCCGTGCCGCTTTCGTCTAACCCTCACGGAAACGGTCCGTGACGAATAGAAAGGAACGATTATGGACATCACCAGGAACTTGAGTGGAACCAGGGCGCTCGTCGTGGGCGCAGGGTTGGCGCTCGCACTCACAATAGGCGCCGCGCCGACCACCGCCCTGGCGGAAGGACGCGTTGGAACCACCGACGTGACCATCAGAACCGAAATCGACAACATCGCGTTTAAGACTCCGACCGTCATCCCATTTGTCGCCAAGGCCGATGGCACGCTTCAGGGCCCTTCCGAGAATACAACCACCATCGACAATCTTTCGGCCTATGGCATCCACGTTACCAACATGAAGATCGGCGCCAAGAGCTCCTGGAGCATCGTCGCCGACGCCAAGACGGGAACCGCCCAGAACTCCATCGATTTTAAGGTTGGCCCGGACAAGGCACTCCAAGACGCTCACGCCGCGACGCAGGAAGCGGGCCTCGACCTTTCCAAAAATGCATCCTTCGACATGGGCTACCAGGGCATCGCCGATGGTACGGACAAGATTAAGCTTAAGACGAGCGGCACTGTCGCCCGCGTCACGCGAGACATCTTCCATGTGACCGGCACGGGCGACCAGGTCGCAACCATTACGTGGACGGTCGAGCCCGGTGCGCACACGGCTTAAGGCAATTGTCCTTGCCGTCATCATCGGCGTTGCAACGTTTGCCCCGATCGCCGCCTTTGCCCAACAAGAGCAGGCGCAGGCTGCCACGCAGGTGACTGTCGATCTATCGGAACTCGAACGCAGTGGCCAACATGAGCCCCTAGCGCAAACGGGCGACACGCGACAGCTCCTGGCAGCAGGAATCGCCACGGCAGGCGCTAGCGCCATCGGCCTTGGCCTGCACATCAAACGCAGCCGGTAGCCACACGAATCGAGACCGTCCAGAACAGGTAAGGAGAACCCATGGCATCAAAGAACCTTTTGCCCGTTGCCGCACTCTGCAGCGCGCTTGCCACCGGCATGCCCGTCGCCGCCCTAGCGACACCCGCCGTGAACGTCCCCTTACCTGCCGTCAACCGTCTCGCCACAAACCAGATGAGTGCCATCGCGTGCCAACGCTTCTCCCTTGCGCAGGCAAGCATTTCGACCTCGGGGTGCCTCCGTCGCCGCTCAAACAGCTCGATAGTCGTGGATACCGAGCACTCGCGCAAAGCAGACGGCTCCCTAACGGGATGTGCTATCTGCACATGGCGTGCGGCTGCAACTGACGCCGATGGCGATTCCTGCGATGTGGAGCTGCGCCTCGACATCACCCTGTCCGATGACTCGGCGGACGGGGCAACGGTCGCCTTCGACAGCACATTTTTCGAAGACGGAGGAGGTGTATGCCTGGGCTGCGTCCCCTCGAGCGCCGATGGCACGCAGCCCGCCATCTCATTCACCGCATCGCTGAAAATGACCAAGGCGGGCACCGACGCCACAGCGAATGGCAAGATTCCTCTGATGTTCTACGCGAGCGGCACAGAAAACCAGGAGATTCGGAGCAAACAGCGGACCGGATCGCTTAGCCTGACGCGAGGGGCAAATCCCGGTCCTGTCGATATCAGCACCCAGACGCAAGATATGCATCCCGTCCTTGGCGATCCGGCACTCCTCGAGATGGAATGGAGCGAAGCGGGAACGGTCGGACTCGCCCCCTCGACAGCTGACATCGCAAGCGATTCCAGCGAGAGCAGCGGTGAAATGGCGCCTGGGGACAATGGAACACCAGGCGACATAACACCGCCATCGATCGGTCCTTCAGCCACTTTCAGCGAGCCAAGCGAAACAACCGCCGCAGTGGGCGGCACGCAAGCTGGCGAAAACTTGGACTATTCCATGCCGGCGGACATCGACGAGGGCAATTGTTGCATGATGGTCGCGCTCGACCGCACGGAAACCGTCGACGCCGCGAGCATTGAGGTCGCCGCCGCCGATAAGCCCGTCCGCAAAGCAGCCATTATCGCTTTTCCCAAAACCGTCGAAGTTGCTTTTCTGCCATCGGGCGAGGTCGTAGCCCCCACCCTGCTCACCTTGCTTGGGGCAAAGGGCACGGCCAACCAAATCGACAACCTCACGGTCGTCGACCCTGCAACCACCGCAAAACTGCACCTGTATGCCGTAACCTCGGACGGAGGCAAAACCGAGGAATTCGACGGTGAGAACCTCCTGAGTAACCGGATACTCCATAGAATGGAAGACGTCTCGTATCAAATTGAGCTCGAGGGATTTGACCGAGCTCGAGATGCCGATATCATCGCCGCGGCCATTGAGTCCCCGCAGCGACTCATGACGCTGCGCTTCGATTACAGCCCCTATGTCGTGATGGGAGGCTGAGGCTTGGGCACCAAATGCCGTCATTAATGCCACTTATATAACGTATAGAATGAGTCGTGACGCACCATGCAGCCCGGTCTGCTACGATTGCCAGGTTGGCATCAATATGGGAGGGCTCATGCCGGGTTTGGGAACGATCATCAACGTCGCACTTTTGATTGCGGGCGGACTGCTGGGCCTTATAGGCGGACGCTTTATCACACCCCGCATCCAAGACACGCTCATGAAGGCGTCGGGACTGTGCGTTCTGTTTATCGGACTGGGTGGCACCATGCAAAAGATGCTCGTCATTGACGGTAAAGCGCTGGCGACCACCGGCACCACCATGCTCATCGTCTCGTTTGCCCTTGGCTCGCTCATCGGCGAGGCCATAAATCTGGAAGCCGGCATCGAAAACCTGGGCGAATGGCTCAAGCGCAAAACCGGCAGCGAGGGAGACAACGAGTTCACCAATGCTTTTGTCTCGACATCGCTGACCGTCTGCATCGGTGCCATGGCTATCGTGGGATCAATCCAAGACGGCCTGCTCGGCGACTGGTCCACGCTTGCTCTCAAGGGCGCGCTAGACTGCATTATCGTCTGCACCATGACGGCCTCGCTCGGCCGCGGCTGTATCTTCTCCGCCCTTCCCGTTGCCGTATTCCAGGGAACGATTACACTCTTTGCCGGCGCGCTCTCCCCCATCATGACCACCGCCGCCCTCGACAGCCTATCGCTCGTGGGCTCTATGCTCATCTTCTGCGTCGGCGTCAACCTCATCCGTCCTCAGACCTTCCGCACAGCCAATATGCTTCCCTCCGTTGTCATAGCCGTCATCTACACCCTCCTGTTCTAAATCTATCTACGTAGCGGTATCTCGAACACTTGTTTGATGCTGTGCTATGATATGAGGTCACCGAAGCTGCGTTAGGAGAGGAGAGACGGTGGCCGACCAGGACATCAAGATGCTCATCGAGCGCATTATGGCCGAGGCCCGGACCCATCAGTCTGCTCGCTTCTCAAACGAAGTCTATGCTGACGAGCCGATTCTCAAAACCGGTCGTCAGATGCAGAACTTCCTTCCCGACCAGTACCGCAAAATGCGCGAGATATCGCGTTGGCAAGAAGACCCCAAGGGCGGCGCGGGACGTTGGCTTTCGGAGGCCGAGCTTTTCTACCGCCAAGGCCTGCTGATGGCCGACTTTGAGGACGACTGCCCCTACAACGGTACGTTCAAGTCGTACTTCCCAACCTACAACGCCATGAGCGATCGGCAGCTGCGCGGCTATTTTACCTGGCGTGCCCAAGTGCGCCGCGGAACCGTCGAGGAAACGTCTACGTCCTTTGCCTTCCTATATCTCTATGAACTGATCTGCGGCATTGGCGTTGATGACCCGCTCGATGGCTTTAGCAAGATCAAGGCATTTTGGGATGCCTATCGCACCTTTGAGCCTGGCATCGACCGATTCGCACGCGTGTGGTTGCAAGATTACGCCGTATTCCACGGACTCGACCCCAAGCTGCTTCGCGACTCTAAAACCGTCGCATTCGACAACGCCCTCATCGAGCTGCGCCGCGCGGTTCGAGACCTTGCGCCTACACCGACGCCGTCGGACCTGGCGCCTGCGCGTCGCAAGACCTCCGAGCCTACGCTCCCCCTTCCGCCCGACGAGGCGCGCGAGGAACGACTCATGGCCGCCATCAACGCCCTCTCCACGTATAACCTCAATAACTCAAGACTCGATCGCGGCCACCATCGCGACCTACGCCACGTGGCATGCGCCGTGTATGTCCGTATGGCGCGCTACTATGACACGCACCGAAAGACCGGTATCGTGGCGAGCTTGTTTGGGGAGGAGACGGCCATGCCCTACACCATGTTTGCCTCGGCTGTGTTCTTTGCGCCTAATCGCCACGAGGATTGCGAATACCGTCTGGACCCCATCCATATCTACCGTTGCCAAAACGGTTTTTGGGAATGCATGCGGATTCATGGCAGCAGGCAAAAGAGCAGCAAGCTTGGCGAGATGATGCGCACCTGCGACCAACGTCTGCGCCTGGCCCTAGACCCCACCCATCCCCTGAAGGAGGAGAAGGTCCCCAAATATCTGGTCAAGATCATCGACGACGAGATCGTGGCATGGCTTTCGTGGGATGCCGCACACCAGCCCATAAAGATCGATATCGATCTGAGCCAGCTGGGACACATTCGGAGCGCCGCCGCGCAAACGCGCGAAGCGCTTTTGATCGATGAGGAGCGCGAGGATGGCGCACCTGTGGAAGCCGAGGCGACACTTATCGAGCAACCGAGCACCGAGTCTGCGCCCGACATGACTGCCGAACCTGGAGAGATGACCATACAGCAAGACGAACCCGACGAGCCGACTGTCTCCACCGAAGAGTTTGGCGTCGTGGCACCGCTCCTCGTGTCTGTGCCTGCACCCGTAACGCCCGCGTCTGCCGAAACTGCGAACAAACTCGCGCCTGCCGCAACCGCGTATCTGCGCGCACTGCTCGAGCAAAACGCAGCGCAAGCGACATCGGCAGTGGAGAGGTCGGGGCAGAGCGAGGACATGCTCGTCGATACCATCAACGAGGCGCTCTTTGACCTGGTGGGTGACACCGTAATTGAATTTGGCGCAGCAGGACCGCACATTATCGAGGATTACGAAGCAGACGTGAGAGGATACCTAGACCATGAGTGACACCACATCCGCAGCGCCCCGCGTACCCAAACGCGTCGCCGCCGTTATCCTAAACTCGCTCAAGGGTGGCGTGGTCCCGCGCATCGGCCTTCCCTATATCACCGTGGGACGCGAGGTCGAGATTCGCGCCCTGCTCACCGACCTGAGTCTCATCGCCGGCGGCGGTGCGAGCTTCCGCTTTTTAGTCGGTCGCTACGGCGCCGGCAAGAGTTTCTTGCTTCAGACCATCCGCACGCACGCCATGGGTGAGGGATTCGTCGTCGCCGATGCCGACCTATCCCCTGAGCGCCGCCTGCAGGGCGGCCAGGGACAGGGCCTTGCCACCTACCGTGAGCTCATCCGCAACATATCGACTAAAACGCGCCCCGAGGGCGGTGCGCTCAACCTTATCCTGGATCGCTGGGTCGCCTCGTGTGCCGATGCCGATGAGTCTGCCGTCAATGCCCAACTGGCCCCGCTCGAGGAAATGGTCCACGGCTTCGACTTCGCCCGTATGCTCCGCCGCTACCGCGCGGCCGTATCCGAGGGCGACGAAGAAGCTATGAGCCGCGTGACCAAATGGATTCGTGGCGAGTACCGCACCAAGAGTGAGGCACGCGCCGAGCTGGGCTCCTCGACCATCATCAGCGATGACGACTGGTACGACTACGTTAAGCTCATTGCGCGCTTTTTGGTCTGCAGCGGCTACAAGGGCATGCTGGTACTCATCGACGAGCTCGTGAATCTGTATAAGATTCCCAACGCCATCACGCGCCAGTACAACTACGAGAAAATCCTGACCATGTACAACGACACACTTCAGGGCAAGGCGCAGTACCTGGGCATGATTATGGGCGGCACGCCAACCTCCATCGAAGACCGCCGCCGCGGCGTGTTCTCCTACGAAGCTCTGCGCAGCCGACTCGCTCAGGGTCGCTTTGCGCGCGATGATCTCAAAGACATGCTCGCGCCCATCATCCGCCTGCAGCCGCTCACCTACGAGGAGCTGCTAGTGCTCATCGAAAAACTCATGCAAATTCACGCCGGCTACTTTGGCTGGACGCCCACGCTTACCGAAAACGACTTGGTGGACTTCCTCAAGATCGAGTTCGGTCGTGTGGGAGCCGACACGCATCTGACGCCGCGTGAAGTCATTCGTGACTTTATCGAGCTGCTCGACATCCTATGCCAGAACCCCGATGCAAATGTGGCGGAGCTGCTGCAAAGCGTTGGTGGCGACGCGCTGGCGCCGGCAGCCGCAACAGGCGACACCGGCACCGCAGGCGGCGACCGTAACTTCGCCGAATTCACCATCTAACCTGCCAAAAAGGGACAGGTTTATTTTGGTGGGTTTTATCTGGGAAAACGTCGAGACAGTAATGCAGCAAGCCACTGCCCACCGCGTTGAGAGATTCGTTTTTGAAAGGAGGCCCCGTGAACGCCTTTGACCGCTACGCCCCGTTTATCCAAGACTTCATCTACTCCCACGATTGGGAGAGCCTGCGCTCTATCCAGGTTGCGGCGGCAGATGCCATCTTTAACTCGCAGGACAATGTGCTCCTGACGGCATCCACGGCTTCCGGCAAAACCGAGGCAGCCTTCTTTCCCATCCTGACCGAGTTTTGGGAGAACCCGCCCGCAAGCGTGGGCGCCCTCTACATTGGCCCCCTCAAGGCGCTCATCAACGACCAATTCGTCCGCCTCAACGACCTGTGCGAAGAGGCCGATATCCCTATCTGGCACTGGCATGGCGATGTCTCGCAGTCGCACAAGGCTAAGCTCATTAAAAAACCGAGCGGCATCTTGCAGATTACGCCCGAGTCACTCGAAGCGCTTTTAATCCATAAGCACATGGCGATCCCGCGCATGTTTTGCGACCTGCGCTACGTGGTCATCGATGAGGTCCACTCGCTCATGCGCGGCGACCGTGGCGGGCAAACGCTCTGCCTTATCGAGCGACTCTCGCGCATGGCCGGCGTGCAGCCTCGCCGCATTGGCCTTTCGGCTACCATCGGCGACCCCGAGCGCACGGGCGCTTTTCTCTCACAGGGAACGGGGCGCGACTGCGTTATCCCCCGCTTTGAAGAACCGCGCCGCGTGTGGCGTATCTCCATGGAGCACTTCTACAACTCGGGCCCCCAGGCGCAGCAGCGGGGATTCATGGGTACAGGTCCTCAAGAGGCCGAAGTGCTTGCGTGCGAGCGCATCGATGCGGCGGCATCCGCGGCACTGCCCGCCGGCGCCCAAGACATGCGTCACAGCGGACAGCTCACACAAGAGGAGCACCGTCAACGTCGTGAGCGGGCACAGGGCAAGGCCGCTCCCAAGGACCGCCAAGCTTCCTCGGCCCCCGAGGGCGAAGTCGACATCCCCCAAGCACCCGAACAGGCATTACTCAACCCCACCGATACAGCACCAGACAACGCCGACCCCGGTATGGGATATATCTTTGAGCACACGCGCGGCCGAAAGTGCTTGGTCTTTGCCAACTCGCGCGAGGAGGCAGAGGCCGTATGCTCCATGCTGCGTAGCTACTGCGAGAGCCGGCACGAGCCCGACCGCTTCCTTATCCATCACGGCAACCTCTCGGCATCGTTGCGCGAGACGGCCGAGGAACTCATGCGCGATGAGGAGCAGGCACAGACAACCGTCACCACCTCTACGTTGGAGCTCGGTATCGATATCGGCCGTCTGGAGCGTGCGTTCCAGATCGATGCGCCGTTTACCGTCAGTTCCTTTTTGCAGCGAATGGGCCGCACGGGACGCCGCGACCTTCCGCCCGAGATGTGGTTTGTCATGCGCGAGGAAGAGCCCGAGCCGCGCACGATGATGCCCGAGACCATTCCGTGGAAGCTCCTGCAGGGCATCGCGCTCGTACAACTCTATCGCGAGGAAAAGTGGGTCGAGCCGCCCGAGCTCGATCGACTCCCCTACAGCCTGCTCTATCACCAGACCATGTCGACGCTCGCCAGCACCGGCGAGCTCACACCGGCCGAGCTTGCCCAGCGCGTGCTCACGCTCAGCTATTTCCACCGCGTCTCGGCCGATGACTATCGCGTGCTGCTGCGTCACCTCATCAAGATCGACCATATCCAGGTCACCGAAGGCGGCGGGCTCATCGTGGGTCTCGCGGGCGAGCGCATCATCAACAACTTTAAGTTCTACGCCGTGTTCCAGGAAAACGAAGAGTTCACCGTTCGCAGCGAGTCGGCCGAGCTGGGCACAATCGTCAATCCCCCACCGCCTGGCGAGCGCATCGCCATCGCCGGACACTGCTGGATTGTCGAGGAAGTGGACTGGAAGCGCCATACCGTCTTTGCCACGCAAGTCAAAGGTCGTGTGCCGGCATACTTTGGCGACTGCCCCGGCGACATCAATACACACGTGCTCGAGCGCATGCGCAAGGCGCTCAATGAACATGCCGCGTATCCGTACCTTATGGGCAACGCACGGGCACGCCTTGCACAGGCTCGTCATACCGCCGAGATTTCGGGTGCGGGAACTAAGCCGCTCATCAACCTGGGTGGCGACACCTGGGTGCTCTTCCCCTGGCTGGGCAGCTACGCCTTTTTGGCGCTCGAGCGTATGCTCAAGATTAAATGTGCCGCGGAGCTGGGCCTTCGCGGACTCGACCCATCGCGCCCGTACTTTATGCAGTTTAAGATGAAGGCCGACGAAGAGACGTTCTTTGAGGTGCTCGCCGCCGAGGCCGAGAAGGACTTCGATCCCATCGAGCTCGTCTATCCCGGCGAGGTGCCTTATTTTGACCGCTACGACGAGTTTGTTCCCGAAGAGCTCGTGCGCAAGGGTTTTGCCGAAGGCGTGCTCGACATAGAGGGCATGAAGCAGCGCGTCCGCAGCTGGCGCGACCACACATAAAACCAGTCTTTTCGGCACGGGGCTTGTTAACCAGTCTATTCCGCCAGCATCGATAAAACGCTGATGCTCCTCGGCATTAAGGCCCACCGATTCAAAGTTAACGCATACACCCGCAGCCATCAAGAAGGCTCGAAACTTCTGGCAGCTCGTCAATCGATATATCAATTCTTGGAGACATGTATTCCTACCATTTTTAAAGAAACAACGGCGGTAATTGCTATCGCGATTGCGCCAATAACACCGAGCGCTATCTGAATGGGATATAACCCCAACACATATCCAAATATGGAGAAAAACATTGCAGAAAAGAGAGCCCTTACCAGAGACGCGACGGAAAGGATCGTCGCGCGGAGATCGTCCGCTATCGCGTCTTGGATTAAGTTTTCCGAAGTGATGTACACCACTTCTGGGAGAAAACAAAGCACCATGCTAAGGCCAAACAAACACAGCGGATTTGAAGCGAACCACGGAAGAATCATGAAAAGACCGGCCTCGATTAGCATCGAGCCGAGCATGGTATTTCTTTTCCCGAAACGCGATGAGAAGAAATCTGCTGCAATGTAGGCCGTCGCATTTACTGCATAGGATGCACCGAAAAAGATTCCTATTATGGAGACGGGAGCATCAAATGCGTCGAATACCAACTGATTCAAGTTGTAATAACTCCCATAGAATCCATCGAGCATGCTTGTGCCGATTAGAAGAAGCAACACCGCAAAAGCGGATTCTCCAATGCACCAGGTTTCGCGTCTGAAGACCTTGGCTACGTCAAACCTTTCCTCCCCAGAGTTTTTGGAATGGGTCGTTTCCATCCTCTCAATGGGATACAGAAGGAAAAGCTGCAGGAGATAGAAAACGGAAACGCATACGTAGAGGGCACTCCAAGATACTTGGGCAATGAATGATCCAAGTACGATTGCCACTCCCGTCGCGATTGATTGCGCGGCAAGCAGCCGAGCGTTGATGGTGAGGAAGCGCTCTCCTTGACCGGCATTTCGGGCAATTTCATATAAAAGTGCTTGTTCGGATCCCGATTGAAGGGAGTAGGCGAGTGCCTCAACAAGGGAAAGCGCGACGAGAAAGGGGCCTGAGAGCAACAGCATGCCAGCCGTATGGAAGAAAAGCAGCAGCACGCCCACTTGAATCGAGAACTTCTTTCCAAAGAAATCGCCTATCAGCCCTGTTGGCAGCTCGAGGACGACCGTTGCAATGTTAAACAGGGCTTGATAAAGCGCGATTTCCGTGACAGACATTCCTTTCTCCGCAAGGAAAAGTAGAAACACTCCCCGATTTAAAACAAATCCCGCGAGAACGAAAAAGGCGGAATAGACGTGCAGTTGCGTAGTGGCTTGCTTGTTCATTTGATACTTCCGATGACAATTTTGGCCTAGCGGGCGGCGGAATCAACCGAAGATGAGGCGCGTTGGCGCCGGCCGTCCAGATGCGTCATGCTGAAAATAGATGAAGCGTATGATTGACAAAACCATAGAGCCC
Organism: uncultured Collinsella sp.; assembly: GCA_900549555.1. Taxonomy (GTDB): domain Bacteria; phylum Actinomycetota; class Coriobacteriia; order Coriobacteriales; family Coriobacteriaceae; genus Collinsella. The sequence continues at coordinate 3,055 of UROO01000013.1, read as the reverse complement.
GTCACAAATTGACTACTCCCAATGCTAGTCGTGGAGGGCGGTACCGAGGAAGTCGGTGTCGAAGGGCACAGCTTCGGCAAAGGCGTAGTCGCCGTCGCTGGCGATGAGCAGATAATTCTCCTCGCCGCCGAACTCTGCATCGCCACATGGGACCACCCAAGCATGGTCGAACACCTCAAGCGCCGTGGCGGCACAGTCGCGCAGGAACGTCACATCGCTCCCCTCGTTTGCACTCACGATATTGGCAACGTAGACGCCACCGACATTTAGGCTGCCCCGCACCAAACGCAATGCCTCAACCGTCGCCAGCTCGCGAACGGGCTCGGCACCGCCAAAGCAATCGCTCACGACCACGTCGTAGCGACGATGACCCACGCTCGTCACGCCCAGATACGAGCGAGCCTCAGCGGTAATCACCCGCAAGCGGTCGCCCACTGCGCGCTCCAGCTCGTCCAGGTAGAACCAGCGGCGCGCTAGGCGCGTAATCTCTCCGTCATACTCGATAACGTCCATGCGCAAGCCCTCGTGCGACATCAGTGCGAACTTGGGATAGGCAAACCCGCCGCCACCCAGCATAAGTATGCGGTCGATACCATGCCCGTAAGCATCACGCATTGCGTCTTCGGCCTCGAACACATCGTCAAATGCGCGATAGTACGCAAAGACGGGCTCCGCCCAACGCTCGCCAACGTAGCTTGCGCTTTGGTAGACGCCGCCTTGCACCAACACGCGAATCTCATCGCCGCCCTCATCGTGCACGCGTTTCACAAGCGCCAGCCCATTGCGGGTTCGCGCGACCTGCAGGCAGGCAGCACGAACAGCGACGGCAGCTGCGCCCAGCGCCGCGGCTCCCAGGGCAACGCCAGCGACGACGCCAGCGGAAACACTCGGCTTGTTCATCTAGAGCTCCTTTTGCAGATAAAGGCCATGGTCATAAAATCCAAGATGGCGATAGTACTCGCGTGTGCCAATCGCGCTAATCACGTTGATACGCGCATAACCCGCATCCCGGGCAATCTCGCACGCACGCTCTACGAGCAAACGCCCCAGCCCGTGATGCTGCGCCGCCTGGCCCTGGTCGCCCACGCGCGCCGCCATGCCATACACGTGCACCTCGCGAATCATCGCCTCGTCCGGCGTCGTCGGCAACTCGTCCGCATGTGCGGCAACAAACGAATGGTCGGGCAGCGACAACCGCAAAAAGCCCGCGATTTTGCCCTGCGGCGTCATCCACTGCAAAAAACGCTCGCGCGTCACCGGCGTCTCGTACGCCACTTCCTCGTCAAGGGTCAGCTCATGCAAGTCGGCGCCCGCCGTGCTAATCTCGCGATAGCGAATCTCGCGCACCGTCGCGCCTTTCCCCCGAGCAGCCAGGCGGTTCTCAACGAGCTGGCGCAGGTTGGGTTTCTTGTTGCCCACCATGATGTCGTCGGAACTAAAGTCGCGGATCATGCGACTGATGCGGCAGAACGCCGGCGTCACCACGATGTCGTCGGCTAACACATCGAGCAGCTCTTCCTCGGTATAGGGACGCCACTCGCCACGTTCATAGCAACCCACCAGACGCGAGCCCTCGATGAGCGCACACGGGTAGACCTTGACCTCGTCGGGCATAAAGGCCCCCTCGGTCATAAAGCGCTCGTAGTCGCGCTTGTCCCCCTCGGGCGTGGCGCCCAGCAAGTTGAGCATAAAATGCGCATGGATCTTAAAGCCAAACAGGCGCGCAAGCGAAAACGCCCGCTCGATCTGCGCCACCGAAATGCGACGCTCGTTGATATCGAGCAGGTGCTGGTCGAGGCTCTGGATGCCCATCTGAATCTTGGTGCAGCCCAGGCGGCGGATAAGCGTGAGGGTCTGCGGCGTTACGGCATCGGGGCGCGTCTCGATAACGAGCCCCACCACGCGATGCTTCGCCGTCTCGTTGATGCGCTGCTGACGCTCAAGCTCCTCCATCGTTGCCGTCTGCCACTCGGCAGCCTCGCCCCATGGCGTACCGGGGCCGTACAGACGACGCACTGCGCGGTTATAGCCGCCCACGGCAGCATCCACACGCCCCTGCTCGTCGGCAACGCCGGCAGCAAGCTCGACCTCGTCTGTCGCAATGCCGGCGGCCCGATAGCGCGCGCGGCGCTCTGCTACCACAGGCGGCAGGGCATCGGCGGGAGCGTCATCGAGCAGACGCCCCGCCTCGGCACGACTGATGCCCGGACGCGCCAACATGGGGTTAGCCGCCACACCAGCCACGGCATCGTCATTGAGCGCGCGGAAGAGCTCCGACATAAACCACGTCTGATACCCTTGCGGATAGTCGCTCCAGGTACCGCCGAGCACGATGAGCTCTATCTTGTCGGTCGCATGCCCCATCTGCGAAAGCGCGGTCAGACGAGCGCTCACCTGCAGATACGGGTCAAAGCAATTTTGCTCTGCACGGGCGCACGCCGGCTCGGCGTGCAGATAACTTTTGGGCATGCGCAGATCGTTGGGGCAAAACAGGCAATCGCCCGAGCACGGCCAGGGCTTGGTAATGACGGTAATGGTCGCCACGCCCGAGGCCGTTCGGCGCGGCTTCATACGCAGCACCTGCAGCAGTTGACGCTCCAGCTCGGCATCGACATTCCACGCTGTCCAACGAGCCGGCTCCTCACGTTTTACCCGCTGGTAGAACGGCAGCAGACGGCGCTTGGCCAGATCACGCTTGTCGGCACCCTCGCGGCGCGCCTCGGCATGTATCAGTTTGACGAGCGCCTTGTCGTCCACGGTCTCGCCGCGACGCAGGGCATCGAGTATGTTCAAGATAATCTGTTCCATGTCCCCATTGTAAAGGCAAAGGCGCCGAAGCCCGTCACGGCTCCGGCGCCTCCATCAAAGAGCATGCCTATATGTACCGATCTCCGAAAACCGCATGTCACTCCGGATCAAACGACATGTCGCCCGAACCGACCTCAAAACGATACGTAGCAGACTTATCGCCGTTATCGAATTCAAGATTCAAAATGGTCTCGCCGTCGTAGCCAAGCGGAAGGAAATCGCTCTCGAAGTCGCCGCTGCCCAAGGT
>UROO01000012.1 GCA_900549555.1 uncultured Collinsella sp. | reverse complement strand
CTGCGCAGGAGTCGGCGCAGATGCGGTCTTAGGCGCAAGTGCGGGATTGGGGTTTGACGGGCGAGCCCCGCCGCCCATGAGTTCGTCGGCGGTCCACGGGCGGTCATTCATCACGTCGTCAAGGCTCAGCGAAAACAGGTCGTCTTCACTCTCATCGAACATGCGGTGCACATGTCCACCAATTGCCGGAATCAATCCGCGACCGGTGCATGATGCCTTGCTCAACGCCATTCTGTTCCATCCTTTCGAAATGCTAATGACATCGATTATATGGAACTTCCCAAGCGGCTCGGTCTTGGATTCGTGCTTTCCAGAACTCGCGCCCAAAAGGGGAGGGTAATCCAGGCGAGCGCCTACTTGTCGCCGGCCGCCGCCTTGGCCTCATTGAGGTAGCTATAGAAGCTGTACTTGGAGATGCCAAAGAACTCGCAGGCGCGCTCGCTCGACTTGGAAATGAGGAAGGCGCCGCGACGGTCAAGGTAGCCAATGGCACGAATGCGCTCGTCTTTGGTCATGAGTGCCGCGGGCTTGCCCACAAACTGCTCGCACTCGTGCAGCAGGTCTTCGAGCAGGTCGCCGATGTTCTTGGTAATGGGCTCGGGTTCGGTATAGCCCGTGCCGCCGGTGCCGGTAAAGGCGTCGAGCGAACGCTCAAAAGCCTTCATAAGCGTAATGTCAAAGTTGATGCCCAAAATGCCGACGGGCTTGCCCTCGTCGTTGCGGATAAAGATCGTCGACGATTTGAGCAGCTTGCCGTCGGTGGTTTTAGTGAGGTACGGCTCGCGGTCGTGTACATCGGTGGCGCCCTCGTGCATGGACTCAAACACGATATGGCTGGGGCCGTCACCCAGTTTGCGCCCGCTGACGTGGCCGTTTTCGATCACTACGATGGAGTGGTCTACGTCCTCGGTCTCCAGATCGTGGACGACGACTTCGCAGTTGGGGCCAAATTGGAGCGCCAGGCCGTGTGCGAGGCGCTTGTAAAACTCAATCTGTGCGGGGGTCATGGGTACCTTCCTAAAAATTAGTTTGGGCTCACTGTGCCATAAACCACACCTGTTCGCAAATAACGAAAGCGTCGCTGCGTTGTGTGACCGTTCGGCGGCGAAAAAGTACCGATTACGGCAACAAACAATTCGTTAGGTATGCCAATCAAAAAGTGTGATAGAACATTACTAACAAACTTTTTGTTTGGCATCCACATAAAAGTTCAGCCGTGTGAATGGGATCGGGCTGAAACGCGTATGCGGGGGCCGGCAAGAGAGAACTTAAGGAGTTCACCGTATGGCCGATAAGATCCAGTGGGCGAGCAACACGATGCCCAAGAGCGATGACAAGCACTTGGGAATCATGAGTCTCGACCACGTGAAGAAGGCCCGCGCCTTCCACCAGTCGTTCCCCCAGTACACCGTCACTCCGCTTGCCCGCCTGGACGGCCAGGCCGCGCGTCTGGGCCTGTCCAACCTGTGCGTTAAGGACGAGAGCTATCGCTTTGGCCTCAACGCCTTTAAGGTCCTGGGCGGCTCGTTTGCCATGGCCAACTACATTGCCGACGAGACCGGCAAGGACGTTGCCGACTGCACCTTCGATTACCTGACCTCCGATCAGCTGGCCGAGGACTTTGGCCAGGCTACCTTCTTTACCGCCACCGACGGCAACCATGGCCGCGGCGTGGCATGGGCTGCCAACAAGCTGGGCCAGAAGGCTGTCGTGCACATGCCCAAGGGTTCCACCAAGCCCCGCTTCGATAACATTGCCGCCGAGGGCGCCACGGTGACCATCGAAGAGGTCAACTACGACGAGTGCGTGCGCATGGCCGCCGCCGAGGCCGACGCCTGCGAGCGCGGCGTCATCGTTCAGGACACCGCCTGGGAGGGCTACGAGAAGATCCCGTCCTGGATCATGGAGGGTTACGGCACCATGGCCTCCGAGGCTGCCGAGCAGCTGCGTGAGATGGCCATCAACCGCCCGACGCACGTGTTTGTCCAGGCTGGCGTGGGTTCGCTCGCTGGCGCCGTGGTGGGCTACTTCACCAACCTGTATCCCGATAACCCGCCCACCTTCGTCGTGGTCGAGTGCGCACCTGCCGCCTGCCTGTACAAGGGTGCTGCCGCCGGCGACGGCGACCCGCGCATCGTGGACGGCGACATGCCCTCCATCATGGCCGGCCTGTGCTGCGGCGAGCCCAACATTCTGGGCTGGGATATCCTGCGCAACCACACCACCGCCTTCGTGTCCTGCCCCGACTGGGTCACCGCTCGCGGCATGCGCACCCTGGGCGCTCCCGAGAAGGGCGACCCGCGCGTCATCTCCGGCGAGTCCGGCGCTGTGACCACCGGCCTGGTCGAGACTCTCATGCTCGATCCCGAGTACGCCGAGCTCAAGGAACTCATCGGCCTGGACAAGACGAGCTCTGTGCTCTGCTTCTCCACCGAGGGCGATACGGATCCCGACCAGTATCGCCGCATTGTTTGGGAAGGCGAATATCCCACTTGCTAATCGTTGGGGCGGAGTAAATAGGTATCGCTCCGCCACCTCACAGGTAGATTCCTTCGTTTGAAAGGTTATGAACAATGGCTAAAGAACTCGATTTCGACGCAATCAAGGCTGCTGCTGAGTCCCATCGTGCTGATATGACTCGCTTTCTGCGCGCTATGATCTCCCATCCCTCTGAGTCCTGCGAGGAGGGTGAGGTTGTCGCTTGCATCAAGGCCGAGATGGAGAGCCTTGGCTATGACGAGGTCAAGGTCGACGGCCTGGGCAACGTCATGGGCTTTATGGGCGAGGGCGACAAGATCATCGCCATCGACTCCCACATCGACACCGTCGGCATCGGCAACATCGAGAACTGGGATGCCGATCCCTACGAGGGCTACGAGACCGACGAGATCATCTACGGCCGCGGCGGCTCCGACCAGGAGGGTGGCATGGCTTCCGCTACCTACGCTGCCAAGATGATGAAGGACATGGGCCTCATCCCCGAGGGCTACAAGATCATGGTCGTCGGCACCGTCCAGGAAGAGGACTGCGACGGCATGTGCTGGCAGTACATCTACAACAAGGACGGCATTAAGCCCGAGTTCGTCATTTCCACCGAGCCCACCGACGGCGGCATCTATCGCGGTCACCGCGGCCGCATGGAGATCCGCGTCGACGTTCACGGCACCTCCTGCCACGGCTCCGCTCCCGACCGCGGCGACAACGCCATCTACAAGATGGCCGACATCATCGCCGACGTCCGCGCCCTCAACAACAACGGCTGCGACGAGTCGACCGACATCAAGGGCCTCGTCAAGATGCTCGACCCCAAGTACAACCCCGAGCACTTCGAGGATGCCCGCTTCCTAGGCCGCGGCACCTGCACCGTCAGCCAGATCTTCTACACCAGCCCCAGCCGTTGCGCCGTGGCTGATTCCTGCGCCATCTCCATCGACCGTCGCATGACCGCCGGCGAGACCTGGGAGTCCTGCCTGGACGAGATCCGCAACCTACCGGCCGCCAAGAAGTATGGCGACGACGTGAAGGTCTCCATGTACATGTACGACCGTCCGTCCTGGACCGGCGAGGTCTACGAGACCGAGGCTTACTTCCCCACGTGGATCAACAAGGAGACTGCTCCGCACGTCAAGGCCCTCGTCGACGCCCACAAGGCCATGTTCGGTGACGAGCGCATCGGCTGCGAGCCCAGCATGGACAAGCGCACCGGTCGCCCGCTGTGCGACAAGTGGACCTTCTCCACGAACTGCGTTTCCATCCAGGGCCGCTACGGCATCCCCTGCGTGGGCTTTGGCCCGGGTGCCGAGTCTCAGGCTCACGCTCCCAACGAGGTCACCTACAAGGACGACCTGGTCACCGCTGCCGCCATGTATGTGGCTGCCCTGAACCTCTACGATCCGAGCCAGGCCGATGGCGACGCCACCGTGTTCCGCGCCGGTCTGACCAACAACAAGATCGATTAGTCCCACTCCTCGATTTTGTTGAGCCGGGGGCCGCTCGTGTCCCCGGCACCCCCTGTTGACTTGGGGCCCGCGGCCGTTATCTCCCATGCTTCCTCAACGGTAGCGGGTCCTCGTCATGGTGCTCTGCATGTTCTAGCCACACGCGCATGCCGGAGCGCATCAACTCATTGCGATCGTTTCATCTTTAGAAAGGACATTTCCATGGACGCTAAGTTTACCGAGCTCGTCGAGCAGCTGAACGGCCTCGATTTTAAGGGTATGTACGGCAGCGACTTCCTGCACACCTGGGACAAGACTACCGATGAGCTCAAGGCTCTCTACATCGTCGCCGACGCCCTGCGCGAGCTGCGCGAGAACAACGTCTCGTCCAAGATCTTCGACTCGGGTCTGGCCGTCTCCCTGTTCCGCGACAACTCCACCCGTACGCGCTTCTCCTTCTCTAAGGCCGCCAACCTGCTCGGCCTTGAGCTGCAGGACCTGGACGAGAAGAAGTCCCAGATCGCTCACGGCGAGACCGTCCGCGAGACCGCTACCATGATCTCCTTCATGGCCGACGTCATCGGCATCCGCGATGACATGTACATCGGCAAGGGCGACGCCTACATGGCCGAGGTCTCTGAGTCCGTGCAGCAGGCCTACGAGGACGGCGTTCTGGATCACCGTCCCACGCTCATCTCCCTGCAGTCCGATTCCGACCACCCCACGCAGTCCTCTGCCGACATGCTCTACCTCATCAACGAGTTTGGCGGCCTCGAGAACCTCAAGGGCAAGAAGGTTGCCGTCACCTGGGCCTATTCGCCCTCTTACGGCAAGCCGCTGTCCTGCCCGCAGTCGCTGATCAGCCTGCTGCCCCGCTTTGGCATGGACGTCACCCTGGCTCACCCCGAGGGCTATGACCTCATGCCCGAGGTCGTCGAGCGCGCCAAGGGCTACGCCGCCGAGTCCGGCACCACCTTTAAGCAGGTCAACACCATGGCCGAGGCCTTCGAGGGCGCCGACATCGTGATCCCCAAGAGCTGGGCTCCGTTTGCCGCCATGGAGAAGCGCACCAACCTGTACGCCGAGGGCGACGACGCCGGCATCGCAGCGCTCGAGAAGGAGCTGCTCGCCCAGAACGCCACCCATCAGGACTGGTGCTCCACGACCGAGCTCATGGAGAAGACTGCCAACGGCCAAGACACCATCTTTATGCACCCGCTGCCCGCCGACATCTCCGGTGTTTCCTGTGAGCACGGCGAGGTTAACGCCGACGTCTTCGACATGCACCGCGTGGGCATGTACAAGGAGGCCAGCTACAAGCCGTACGCCATCGCTGCCATGATGTTCCTGCAGAAGGTTGCCGATCCCGCCGCTACCCTCAAGGCCCTCGACGAGCGCAACACCGCCCGTTGGCTCCAGGCCTAAAGCCGGGTTGAGGTAAGCCATGTAAAGGGGGCGCTCTGCCAACCGGCGGGGTGCCCTTTTTTGCATCGCGGGCGTGCGGGATAAGCGCTTTCGATGTGGATGCCCGCGGCGCGAGTTATGGGTACGATGGTTTCGGGGGAGGTATCACCATGAGACTTGGATGCGTCATTATGGCTTCGGGCGAGGGCAAGCGGTTTGGCTCTAACAAGATGCTTGCCGATATCTATGGCGAGCCGCTGATTGCCCGGGCCATCGATTCGGTTCCCCGGGGCTTTGACGTCGTGGTTTCGACGCGTTGGCCCGAGGTCGCTCAGATTTGCGAGGACAAGCATTGCCTGTGCGTTCTGCACGATGGCGAGCTGCGCAGCGAAAGCGTCCGTGCGGGCCTTTCGTGGGGAGTCGAACGCAACTGGAAAGGTTGCCTCTTTTTGCCGGGCGACCAGCCGCTTGTGAGCACGGACTCTTTTGAGGCCATGGTTCGCGCGTTTGACGAGCGTGGCCGCAAACATCCGGTGCGCTTGGCGTGCAACGGTGAGCCTTCGAGCCCGGTGCTCTTTCCGGCGGAACTATTCGATGCACTCATGCGTCTTGAGGGCAAGGACGGCGGGGGCTCGATTCTCAAGGACCGTACCGACGTGGTGCTGGTCGAGGCGCGTGCCTACGAGCTGTGGGATGTCGATACCGCAGAGGGACAGCGACGCATAACGGAGCATATCGCGGCCTGCTCGTATTTTGATCGCGTGGCCAACTGTATTAATCAATAAGGAGCAACATGATCATCATCAAAAACGGCGCGCTCGTGACGCCCCAGGGGCTTCGCCGCGCCGATCTTGCCATGGAGGGCGACAAGATTGTGCGGATTGCCGCGGCGATTGAGCCGGCCGAGGGCGATACCGTCGAGGACGCCGCGGGCTGCTGGGTGTTTCCCGGCTTTATCGACGGCCACACGCACATGCAGTGCTGGACTGGCATGGATTGGACAGCCGATAGCTTTGAAACCGGCACGCGTGCGGCTGCCTGCGGCGGTACGACGACCATCGTGGACTACGCGACGGCTGATCGCGGCGTGACCATGCCCGATGCCTTGGCCGAGTGGCATCGCCGTGCCGACGGAACCTGCACGGCCAACTACGCCTTTCATATGGCACTCGCCGAGTGGAATGAACGCAACCGCGCCGATCTTTCGGCTATGCGCGAGGCGGGCGTATCGTCGTTTAAGACCTACTTTGCCTACGATCATTTGCGCCTGGACGATGCCGAGACGCTCGAGGTGCTCGAGGAGCTCAAGCGTATTGGCGGCATACTGTGCGTGCATTGCGAGAACGGTACGCTGGTGAATGAGCTGCAGAAGCGCGTGTACGAGCAGGGGATTCATGGGCCCGAGGGGCATGCGCTCAGCCGCCCGGACGTGTGTGAGGCCGAAGCCGTGAGCCGCCTGCTGTATCTGGCGCACCTGGCCGGCGACGCCCCAGTCAACGTGGTGCACCTTTCGACCAAGTTGGGGCTCGGGGCCATTCGTGCTGCCAAAGCGCGCGGGCAGAAGAATATCTATGTCGAGACCTGCCCCCAATATCTGATGCTTGACGACACCTGCTATCTGGAGCAGGGCGAGGACGGCTTTGCGGGCGCCAAGTACGTGATGAGCCCGCCGCTACGCCATGCCGGTGACCGTGCGGCACTGCGCGAGGCGCTTGTGGCCGGCGAGATCGATACGATTGCGACCGATCATTGCAGCTTTAACCTGCACGGGCAAAAGGACCGCGGGCGCGACGATTTCCGCGCGATTCCCAACGGCGGGCCCGGCGTGGAGCATCGTCCCGTCGCGATTGCCACGAGCTTTGAGGGACAGCTGGGACCCGAGGACCTCTGCCGCTTGATGAGCGAGAACCCGGCGCGCGTGTTTGGCATGTACCCGCGCAAGGGCTGTCTTGCCGAGGGTGCCGATGCCGACGTGTGCGTGTGGGATCCTTGCGCGCGTTGGACGATCAGCGCCGCGACACAGCATCAGGCCGTGGACTACACGCCGCTCGAGGGCTTTGAGGCACATGGCCGCGCCAAGGCCGTGTTTGTGAACGGCGTGCTGGCGGCACGCGACGGCGAGCCCACCGGAGCCCAGCCCGGCCGCTACGTCCCCCGCTAGCAGCAAAGATGCCGTGTCCCCTCCTCAGTTGCGGTGAAATACGGACTGTTTGCGGCCGTCGGGCGGCCAAACAGTCCGTATTTCACCGCAACTGAGGAGATGGGGCCGGCTACTTGAGGCTGCTGGCGACGACGGGGTGGTCGAGAGCTGCCTCGAAGCGGTCGGCCATCATGGGGTCGCTGAGCGTGTCGAGTTGGTTGAGCATGACGCGTGCGGTGCTGAGTTCCAGCGCCTGCATCTCGGCATTGAGCACCCGGGCGACGCGCTCGGGCGTGGCGATGTCGGTGAGCTCGCAGCCGCAACGCTCGCAAAAGAGCTCGGGGCGGTGGACAACCTCGGCGACGGGTTTGCCCAGTCCCGAGGCGCCGACGACCCAGACAACGTTTGCCGTGGCGGCGGGAATTACCGGCTCCCAGGCGGCATGCGCCTTGAGCGGGAGTCGCTTGCTACCGTCTGCCTCGGCCAACACATAGTCAAAGCGCTGTGCCAGCTCGCCGAGTGGCTCGGCGGGGGCGGAGAGCTTGCCTGTCTCCGGGTCCAAGATGCCTGCCTGGCAGATGCCTCCGCGTGCAAGCCCCGCGCAGGCCTCGCAGGTGCAGCCTGGGGCGTGTGGGGCACCTGGCTTCCAAGGCGCGGCGTCCAGGCGACGATTCGACCCGTCCCATGGCACGCCGGCAACGGGAAGCATATGCGTGGTGGTGCAGAGGAGCACGCGGCCGCCAGCGCGCATGAGCTCAAGACCCAGCGTTTTGAGCAACGTCGACTTGCCGCCGCTGCCGATAATCGCGGTAATGCCCGGCTCGACCCTGAGCGCCGAGGCAAGATTGCCGCTAACCGTTTCCATCTGTTCACCGCCGTATAATACTGTGATAATAAATAATCATCAGAGTAGCGGTCGAACCGCTTTTGCTCTGCTCAAACCGTAGCACAGGGAGGTGCCCCGGGAATGCTCGTTTATGTTCGCGGCGCCGGCGATATCGCCACGGGTGTCGCCGCTCGCTTGGTGCGCGCCGGCGTGTCGGTCGTTATGGCCGATATCGCGGTCCCCACGTGCATCCGTCGCACGATCAGTTTTTGCGAGGCCATTCGCTTGGGCGAGGTCGAGGTCGAGGGCATTCGCGCCCGCTTGGCACAGACGCCGGCCGAGGCGCTTGAGATTACCGAGGCGGGGGATGTCGCCGTGGTGGTGGACCCCCAGGCACAGATGCTCGGTGAACTTAGGCCCGCGGCCGTGGTAGACGCGATTCTGGCCAAGCGCAATCTGGACACCACGCGCGACATGGCTCCTGCCGTCATCGCGGTAGGGCCGGGCTTTACCGCACCGGTCGATTGCGATGCCGTGGTCGAGACTATGCGCGGGCATTTTTTGGGCCGCGTGATTACCCAGGGCTCGCCCCAGCCCAATACGGGCGTGCCGGGTATCATCGGCGGATACGGCAAGGAGCGTGTAATCCATAGCCCTGCCGCCGGCGTGTTTAGGTCCGACCATGCGATCGGCGACATCGTGAGCGCCGGCGACGTGATCGGGTATGCGGGTGATACTCCCATGGTCACGCAGATTGACGGCTGCCTGCGCGGCCTTTTGGCAGATGGCGTCCAGGTCACCGAGGGCTTTAAGTGCGCCGATGTCGACCCGCGCGGTGACGCCAGCTACATCAACTATATTTCGGACAAGGCGACGTCGGTCGGCGGCGGCGTGCTCGAGGCGCTCGCCATGCTCTCCGGTGTATTCCAGGGATAGGAAATTGCAATGGAAAAGCTCGATGTGGTGAATGCCGCGCTTGGCGCTCTGAAGGCTGGTAAGACGTGCGAGTTGGTGGTCGTGGCCGGCACGGCGGGGTCGTCGCCGCGCGGCGTGGGCGCCTGGATGGCTGTCTTTGCCGACGGTAGCCAGGCGGGCACCATCGGCGGCGGCAAAATCGAGCTCTTTGCGCTGGGCGAGGCCCGCGAGCTGCTGGCAGCGGGGCGATCGCGCCTGGTTCGTTACACCATGGGCGGCGAGAACTCCGATACCGGCATGATCTGCGGCGGAGCCATCTGCCTGTGCTATCTGCACCTGGACGCGACCAAGGCGCCGTTGTTCCAGTCGGTTGCCGACGTCTTGGCGTATCGACGCATCGGCGACTTCGTCATCGACTTTGAGCCGTTTATCGCAAGCGCGCTCGAAAGCGACGCTGCCGAATACCATGGCGAGAAGTCGCGCCGCACCATTGTGGGCTGCCCCGAGCTTTCGCTGGTGGAGGAGGGGAGCAAGGTCACCCACACCAACGTCGCCTCCGAGATTCCTCCCGCGCACATCGAGACGCTCTGCCCCGAGGGCCTTACCTATATCTTTGGCTGCGGACACGTGGGCGCTGCGACGGCGCGGGTGCTGACGGCGGCGGGCTTTGCCGTCGTGGCCTGCGACGATCGCCCCGGCACGTTGACGCCCGAATGGGTGCCCGGCGTCTTCGACCGTCGTCTGGTCGACTACAAGAACCTGGATGAGCTGTGCCCCATCGGCCCGCGCGACTTGGTGGTCGTGGCCACAGCAGGCCACAAGTCCGATATTGACGTGGTGATTCAGGCTATGCGTGCCAAGCCTGTCTATCTGGGTTGCCTTGGCTCGCGTCGCAAGACGGCCTTTGTGCGGGCCCGTTTGGAGCAGGAGGGCTTTACGCAGGAACAGATCGACGGGTTGCACCTGCCGATCGGCGTTGCCATCGAGGCGGAGGATCCCGAGGAGATCGCCATCTCCATCGCCGCCGAGATGATCCACCTGCGCCGCACCAAGCTCGTCCCCCGCAAGCGCTAATCGCATCCCCATCAATAAGTTGCGGTGAAATACGGACTGTTTAAGCCAGTTAAGCCGTCAAACAGTCCCTATTTCACCGCAACTGCCATTTCGGTCCCCTAGGACACATATGTGCGGGGGAGTTGTGGAGTTGTGCAGGCAGACGAGGTTTTTCTGGAAATACGCTCCCGATGCGCGTATAGTACCGATTGTTTTGTCGGCTCCTGCTGCGTCGAGTCCAAACCGCGAAATGCCATGAGCGGCGCGGATGCAGCCAGGAGGCACGAGGACAACCCATCGTGGCCACGCCCCGTGCTTAAAACCCCAAGAAGGAGTGAACAATGGCAGAAGAGAAGTATGTGCCGCGTCTGAAGACCAAGTACAACAACGAGGTCAAGCACCAGCTTCAGGAAAAGTTCCAGTACGAGAACGTCATGATGATCCCCAAGTTTGAGAAGATCGTCGTGAACATGGGTGTCGGCGAGGCCGCTACCGATTCCAAGGCCATCGACGGTGCCGTGCGCGACCTGCGCGCCATCACCGGCCAGCAGCCGATGATCACCCGTGCCCGCAAGTCCATCGCTACCTTCCGCCTGCGCGCTGGTATGCCGATCGGCTGCAAGGTTACCCTGCGTGGCGACCGTATGTGGGAGTTCTTCGATCGTCTGACCTCCGTCGCGATCCCCCGTATCCGCGACTTCCGCGGCATCTCCCCCAAGAGCTTCGACGGCCGTGGTAACTTCTCCATGGGCGTCACCGAGCAGCTCATCTTCCCCGAGATCGACTTCGACTCCGTCGATCACCAGCGTGGTATGGACATCACTTTCGTGACCACCGCCAACACCGATGAGGAGGCCAAGGCCCTTCTGGACGCCTTCGGTTTCCCGTTCAAGAAATAGGTTCACCTGCCCTATAAGCGCCGTTCCCACAAGGGGGCGGCGCTTGGGGCGAACAATACTCTATGTGAGGAGGATATAAGTGGCTAAGACATCGATGATCGTCAAGTGCAATCGCAAGCAGAAGTTCTCTACTCGTGAGTACACGCGCTGCCAGCGCTGCGGCCGTCCGCACTCTGTGTACCGCAAGTTCGGCCTGTGCCGTGTCTGCTTCCGCGAGCTTGCACTCAAGGGCGAGCTTCCCGGCGTTAAGAAGGCCAGCTGGTAAGTCACTACCAGCGTTTCAAGCATCAGTTTGGAACAGGGAAAACGCGCTAAATAGGCTTTGCCGTTAAGGGCGGCGAAGAACCAAGAGCACGTGTTCATCAAGAACGAAGGAGAATCTGTATGAACCTTACAGACCCGATCGCAGATATGCTTACGCGCATCCGTAACGCTAACTCTGTGAACAAGGCCACGGTCTCCATGCCGAGCAGCAAGAAGCTCGTCGAGATCGCTCGTGTTCTGCACGAGGAGGGCTACATCGAGGGCTACGATGTCGAGGACACCGTTCCCCAGAAGACTCTGCACATCACGCTTAAGTATGGTCCCAAGAAGGCTAAGGTCATCAACGGCATCCGCCGCATTTCCAAGCCGGGCCTGCGTAAGTACACCGGCGTTGCCGACATGCCCCGCGTCCGCGGTGGCCTTGGTACCGCCATTATTTCCACCAGCCATGGCGTCATGACCGACCGCGATGCTCGCAAGCACAACGTCGGCGGCGAGATCATCGCTTACGTCTGGTAATTCGCTCGGTAGGTAGAAGGAAAGGAGATCACCGTGTCTCGTATCGGTAATAAGCCTGTCCAGATTCCCGCCGGAGTCGAAGTGGCAGTCAACGGCAACAACGTTGTCGTCAAGGGCCCCAAGGGCCAGCTCGAGCTCGATGTCTTTGAGAAGCTCGCTATCAACGTCGAGGACAACGTCCTCACCGTTTCCCGTCCCGACGACGAGCGTGAGACCCGTGCCCGCCACGGCCTCACCCGCGCCCTCATCCACAACATGGTTGTTGGCGTTTCCGAGGGCTTCGAGAAGAAGCTCGAGCTCGCCGGCGTCGGTTACCGCGTGCAGCAGAAGGGCAAGAACCTCGAGTTCTCCCTGGGCTTCTCGCACCCCGTGATCGTCGAGGCTCCCGAGGGCATCACCTTCGAGGTTCCCGACAACACCCACGTGAACGTCAAGGGTATCAACAAGCAGCAGGTCGGTCAGATCGCCGCTGAGATCCGCGGCCATCGTCCTCCCGAGCCTTACAAGGGCAAGGGTATCCACTATGTTGGCGAGCACATCCGCCGCAAGCTGGGTAAGGCCGCCAAGTAGTCGTAA
Source organism: uncultured Collinsella sp. (assembly GCA_900549555.1). Taxonomy (GTDB): domain Bacteria; phylum Actinomycetota; class Coriobacteriia; order Coriobacteriales; family Coriobacteriaceae; genus Collinsella. The sequence goes on along the minus strand of UROO01000012.1, from coordinate 21,111 downwards.
CCGACTCACTCGCATAAGACCAGCACCCCGTTAGGTGCTGGCAAGATCAACCTTTTTAGGAGTTTACGTATGAACAAGCATAAGGCGAAGCTGGAAGGCCTCAAGCGTCGTCAGCGTCGTGTTCGCGGCAAGGTCTCGGGTACCGCCGAGCGTCCGCGTCTTCGCGTGACCCGTACTAACGCCAACATCTATGCCCAGATCATCGACGACAGCAAGGGCTCCAGCCTGACGCTCGTCTCTGCCTCGACTCTCGAGGCCGAGTTCAAGGGCACCCACACCTCGAACAAGGAGGCTGCGGAGAAGGTCGGTCAGCTCGTTGGCAAGCGTGCCATCGAGGCCGGCATCACCAAGGTCGCTTTCGATCGTGGTGGCCGTATCTACCATGGCCGCGTCAAGGCCCTCGCCGACGGTGCTCGTGCCGCCGGTCTCGAGTTCTAGGAGGTATGTAGCACATGGCTCGTAATCAGAAGCAGCAGCGCGAGGCCTCCGAGTTCGAGGAGCGCGTCGTTTACATCAACCGCGTGTCGAAGACCGTCAAGGGTGGTCGTCGCATGAGCCTCGTCGCTCTCGTCGTCGTTGGCGACGGCAAGGGCAACGTCGGCGTTGGCATGGGCAAGTCCGCTGAGGTGCCCATGGCCATCTCCAAGGCGTCTCTCGATGCCAAGAAGAACATGTTCCACGTGCCGGTGACCGAGCAGGGCACCATTCCGCACGAGGTTCTCGGCCACTTTGGTGCCGGCCGCATCATCATCAAGCCCGCTGTCGAGGGTACCGGCGTTATCGCCGGCGGCGCTGTGCGTCCCCTCTTCGAGCTTGCTGGCATCAAGAACGTCCTGTCCAAGTCCCTCGGTACCGACAACGGCCTTAACATCATCAAGGCTGCCGTCGAGGGCCTCAAGGAGCTCTCCAGCCCTGAGGACGTCGCGGCTCGCCGTGGCCTGACGGTCTCCGAGATGTTCGTCGGTAAGGAGAACTAAGCATGGCTGACACCATCAAGATCAAGCAGGTCCGCAGCACCAACGGTTGCAAGCAGGACCAGGTCCGTACTGTCCGTGCCCTCGGTCTCCACAGGATCCGCGAGGTTCGCGAGATTGCTGACAACGAGTCCGTCCGCGGCATGATCTTCAAGGTCAAGCACCTTGTCGAGATTGTAGAGGAGTAGCAAATGCAGCTTCACGATCTTACTCCCGCGCCCGGTTCCACCAAGAACCGCAAGCGCGTCGGCCGTGGCAATTCTTCGGGTCACGGCACCACTTCTGGCCGCGGTCAGAAGGGCCAGGGTTCCCGCTCTGGCGGCACCAAGGGTGCCGGCTTCGAGGGTGGCCAGACTCCGCTGGCTATGCGCCTGCCCAAGCTTCCGGGCTTCCGCAACCCCCGTCGTATCGAGTACACCGCCGTTAACGTTGAGCGTCTCGAGCGCAAGTTCGAGGATGGCGCTGTGATCGACGGTGCCGCTCTTAAGGCCGCTCGCATCACCAAGAGCGAGTTCGAGCCCGTCAAGGTGCTCGGCAATGGTGAGCTCACCAAGAAGTTCACGGTCAAGGTCGACAAGGTCAGCGCTTCTGCGCAGGCCAAGATCGAGGCCGCCGGCGGAAAGGTCGAGCTGCCGTGCTAAATGGTCTTAAGAATGCTTTCCGCATCAAAGAATTGCGCGAAAAGATTCTTTTTACCATAGCTATGCTCGTCGTGTACCGCATTGGTGCGCACGTTCCTGTGCCCGGCATTCCCTTCCAGGGGATGCTGGGCCTTTTCTCGACCGATAACAATTCGGTCGCCGCAGGTGCTATGGCCCTCCTGAATCTTTTCTCTGGTGGCGCGTTGAGCTATGTTTCGGTGTTCTCCCTGGGCATCATGCCTTACATCACCAGCTCGATCATCCTCCAGATGCTCCAGGCCGTTGTGCCTTCCCTGCATGAGCTTGCCCGCGAGGGCGAGGTCGGTCAGACCAAGATTACGCAGTATTCGCGTTACCTCACCCTGGCTCTGGCAATCCTCAACTCCGTGGGTTACCTCTTCCTCTTTAAGAGCTTCGGCATCAGCTTTACTGGCGCCGGCGCTCCCGAGATCATCTTTGACCTCATGATCGTCGGTACGCTCACCGCGGGCGCCATGCTGATCATGTGGATTGGTGAGCTCATCACCCAGCGCGGTATCGGCAATGGCATGTCGCTGATCATCTTTGCGAACATCATGGCCGGTCTGCCGCAGGCGATCTTCTCCAGCACCGAGGGCAATGTCGGTGGCATCATCACCATGGTGATCATCTGCGCCATCATCCTGCTGGTCATCCCGCTGATTGTTTTTCTTGAGCGCGGCCAGCGCCGCATTCCGGTCTCCTACGCCAAGCGCGTCGTGGGCCGTCGCATGATGGGTGGCCAGACCACCTACCTGCCCATCAAGGTCAACACCGCGGGTGTCGTGCCGATCATCTTCGCTTCGGCGCTGCTGTACTTCCCGGCCCAGATTGCCGTGTTCTTCCCCGGCATCGGCTGGATTCAGGCAGTTGCCTCTGCGCTTTCGACCGGTTGGCTCAACTGGGTGCTTAATGTTGTCCTCATCGTGTTCTTCGCATACTTCTACACCTCCATGGTGTTCAACCCCGATGACACGGCCGACAACCTTAAGAAGCAGGGCGGCTTTATTCCGGGCGTCCGTCCGGGTAGGGCTACCGCGGCCTACATCAAGAACGCGCTCAACAAGATCACGCTTCCCAGCGCTGTCTTCTTGGCGCTCATCGCCATCGTGCCTTCGATCATCTTCTCCTTCACGGGTAACCATCTGATCCAGGCATTTGGCGGCACGTCCATCCTCATCATGGTCGGCGTCGTGCTCGACACGGTCGATAAGCTCGAAGGCCAGATCAAGATGTATGATTACGATGGATTCTTTAAATAGGCTAGAGGAGGATTGCTCATGAACCTCGTATTGCTCGGAGCTCCGGGTGCCGGTAAGGGCACCGTCGCACAGGAGCTCGTCGCCGAGTTTGGCGTCGCTCACATTTCCACGGGCGACCTGCTGCGTGCTGCCGTCAAGGGTGGCACCGAGCTTGGTATTCAGGCTAAGAAGTACATGGACGCTGGCGAGCTCGTTCCCGACCAGCTCGTGATCGACCTTGTCAAGGAGCGCCTTGCCGCCGATGACGCCCAGCAGGGCTTCATCCTCGATGGCTTCCCGCGCAACACCGCCCAGGCTGTGACGCTCGATTCCGAGCTCTCCGCCATGGGTCGCGAGATCGACTGCGCCCTTCTGGTCGATGTGGCCCCCGAGGTCATCATCGATCGTCTGTCTTCGCGTCGCACCTGCCGCGCCTGCGGTTACACCGGCACCGCTGCCGATGCTACCTGCCCCAAGTGCGGCGGCGAGATGTATCAGCGCGACGACGACAAGCCCGAGACCATCAAGAACCGTCTCGACGTCTACGAGAAGTCCACGAGCCCGCTCGTCGACTACTATCGTGGCCAGGGTCTGCTCAAGTCGGTCAACGGTGACCAGGCTCGCGAGACCGTGTACGGGGATGTCAAAGAGGCTCTCGGTCTATGATCAAGATTAAGTCTGCAACGCAAATTGAGCAGATGAAGAAGGCAGGAGCGCTATCTAAGATGGCGCTCCGCCACGTTGGGGCCATGGTTCGCCCCGGTGTGTCGACCTTCGAGCTCGATCAGCTCGCGGAGCAGATTATCCGCATGCATGGCGGCACCCCGGCCTTTAAGGGTTACGGCGGGTTCCCCGGAACCATTTGCGCATCAATCAACGATGCCGTGGTCCACGGTATTCCCAACCCCGATATGATCCTGCGCGATGGCGATATCATCTCCATCGATACGGGAGCTGTTCTCGACGGTTGGGTCGGCGATAACGCTTGGACGTTTTTCGTCGGCACCCCCACGCCCGAGGCCAAGGCCCTGTGCGAGGTTACGCGCGATTGCCTAAAGGCTGCCATCGAGCAGGCTGTTCCCGGTAACCATATCGGGGACGTCGGGTATGCCGTTCAGTCCCTCGCCGAGTCTCACGGTTACGGCGTGCTTCGCGATTACGTGGGGCATGGTATCGGTCGTGTGATGCACGAGGACCCCAACGTTCCAAATTATGGAAAGAAGGGGAGAGGCGTTCGCCTTCAGGCTGGTATGGTCATCGCCATCGAGCCGATGGTTACGATGGGTTCCAATCATGTGAGCACGGGCTCCGATGGTTGGATCGTTACGACCAACGACCATCTGCCCGCCGCGCACTACGAGAACACCGTCGCCATTACCAATGACGGTCCGGTGATTCTCACCACGGATGCCCAAGGTGCTTTGTGTCCCTTGCAGGGCGGAGAAATGTAACAAGTTCCACGTAGTTGTGGAGCCATTACGAAGATATTACGATACGTGCATGCGTATTGTAGAATACTCAATCGCTGTCGTTTTCTAGAGAAAGATGATTGCTTGTGAAGAAGGAAGACGCAATTGAGCTCGAGGGTACGGTAAAGGAACCGCTGCCCAACGCCATGTTTAAGGTCGAGCTCGAGAACGGTCATTCGGTTCTGTGCAACATTTCTGGCAAGATCCGAATGAATTACATCCGCATTCTCCCCGGTGACAGGGTTGTCGTGGAGCTTTCCCCGTACGACCTGACCCGCGGTCGCATCACCTATCGCTATAAATAGCGACACGCATACACGCTCTTTTCCGACTGCAGGCTTAGCTCAACCTACGGTCGGTTTGCGTGTGAAGACCAGCCATAGTTTTAAACGCCTGCGGCTGGGCGAGTAGATAGTAGGGAAGTAGTTTGAGCGCTACCGAAAGGAAGAACGATGAAGGTACGTCCTTCGGTCAAGAAGATGTGCGATAAGTGCAAAATCATTAGGCGCCACGGCAAGGTCCTCGTCATTTGCGAGAACCCCCGTCATAAGCAGCGTCAGGGTTAAGAGAGGAGACTACGTTGGCCCGTATTAATGGTGTCGACCTCCCGCGTGAGAAGCGCGTTGAGATCGGTCTGACCTACATTTACGGCATCGGCCGCACCACTGCGACGAAGATTTGCGTCGAGTGCAACGTTAACGTGGATACGCGCGTTAAGGACCTCACCGAGGATGAGGTTAACGCCATCCGCGATTATATCGATAAGAATCAGATCATGGTTGAGGGCGACCTCCGCCGTGAGCGCAACCAGAACGTCAAGCGCCTTATGGACATCGGCTGCAACCGCGGCCTTCGTCACCGCAAGGGCCTCCCGGTCCGCGGCCAGCGCACCCACACTAACGCTCGTACCCGCAAGGGCCCGAAGCGTCAGATCGGTGCTAAGAAGAAGAAATAAGGAGCGCTAGATAGATGGCTACTGCTAAGAAGAACGTTCGCGCTGCCCGTCTGAAGCGCGCGGACCGTAAGAACATTTCCGTGGGCCAGGCTCACATTCGTTCTACGTTCAACAACACGATCGTTTCGATCACCGATCCCCAGGGCAACGTCATTTCCTGGAAGTCGGCTGGCCAGGTGGGCTTCAAGGGCTCCCGTAAGTCCACGCCGTTCGCTGCCCAGATGGCTGCCGAGGCTGCTGCCAAGCAGGCCATGGAGCACGGCATGAAGAAGGTTTCCGTCTTCGTCAAGGGCCCCGGCTCCGGTCGTGAGACCGCCATCCGCTCCCTCCAGGCTGCTGGCCTCGAGGTCTCGAGCATCCAGGACAAGACCCCCATTCCGCACAACGGCTGCCGCCCCAAGAAGCGTCGCCGCGTGTAACTGAAAGGATCGTATCAATATGGCAATCGACAGGACTCCTGTTCTTAAGCGCTGCCGTCAGCTCGGGATCGATCCCGCTGAGCTCGGTTACAGCAGCAAGAAGGAATCTATCCGTCAGCCCAAGCGCCGTCGCAAGGAATCTGAGTACGGCATGCAGCTGCGTGAGAAGCAGAAGGTCAAGTTCATCTATGGCGTTCTGGAGAAGCAGTTCCACGGCTACTTCAACAAGGCCCGTAAGATGAACGGCGTCACCGGTGAGAACCTCATGATTATTCTTGAGTCTCGCCTCGACAACGTTGTCTTCCGTCTTGGCTTCGCCCGCACCCGCAAAGAGGCTCGTCAGTCCGTCCGTCATGGTCACTTCACCGTGAACGGCAAGCGCGTTGACATCCCGTCCTACCGCGTCAAGGCCGGCGACGTCGTCGCTGTCGGCGAGAAGTTCCGTGACCTTCTTCCCATCAAGGAGGCTCTGATTTCCTCCGAGCGCTTTGAGGTCCCTGGCTGGCTCGAGGTCGATATCGAGAAGCTGTCTGGTAACGTGCTCGCTCTGCCGACGCGTGAGCAGATCAGCGGTGATATCAACGAGCAGCTCATCGTCGAGCTCTACTCTAAGTAGTCCATCCGGGCTGCTGAGGCTGGAGGTAATACATGTCAGAATTCATTAGGCCTCAGGTTCAGGTCGAAGAGATCAACGAGACCTCTGCTCGTGTCTCCGTCGAGCCGCTCGAGCGTGGCTACGGCGATACGCTGGGTAACTCGCTTCGTCGTGTTCTTCTGTCCTCGCTCGAGGGTGCCGCCGTCGAGGCCATTCAGATCGATGGTGCGCAGCACGAGTTCATGACCATCCCTAACATGGTCGAGGATGTCACCGACATCGTCCTGAATGTCAAGGGTCTTGTCTTCAGGGCTCTCGGCACGACCGACGAGGCGACCGCCACCATCTCGGTTGACGGCCCCTGCGAGGTCACCGGTGCGGACTTCTTTATTCCGTCCGAGTTTGAGCTGGTCAACCCCGAGCAGCACATTGCTACGCTCACCGAGGGTGGCCATCTCACCATGAGCATGCGCATCGGCTATGGCCGCGGCTATGTCTCTGGCGAGGCTAACAAGCGTGACAACGATCCCATCGGTGTGATCAACGTCGACTCGCTGTACTCGCCGGTGTCCCGTTGCGCCAAGCTCGTTGAGGCTTGCCGTGTCGGCCAGCATACCGACTACGACCGCCTTGTCCTCGAGATCGAGACCAACGGTTCCATCGCCCCGCGCGACGCCGTGGTCCAGGCTGCCAATATCATCAACCAGCATATGGCTGCCTTCATGAACCTTGCCGAGACCCCCGAGGTCGAGGAGGAGGCTTCGATCTTCGCTCCCGAGGTCACCAACGACAACGCCGAGCTGGACAAGCAGATCGAGGATCTGGACCTTTCCGTCCGTTCCTACAACTGCCTTAAGCGCGCCAGCATTCACTCGGTCCGTCAGCTCGTTGAGTTCTCGGAGAACGATCTGCTCAACATCCGTAACTTCGGTGTTAAGTCGATCGAGGAAGTGAAGGACAAGCTTGAGTCCATGGGCCTGAGCCTGAAGGCTTAATGCTTCGCATATTTGAGGAGAAACTAGACCATGCGTCACAACGTTAAGAAGGGCCTGAAGCTCGGCACCGATGCGAGCCACACCAAGGCCATGAAGAAGAGCCTTGCTAAGGCCCTCTTCGAGAACGACCGCATCAAGACCACCGAGACCCGCGCTAAGGCGCTGCGTTCGGTCGTCGACCCGATCATCACTTGGGCCAAGAAGGGCGACCTGCACTCTCGTCGTCTGGCTATCGCCAAGCTCGGCGATAAGCAGCTCGTTGCCGAGATCTTCGACAAGGCTGCTCAGGGCATGTGGCAGGACCGCAACGGCGGTTACACCCGCATCATGAAGCTCGGTAACCGTAAGGGCGATAACGCTCCTATCGTTATCATGGAGCTCGTCACCGAGCCTTGCACGCCTAAGGCCAAGAAGGCTGCTCCGGCCCCCAAGAAGGCCGCTGCTCCCAAGAAGGTCGAGGCTGTCGAGGAGGCTCCTGCTGAGGAGACCGCTGAGTAGACATTCTGTCTGCATAGGCTATATTCGAGGGGTACGTTCGCGTACCCCTCTTTTTTTGTCGCAATACCGTTGCTAGTTTGTTGGGAGCGCCCATGACTGCGCCGTCTGATTTCAATTCGACCCCCGAGCTCGACGCCACCCTTGTATTTTGCGTGGCCTACGATGGCTCCTCCTATAGCGGATTTGCCGAGCAGCCGGGCCAGACGACGGTTGCGGGCGAGCTGCGCCGTGCAATCGAGACGTTGCTGCGCCGCCCAATCGATCTGACGTGCGCGGGGCGTACCGATGCCGGCGTTCATGCGGTGGCCCAATACATCAGCGTGCCCGTAACGGACGCTGAGCTTGCGTATACGCGCCGTAGGTGGCTGAGGGCTATGGATGCCCTCCTGGGCAAAGATATCGCCATAAACGAGGTCTACAGGGCCCGTAAAGGCTTTTCTGCACGTTTTGACGCACGTTCTCGCACTTACACCTATCGCATTGCCGACCGTGATGCGCGGCCCGTGCTGTCTCGCGGTGCCGTGTGGTGGCATCGCTATCCCCTCGACGTCGATGCGATGGCGGCCGCCTGCCCTGCGCTTTTGGGCGAGCAGGACTTTAAGAGCTTTTGCAAGGTCGCCTCTGCCGTGGGAAAGCCTACGCACCGTTGTGTAATGCGCGCCGAGTTTGGCCATGAGGTCGCCTTTGGCGAGGACATCCTCACGTTTACCATCGAGGGCAATGCGTTTTTGCATTCGATGGTGCGAACCATTGTGGGCACCCTTGTCGAGATCGGCATGCATCGCCGCGATCCCGAGTGGATGCGCGAGGTAATTGATGCCTGCGATCGCACCGCTGCTGGTCCTACGGCGCCCGCATGCGGTCTAACCTTTATGGGCGTGGACTACGACCCCGCCGAGCTTGTGGTGCTCGATTAGGGAAGTGGCTGCCTGACGGCGATCTTTGTGTGCAGTGCCTGTGAGCGGGGCGTGTGCAACATCTGTTCTTGACGTGCATCGCGACGGGCGACCATCCGCATTAATTGACGGGGTGTACCATGAACGGCAGTTTGTTACTGGCTGTCGAGAGGACGGAAAACTTGGTTCGACGTGGTTCGCATCCGCGACTTTCGGTGATCCTGATTGTTGAGGGTTCGCCCAGTTATGCGATGCGCGCTCTCGAGAGCGTCCAGAACCAAGACCTCTACGATTTGCAGATTGTCGTCGTTTGCCGCGGCGTGGTAGCTGGTGTGCGCCATTCGCTCGAAGTTGCTGCCGACAGAGATATTCATATTGATTTGATTGATGTTGAAGACCCAGTGCCTGGCGCCTGCCTGCGTGCCGGCTTTGCGGCTTCGCGCGGCTCCCAGATCATTGCGATGAATGCCAATGAGTGGTTTGCGCCGCAGTCCCTTTCGCAGATGGTCGAAAGCTCCTGCGACGCTTCTGCTGACATCGTGTTTCCCTCTGTTTCGCTCGATCGCTACGATGTTCACCGCGAACGTCATTCCCGAGTTTTGGACGCGACATCCGTTTCTGAAGATGAGGACCGGGCGGCTTGCCTGACCCAATTGGTTTCCTGTGGTTTAATCCGACAGACCTCTGGCGTGCTGTATGATCGCGCCCTCTTTGAGGCGTGCCTTGTGCATGGCGATGCGTTTCGCACGGTGTCTTTTTTGACGTTTGCGCTTTCGCAGGCAAAGCGCGTTTCGGGATGTGGCCGTGCCCGTTTTCATGCAGTGGCGCCGTCGATTACGGAGACGTTTGACCCCACGATGTTTGCCAGGCTTTCTGATGATATCGGGGCGCTCGACAGGCTTGCCGACTCGTTTGCCGTCGCGGGCGGTGGCGATCAGTTGAAGCTGGTCTGCCAGCGGTATTACTACGCCGGCCTGGTTGCCTGCATCGAAAATTTGTGTCTGAGCCCCCATGGGGTGTCTTCAATAGAGCGTTCGGCCCGTTTGCATGATATGCTCGAAGCGCAGCGTACCCGTCAGATGGTTGCGGCTCTTAAAGGCAATCATCGGGGCTTAGGTCTGCTCTATGGTTCGATAGCTAGTGCCAAGCCTATGCGGTGTGCGTTGTATACGCATCTGGCGGCCTTTTTCAATCGTTCGGGCGTCAGGACTGTCTAGTAGCGTGATTTTCGAAATAAATTGCATGGAATTGTTTCGAAATGCGTTCTTATTCACTAAAACCTTCAAATAGCGCTAAACTATTCAATCACTAAGTGATTGTCTCCACTATCTTTTGGAGTGAGGTTTTGTATGGCCAAAAAACGCAATGGGCGCCAGGATGCCATCAGAGATATTGTTCGCAATAAGGACGTACGTACGCAGCGCGTGCTGGTGGACGAGCTGCGCGCCATGGGCTTCGATTGCACGCAGGCGACCGTTTCGCGCGACATCGCGGACATGGGACTGCGTAAGCTCCCCGAGGGCATCTATGTCCTTGCCGAGGACCTGCATCTGCAGCGCATGGTTTCCGAGTTGGTTACCGGCGTACTGCGCACCGATAATCTGGTTATGATCAAGGCACAGCCCGGTACGGCTTCTGGTATTGCCGCAGCGGTCGATGCCGCGGAGCTGCCCGACGTGCTTGGCTCGCTTGCCGGCAACGACACGATCTTAGTCATTGCGCAGACGGCCGAGGACGGCGAACGCCTTGAGGCGCTCATCAACAAGCTGAGTAACTCTCACAAGTAGGGGATGCGCGGCACTGCTGCTGTGCCGATTGTTGCTATAGGTAATTGCCGAGGGCGTTGACGAAGGTCAGCGCCCTTTTGCATGCCGGCACCCGTTGCTCTATCGGTCCTGCAGCCGGGGCCGTCGTGGCATCTTGTGACATCTGCCGAAATAAAGAAGCGCCCGAGCAGCGTACGTGCTGCTCGGCCGCCTTGGTGTCAGATGCCGCTTTGCGTCTACTGGCCCGTAGAGGGGTCGGGCGTGGGCGTAGGATCGGGGGTAGGCGTCGGCGTGCCACCGTCGCCACCCGTGCCGCCATTGCCACCCGTGCCACCGTCGCCACCTGTCGTGCCGCTATCGCCGGTGGTGTTGCCGCCCGGGGTTTCAGTGGTCGTGGTTGTCGTTGTCGTTGTGGTGGTCGTGGTCTCTTCCTCTTCTTTTTCCTCGTCTTTATCCTCTTCGTCTTTCTTTTTGTTGTTTGTGCCGTAGAACTTCCAGACGTTATTGTTCTTGTACGTGGGAGCCGTTCCGGTCGGGAATTCCTCGCGCTCGGTGCCCGCAAGAACGGTGTTCATGAACTTCTTAAAGACGGGCAAGTTGGTGCTGTCGCCCAGCAGGTCCGAACCGTACTTTTGGATGGGAATCTCGCCTGCGGAATAACCGGTCCACAGGGCGCATGCCAGTTGCGGCGTGAAGCCGCAGAACCACAGGTTGGTGGTGTTGTCAGTGGTGCCCGTCTTGCCGGCATAGGGCTGGTTGACGTTCAGCGCGCCGGCGGCACCCGTGCCGCTGCCCTGCATGACACCGGATAGAACGTCGGTAACCGCGGCAGCCTCGCCTTCGGTGAGCACCTGCGTGGGATTGTCGGTGTGCTGGTATAGAACCGAGCCGGTACGCGAGTCGATCTCGGTAATGGCGATGGGCTGACGGTAGTAGCCACCGTTGGCAAACGTTGCGTAGGCCGATGCCATCTCGAGCGGTGAGATAGACCCGGTGCCGAGCGTCATGACGGGAACGTCCTCGATATTGTCCTTGGCGGGATCGATGCCGAGCTTTTTGACGAGCGACATGATCTTGTCATTGCCGATGGCTTCGGCCACCTGAATGTAGCCGGTGTTGGATGAGTATGCCGTTGCCTGCTTAAGCGTGATGTTGCCATAGCTCTGGTTGCCGTAGTTTTGCACCTCGGTCGTGGTGCCCTTGGCCTTGAGCGGCGAGTTGCAGTTGAGGGTGACGTTGGGGTTCATGCCGTTTTGGATGGCAGTCGCCAGCGTAAAGGCCTTAAACGTGGAGCCCACGGGGCGCTTTGCCGTAACGTGGTTCACGTGATTCTCGTCGGCGTTGTAGTCGTAGCCGCCCACCATGCACTTGATATAGCCGGTCTTGGGGTCAACGACGACCATGCCCATGTCCAGGCCGTCGAGCGAAAGCGTGTCGAGCTGCGAGCGCACAGCCTCCTCGGCCACCTGTTGCATGGTGGGGTCGATGGTGGTCTTGACGGTCAGACCGCCCTTAAAGAGCACGTCGGTGGAGAACTCCTGCTCAAGCAACTGCTTAACGTAGGAGACAAAGTAGGGCTGAGAGTACACATCGACGCCACTGCCCGAAATCTCGGTCACGTTAAGCGTGATGGGCTCAGCCTGTGCGGCATCGTGCTCTTCCTGCGTGATGTGGCCCAGACGCAGCATGTTGTCCAGAACCTTATTGCGGCGGGACAGCGCCAAGTCGGGATTAACCGTGGGGTCGTACTGCGAGGGCGAGTTGGGAAGGCCGATGAGCAGCGCGGCCTCGCTCAGGGTGAGGTCGGCGGCGGTTTTGGACAGATAGGTCTCGGCGGCGGCCTCGATTCCATATGCTCCATGGCCGTAGTAGATGGTGTTGAGGTACATCATGAGGATCTCGTCTTTGGAGTACATATCCTCCATCTTGATGGCGATATAGGCCTCGCGCACCTTACGCTCGATGGTCGAGTCGAATTGTTCCTCCTGCAAGATGGTGTTGCGAACCAGCTGCTGGGTGATGGTCGATGCGCCCTCGTGGCCGCCGGTGAGGGTTGCCACCGATGCGCGTGCAATGCCCCAGAGGTCGATGCCGCCGTGCTCGTAGAAACGCTCGTCCTCAACGTCGACGGTGCCCTGTAGCACGTACGGGGACACTTGGTCCTTGGTGATGGACTTGCGGTTTTGCGTGTAGAAACTCGCAATGGTATTGCCGTTGCAGTCGACGATGTCGGTGGGCTCGCTCACCAGATACGCGTTGGCATCGGTGTAGTCGGGCAGATCGGACAGCCAGCGGTTGACGTTGCCGATCATGCCGATGCCAAACGCTACGCCCGCGATAAGCAGAAAGCCCAAAAACGAGAGCAAGATCATGGGAAGGGCATGCGTCTTAGAGCGACCGCGCCCCTGTCGTTGGCGAGGACCCATATATTGACCTCCAGGTATGTCGTGTCAGGCGGCAGGTGTTATGCCTGGCAGGATGGACATAAGTTATTACACGATAAACCAATCGGGGCACGCGGGGCCTCGTGTATGCTGGATGACGGCATTTTTCAGAGTGAATGCATACCTTGGTGAGGAGTTTACCGATGGCGATTCGGCCGATGGAACCGAGTAGACAATGCGAAAGCGAGTTGGCGGCGGCTGGAGTGGCGCTGCCCGAACTGCTGGCGCCTGCTGGCGGGCTCGACCAGATGCTCGCGGCGATTGCGGCGGGTGCCGATGCCATCTATGCGGGGCTGGACGGATTCAACGCTCGAGTGAGCGCGCATGGCTTTAGCGATGATGAGTTCGCGCGCGGTTGTGCCGTGGCCCATGCCCATGGCGTGCGTGTGTACGTGACGCTCAACGTGTTCGTGTTCGATGATGAGTTTGCCGACGCCGTGGCGTTGGGGGCGCATGCGCGCGCGTTGGGTGCCGATGCGTTGATTGTGGCCGATGCCGGGCTGGCCTGTGCGCTTCGTGCGGCGATTCCGGGGGTCGAGATTCACCTGTCCACTCAGGCGGGCGCTCATAGCGAGGGTGCCGTGCAGTTGGCTGCCAAGGAGTTGGGCGTTGAGCGCGTGACGACTGCGCGCGAGCTGAGCGTGGCAGAGATTGAGACGCTTTGCGCTACTGGCGTGCCCATCGAGGTGTTCTGTCACGGCGCTATTTGCATTGGATACTCGGGTGCGTGCGGGTTCTCTGCCCTTCGACGTGGCCGCTCTGCGATGCGCGGTGATTGCACTCAACCGTGCCGTCTATCCTATGACTTGGTGGACGAGGCGGGGCAGAGTGTTGTCGCTGTCGAAGGGAATCGCCTGCTTTGTCCGCGTGACTATCTGGGCATCGCGCATCTGCCCGAGCTTGTTGCCGCCGGCGTGGCATCGCTCAAGATCGAGGGCCGCATGAAGAATCCCGACTACGTCTTTAACGTGGTGAGGGTGTGGCGTCGGGCGCTCAATATGCTGCGCGACGGCACATGGGATGCCGATGCGGTGCCGGCGCTTGAGCGCGAGCTGGGAAGGTCGTTCAACCGCGGCTTTACCGATGCGTATCTGCGGGGTCGTTCGGGCGCCGAGCTCATGAGTTTTGAGCGCGCGATCAACCAGGGCGTGCGCGTGGGTCACTTGGTGGCGGTGGGTCACGAAGAGGTGACGGTTGAGCTTGATGCCGCCGTGGCGGCGGGCGATACGCTCGAGATCCGATTTTACCCGGGTGCCGACGCGCGTCCCGATGTGCCCAAGCGCTGGCCACAGGTGCCTTGCCCCGTGGATGCCGCTGCGGGAGAGCGCATCGTCGTGCATTGCAAACGCAAGGTGGACGCGGGCTGCGAGGTCTATCTGATTCGCAGTGCCGGCGTGCTGGGGCAGACGGCAACGGTGTTGGAGCGCATGCGGGTCGAGGCAGATGCGGTCGCGCCTGCTGAGCAGTCCGTTGAGGTGCTGCCGTTTGAGGGCGTTCTGGCAGATGGCGACGTGCCGACGGAGTTGGCGGGACCGGCAGAGCCGGCAAAGCATGAGGCTTTTGCTCGTATGGTCTTTGCCTGGGAGCTGATGGATTTGGATCCGCGCGATGAGCGGGATCTGTCCGATGCGACGGTGGTGCTCGACGAAGTGTGCCGCGCAGGCGACGCCGAGCGGACTCGAGCGCTTATGCAACGTGCCGGGCGCGTCGTCTGCCGCAATCTGGGACAGGTGGCGATGGCCCGCGAGCTGGGCACGACGTTTGACGTGGCGGCGCCGGTGTTCTGCGCCAATCGGGCCACGCTTGCCTGGCTGCGCAGGCTTGGCGCGGGGTGGGTATACTTGCCTGCCGAGTTGCTCAGCAATGATAGGGAGCGTATTGCCGAACTGGCTGCTGAACCCGGCGTCTTGGGTCCGGTCGACGCCGACCGTCCCGAGCTTATGGTGTGCGAGCACTGCCTGCTGACCGCCGAGGGCGTCTGTGCCACCGATGCGACGGGGCAGGTCCGTTGCCGCGACTGCTTGCGTCGTCGGCAGGTGCGCTATCTGGTCGAGCGTGACGGCACGCGTCTGCCAGTTGCCATCGACGCATGCGGCAGGACGAGGATTTTCCTGTCGTAGATGCTGCGTCGCGTCAGTTTGTTATCATAAGAGAGTTTATGGACTTCCAGCACCGCCGTTTTCGGCGAGGGTGCTATAGCAAAAGGAGGATACCCAATGCTGTCTGTTGACGAGCAAATGCGTATCATCACCTCGGGCGCCGCGCAGATCGTCCCCGAGGCCGACCTTCGCAAGAAGCTTGAGAAGGGCGAGCCCCTCAACATCAAGCTCGGCGTCGATCCCACCAGCCCCGACCTGCACCTGGGCCATGCCGTGCCCCTGCGCAAGATGCGTCAGTTCCAGGACCTGGGCCACAACGTCACCCTCATCATCGGCAACGGTACCGCGCTGATTGGCGATCCTTCGGGCAAGAACTCCACCCGCCCGCAGCTTTCGCAGGAGCAGATCGAGGCCAACGCCGAGACCTACGTGAGCCAGGCCATGAAGATCCTGGATCCCGAGAAGACCACCATCGTGCACAACGGCGACTGGATCTTGTCGATGGATCTGGCCGGCCTGCTGCAGGTGTGCTCCAAGTTCACCGTCGCCCGTATTCTCGAGCGCGACGACTTTACCAAGCGCTACCAGTCCCAGACGCCGATCGCCCTGCATGAGTTCCTGTATCCCGTGATGCAGGCTTACGACTCCGTGCAGATCAAGGCCGACGTGGAAATGGGCGGCACCGATCAGCTCTTCAACCTGCTCGCCGGCCGTGAGCTCATGGAGAAGATGGGCATGGAGCCCCAGATCGCGCTCACCATGCCGTTGCTCGAGGGCACCGATGGCGTCCGTAAGATGTCCAAGTCCTACGGTAACTACATCGGCCTGACCGACGCGCCCAAGGATATGTTCGGCAAGACCATGTCCATCCCCGACGAGATGATCGGCAAGTACTACCGCCTGGCGAGCTCGCTCACCCCGGCCGAGGTCGACAAGATCGACGCTGCTCTGGCCGACGGCTCCGCCGATCCCTATGAGCTCAAGCGCGCTCTGGGCCGCGACCTGTGCGACACCTACCACGGCGCCGGTGCCGGCGACGAGGCACAGGCCGAGTTCGACCGCGTGTTCAAGGAGGGCCAGCTCGCCGACTTCCCCGAGAAGCATGTTGAGCTGACTGTTAACGACGAGGGCCAGATCTACCTCGCCGGCCTGCTCAAGGACCTGGGCCTTTCGGCCAGCGCCGGCCAGGCCCGTCGCGACATCGACGGCGGCGGCGTCAAGATCAACGGCAAGGCCGTGGCTTCCAAGAGCTACAACATCGACCCCAGCGCCCTCAAGCTGGGCGACACCCTCTCCGTGGGCAAGCGCAAGGGCTTTAAGTTGGTCTAGCAAGTAGGTCAACCTAACATGTGCAATAGGGCCGCAGCCGGAACTCCCGACTGTGGCCTTTTGAGTTGCGGTGAAATAGTTCCTAAAAATGCCATACGGGCGCCCAGGTAGGAACTATTCCACCGCAACTTTTTTCCTCCGTCCCCAAGGGATCATTTGGCGGTGCCGTTAAGCGGAAGGGGTGTTATCGGCGGCCTCCTTTTGGGCATACAATGGCTATTGGTTTGCTGCGGTGAAGGCCTGTCCGCTCCGCAGCTTTTTTCTACGGTTAAAGGAGTATGTATGTCCGTTGAGGTCATGAGATCTGTGATCGAGGCCGCCGAGGGTCGTGTACCCGTTGACACGCTGTTTGCCAACGCACAGATTGTCGATGTGTACGGCCAGCGCGTGGCGCCCGGTAGCGTTGCCGTCAAGGATGGCGTGATCGTCGGTGTGCTCTACGACGGTCGCGACGATGCCGCCGGTACGTATGAGGCTGCCGAGGTCATCGATTGCCAGGGCCGCTATCTTGCCCCCGGTTTTATTGACGGACACTTGCATATCGAGTCTTCGAACATCCGCCCTGCCGAGTATGCGCGCATGGCGGCGACGCGCGGTACCACCACCGCTATTGCCGACAGCCACGAGATCGCTAATGTTTCCGGCCTGGACGGCCTGCGCTTTATGATCGAGGACGGCCGTCGCGCGCCCATTTCCATCAAGTACATGATGCCCTCGTGCGTGCCCGCACTGCCCGATGAACAGGCGGGCGCTGTGATTACCGCCGCTGACATGCAGGCGTTTTTTGCCGAGCATCCGGTCGATGTCTTTGGTCTGGGCGAAATGATGAACCTGCCGGGTGTCTTTATGGCCGACCCCGAGACCTGTGCTCGCATCGATGCTGCCAACCAGACGCCGTCCAAGCAGGTCGACGGCCATGCGCCGCTCGTTGCCGGCAAGGACCTCAATGCCTATGCCGCGGCGGGCATTATCGCCGACCACGAGTCGACGATTCCCGAGGAGGCGCTCGACAAGCTATCTCGCGGCATGTATGTGATGCTGCGCGAAGGCACGTGCATCCATGACCTGGCTAACCTGTCGCCGATGCTGCTGGAAAACCCCGCCCGTGCCCGCCGCTGCTGTTTTGCGACCGATGACCGCGCTCCCTCCGACGCGCTTTCGACCGGTATGATCGACAATGCCTGCCGCGTGGCTATCGAGGCCGGTATTGACCCCGTGGTTGCCATCTCTATGGCGTCCCTGTCCACGGCCGAGGCATTTGGCCTGGACCACGGTTGCCGCGACCCGCACGAGCTGCGTGGTGCGATTGCCCCGGGCAAGCGTGCCGACCTGCTGGTGCTCAATGACCTGACGTTTGCCACGGCTCCGCATCGCGTATATGCCGCCGGTGCTCTGGTGGCGCAGGACGGCACCTTTGTGGGCGAGATCGCACCCGAGATGGCTGAGGTTGCGGCCCTTGCCGATGAGCTGCGTGCTTCCGTTAAGCTGCCGAAGCTATCGCTCGACGTGTTCGACTATGCCTTTAAGCCGGGCGAGGCCGTGATTGACGTGGTGCCGGGCAAGGCCATCACGGGTATGGCTCGCCCCGAGAGCGCCGAGGGCCTGCGCCGCATTATGCTGATCGAGCGTCACGGCCGCGGCGTGTCACTGCAGGCTGAGGGCGCCGATGGCGACGGTCCCGCCGGCATGGGGCTCGTCGGCAAGCATATCGGCCGCGGCTGGGTGCGCGGCTTTACCATCGCGGGCGGCGCTATCGCCTCGACGATTGGCCACGACTCGCACAACGTGTGCGTGGTGGGCGACAACGCCGCAGATATGATGGCTGCCGTCGAGGCCGTGGGCCAGGGCGGTCACGTGCTGGTACGCAATGGCGAGGTCGTGGCGCGTATTCCGCTGGCGCTTGGTGGTCTGATGAGTGAGGGTACGGCCGAGGATGTCGCCGCGCAGCATGACGACTTTATGGTCAAGGCGCGCGCCATGGGCATCGAGCCGCCGCTCGACCCCATCATGGGCATCATCTTCCTGCCCCTGCCGGTGATTCCGACGCTCCGCATCCGCCCCGAGGGCATGTTCGACGTCACCACCTTCACCTACGCCGACTAGTCATCGGGGACGTTCTTAAACGACTAGTCGTCGGTGACACTCTTTGGCGTGTCGCCTTACGCCGCGACCGTGAGACCTCTGGCACGCGTGAGCTATTTGCTAGGTCCATGTAACGTTTATGACTGCGGGGTCTTATTTGAGCTCCCTTTGGGTACGTTGGAATCGGATACACGTTCGATTCCAACAAGCCCGAAGGGAGCTTTTCTATGTTTAAACTGATTGCATCCGATATGGACGGCACGTTGCTTGACGAAAACGGCCAGGTGCCTCCCGAAACCTATGAACTGATCCTGGCGCTACGCGAGCATGGCGTGCATTTTGCCGCATCGTCAGGTCGTCGCTACGATCGACTGTGCGAGTTCTTTGCGCCCGTTCGTGACAAGATGGACTTTGTCGCAGCTAACGGTGCCCAGGTCTACGCCGACGGAAAGATGGTGGACCGTGAGGTGTATTCGCACCTGGCGATTCGAAAGCTCGCCCAGGCCGTCGGGACGTTTCCCAATTTGCATCTTGCGCTCTTTGACCGAACCAAATCCTTCTTGCTCGATGACGAGTGCAAGTTCGTACGCGAGGTCGATAAGGACCTTCCCAATGCCGAGCGCATTTGGGAACTGCCCGATCCCAGCGTAAATATCATCAAGGCGAGTATCTTTTGCGATGACTGTGCCGTTATGGACAGCGCGTACGTGCTGCAGCGAGAACTCGGTCAGCTCTTTACCTTTGCGCCTTCGGGCAACGCGTGGATCGATGCCATGCAGCCCGGTGTGTCGAAGGCCTCGGGCATCGCACAGCTTGCGGAGCATTACGGCATTGGACGCGACGAGATCATGGCGTTTGGCGACTCGATGAACGACTACGAGATCATTCGCTTTGTCGGCACGGGCTGCGCGATGGAAAACGCGCGTCCGGCGCTCAAAGCGGTGGCCGATCGTGTGGTGGGGCGCAACCGCGACCACGCTGTCCAGCAGGAGCTCCGCCGTGTGCTAGAGGGCCTCGCTTAATCCGACAGATGGGGACGTTCCCGTTCTGCCGGCAGTGGGGGACAGTCCTTGCAGCTTTTCGCGAAGAGTGTCCCTAACGACTAGTCATTCAAGAACGTCCCCAATGACTACCAATGACTAGGCGAGGGCGGCCATGATGGTGCGGGCGACGCCGTCGTGGTCGTTGTCGTATTCGGTGATGGCGTCGGCGGCGTCGCGGTCCTCGGGCTCGCCGTTGATCATGGCCATGCCATGGCCTGCTGCCTGCAGCATGGGAATGTCGTTGATGTTGTCGCCGAAGCCCCAGGCGTCGGCGAGACGCTCGCCCAGGTGCTCGCATAGCCACGTGAGGGCTGTTCCCTTGGTAGCGCCCTCGCCCATGACCTCGATATTCATGGCGTACGAACGCGTGACCTCAATGCCTCCGAGCGTGTCGAGCTCCGCCGCGATGACGTCGCGATCGGCCGGGTTGTGCCAGTACATGGCGATGCGTTCGAGTGTCTCGACCTCGTCGATCTTGCTGTCGATATCCATATCGATCGGTGTTCGTGTGCGCTTGAGCGAAGCCGCGATGTGGGGGTCGCCGCCGCAGAATTCGTCCAGGCGCGTGTAGAGCGAGCGGGGGAGGAAGCACTGCCCGTCCGCGAAGATATCGAAGGTGACGTCATGGCCGGCGGCAATGCTATGGACGCGGTGGGCGATGGCGCGGTCGAGCGGTCGGCTCAAAATGCGCGTAGCACGTGAGACATCGGTGGGCGTACCGTCGTCGAGCTGCCAGACGCTGGCACCGTTGGCACAGACCGCGTAGTGTACGGCGGGGTGGGCGAGGATGGGCTCAAAGATGCCCGACAGCGGACGCCCCGTGCAGGGAACAAACTCGATGCCACGACGTGCGAGCTCGTCGAGCATTGCCCAGGTGGCATCGCTCATTTGCTTATCGCTCGTCAGCAGCGTCCCATCCATATCGGAAAACACAATCATTCGTTGCGATCCTTTCTACTGGCATAAAAAGCGTGGCCGAGGGCTTGGGTCCCTGACCACGCTCGAGTTCTATAACGGTCCGCGTCCTAGCGGTCGGCGAGCGGCTTGTACTCCAGCGGCTCGATCACCGGACGATAGGCGGGGCGGATGATACGGTGCGCGCAGAAGAGCTCTTCCATGCGGTGCGCCGACCAGCCGGCCATGCGGGCGACGGCGAATAGCGGCGTAAAGAGCGTCTCGGGCACGCCGAGCATCTTGTAGATAAAGCCCGTGTACAGGTCGATGTTGGCGCAGATGGGCTTGGTCATGCCGTGGTCGCGCATCACCTGCGGTGCCAGGTGCTCGATGCGCTCGATGAGCGCGAACTCCTCGCCCAAGTCCTTCTTGGCGGCAAGCGTGCGCGCGTAACGGCGGCACACCTCGGCGCGTGGGTCACTGAGCGTATAGACGGCGTGGCCCATACCGTAGATGAGGCCCGTGCCGTCGAAAGCCTGCCTGTCGAGGATCTTGCCCAGGTAGGCCGCGACCTCGTCCTCGTCCTCCCAGTTGGAGACATGCGCGCGGATGTCCTCGTGCATAGACACGACCTTGGCATTGGCGCCGCCGTGGCGCGGGCCCTTGAGCGAGCCGATAGCCGCGGCGTAGGCGGAATACGGGCTGTCTCTTATACACATCTCCGAGCCCACGAGACGGACTCCTATATCGTAT
>UROO01000011.1 GCA_900549555.1 uncultured Collinsella sp. | reverse complement strand
GATCTACACCCTAGAGTTCGTCGGCAGCGTCAGATGTGTATAAGAGACAGCCCCGCTGTTCTGGAAAGTTTTGCTACTTTCGGTGGCGGTCATCTGGGGCTACTCCTTTACCACTATGAAGGACGCACTCGGCACCATTCCGGTGTTCGAGCTGCTCTATGTACGCTTTCTGCCTGCAGCGTTGGTCATGTTTGCCGTCTTTCACAAGCGCATCACTGCACATTTCAACGCTCGCAATCTGATCGTTGGCCTGAGTATGGGCGTGCTCATGTGGGCGGCCTATGCGTTGCAGACGGTCGGTCTGGCATATACTACGGCGGGCAAGAATGCTTTTTTGACGGGCACGTATTGCATCCTCGTGCCGTTCGCGAGCTATTTTCTGAGCGGAGAAAAACTCACCCGCTATAACCTGGGCGCGGCACTGCTGTGCTTGGCGGGCATTGGCTTGGTGGCGCTCGATAGCGTCGAGTTCAACATCGGTGACGTCATTACGCTGGCAGGCGCGGTCTTCTTCGCCATCCAGATGGCGGTGACCGCCAAGTACGGTCGCAAAATGGACATCAACGTTATCACGTTTTGGATGTTTGTGGGCAACGGCGTGCTGAGCCTGGTCTCGTCGCTGCTATTCGAGACCCAGGCGCCTCTGTCCGTGTGGACGCCGAACTTTATCGGTGTGATGGCGTTTCTCTCGGTGGGCTGCACATGCGTGGCTCTGCTCATCCAAAACGTCGGCCTGGCGCATGTCCCGGCTTCGACGGGCTCGCTGCTCCTTTCGATGGAGTCGCCTTCGGGCGTGTTGTTTTCGGTGCTGCTGATGGGGGAGGCGCTCACCTCGCGCCTGCTCGCCGGCTTCGTGCTTATCTTCCTGTCGATTATCTTGAGTGAGACTCACTTCGATTTTTTGCGCAAAAAGCCGCGCCCGCAATTGTAAACAACTTGTTGCGTCGCCCTCCCGGGGCGGCATTTTTTATGCGTCGCCCTTAAAGTTGTACTTTGCACTTTACGCTATCAAAGTGCTTGCTGCAAAAACGTTACTGGAGGGCATCTATGGCACCAGCTTTGTCCGATTTTCAACCGCAACCAGCGCCCAAGGCTACCGCGGCGGCGCAGGCCGCTATCGGTGACGGTCTTGTTGCAGAAGCTCAGACTTTTGCAGACGAGCTTGCTGTGTGGCGACACGATCTACACCAGATGCCCGAGCTGGGTAATAACCTCCCGCAGACCTCTGCGTATATCCAAGCGCGCTTGACCGAGATGGACATCCCATTTGCCACGCTCGTCGATGGTTCCTGCGTTGTGGGCCTCGTCGGCGCCGGCGCCGACGAGGCCCAGGGCAATGGCGTCTGCACGGACGAACAGGCCGGTACGGTCGTTATGCTGCGTGGCGACATGGATGCCCTGCCCGTTGCCGAAGAGTCGGGCGAGCCTTTCGCCTCTGTCAACGGCTGCATGCATGCTTGCGGTCACGATATGCACGCGACGGCGCTGCTTGGTGCGGCGCGCCTGCTCAAGGCCCGCGAGGCCGAGCTTGTCGACGCCAATGCCACCGTCAAGCTGCTGTTCCAGCCGGGCGAGGAAACCTTTGAGGGGGCTCGCGCTGCCATCGCCGACGGCTTGCTCGAGAACCCGCGTCCCCAGGCGGCTTTTGCCATGCACGTTAACAGCCAGTCGCCGCTCGGATTGGTGCTCTACGGGAGCCCGGCGCTTTCGGGCGTGTACGGTTTCCGCATCACGCTGCAGGGCAAGGGCGGCCATGGCTCGAGCCCCGAGATCTGCATCGACCCCATCACGGCCGGCGTCCATGTGCACCT
The DNA here is from genome assembly GCA_900549555.1 of uncultured Collinsella sp. Lineage (GTDB taxonomy): Bacteria > Actinomycetota > Coriobacteriia > Coriobacteriales > Coriobacteriaceae > Collinsella. The sequence goes on along the minus strand of UROO01000011.1, from coordinate 33,006 downwards.
GGCGCTTCAGGAGCTCATCGCTCGCGAAGTGCCGGCGGCCAAGGAGGTCGCACTGACTGTTGGTAAGTTCGCCGGCGGTCAGGCCGCAAATGTCATCCCCGACACTTGTGTGCTCGAGGGAACGCTGCGCGGCTTTGACGTCGAGCTCATGGAGCACCTCAAGACCCGCATCGCGGAGGTCGTCAAAGGTGTTGCCACGACCTATCGTACGCCGGCCACCATCGAGACGCTCTCGGATGTTCCCCCGCTCGTGCTCGATGACGACATGACCCAGGCTTCGCTTGGCTATGTGGGCGCGACGCTGCCCAAGGCCGCCTTCCTGCCGCTGTTCCATGCCATGGCGAGCGAGGACTTTGCGCTTATCTCGAGTGAGATACCGAGCGCATACTTTACGATCGGCGCCGCTGCGACCGATACGGATGAGCATTTTGCCCAGCACCATCCCAAGGCACGCTTTAGCGATGCCGAGCTGCCACTTGGCGCCGCGGCTTATGCGGCAGTCGCTTTGGGCTATATCGCCGACCACCGGTAGCACCCAACCTTGCCTTTCAAGCCTGCGGGCATGGCCATAAGGCCTATGCCCTTGTCTTTCAAGGCAATCTTGGGCACTACCGGCGCCCGGCGCAGGCTATTCGTTTGTTTAAAAGGAGCAGTATGTCCCGGCAGCATAAATGCTTTCCCGGTTGGCTCGTCGTGGCCTCCGGCTTTGTCATCATGGCCACGTGCTACACGATTTTCGTCAACTGCATGAGCCTGTTCCAGCCGCTCATCGTCAGCGACTTGGGGTATTTCTCTTGCGCAGTACAACATCTCCAATGCGATCTCCACCGTGGTGAGCGTTATCGGCTCACTTGTGATCGGTCATGTTGCCGATAAAGTAAGCGGTCGCGTTTTGGGCTCCCTCACTGTAATCGCCACCTCTGCCGTTCTTGCCGGCATGAGCTTTGTCGGTGAGCTGTGGCAGGTCTACGTGCTCTTTGCCGTCTCGGGCTGCTTTGCCGTCGCCTCGACCCGACTACTTATTAGCCTTGTGACCGCCAACTGGTTTACGGCCAAGCGAGGCCTTGCCATTTCCATCGCACTTTCGGGCACGGGCTTTGGCGGCGCTATTCTGTCTCCCGTCGTGAGCTCGCTTATCGTGAGCGTTGGCTGGCGTTCCGCCTTCTTAGTGCTCGCGGCTATCTGCATGGTGGCGGCACTGCCCAGCCGCGTCCAAGCAGTTTGGCATGGCCGACCTCGGCAAGGTCACGGGCACCATTACCTCGCTTGAGATGGTCGGCGGCACCGTGGGCACCATCGTCTCGGGCGTGCTGTTCGATGCCACGGGCTCTTTTGCGAGCACCTGGATTGTCTGCTTGGTGTGCTCGGTGGCTATGTTGGTGTTTCTGCTGGCGTCTGAGCCCATCGCCGCCAAGCTGCGTGCAAGCGTGGCGGGGGAGTAGACGTCCGTCGCTCTTTTCTGTTTGCCCCGTTCTGTTTGTGGCCGCCCTGGAAGCCGCATGGATGCTCGTACCATCATTCGGTTTCCAAGGCGGTCACGGGCCTACGAAATGATCCGTTTTCCTCCGTCCCCAACAGATCACGTGATCCGAAGGGGACGGAGGAAAACGGGTCACAAACAGCGGCGGCGCATCTGGCCGAACGAGCCCCCATACCCTCGTTCGGTCAGATGCGCCGCCGCGGTTTGTGTTTGTGCCGTATAATGTCCACTACCTATGTCGCGATACAAAAGAAAGGTGTTTGCCCATGCAGGCACAGAAGGCGGAGGGAACCCGCGACCTTATCGGCGCCGAGATGCGCGCCTGGCAAAAGATGCAGCAGATCGCTGCCGGCGTGTTCGAGCCGTTTGGCTTTAAGCCCATCGAGACGCCCGCCATCGAGCAGGTGGACGTGTTTGTCCACGGCATCGGCCAGTCGACCGACGTCGTGCGCAAGGAGATGTTCCGCGTGTTTAGCGGCGCCAACCTGGAGCGCGTCTTTACCGAGGGCACCGACACCAAGCTCAAGCCCAAGCAGCGCCTGGCGCTTCGTCCCGAGGGCACGGCCGGTGTGGTGCGTGCCGTCGTGGAGAACAACCTGGTGCCTCAGGGCTCCACGCCGTTTAAGGCCTACTATGCCGAGGCTATGTTCCGCGGCGAGCGTCCCCAGAAGGGCCGCCTGCGCCAGTTCCACCAGGTGGGCATCGAGTGGCTCGGCGCTCCCGATCCGGCGGCAGACGCCGAGTGCATCATCATGCTCATGGAGTTCTACAAGCGCCTGGGCTTCGATCTTTCCAGGCTCCGTCTGCTCATTAACTCGATGGGCGATGCCCAATGCCGTCCGGCCTATCGCGAGCAGGTCAAGCAGTTCATTCTCGATCACGCCGACGAGATGTGCGACGAGTGCCGCGAGCGCGCCGAGCTCAATCCGCTGCGCGCCTTCGACTGCAAGAACGACCATTGCCGCGAGATCATGGCCGACGCACCGCTGATGGGCGACAACCTGTGCGACGAGTGCCGCGAGCACTACGAGCAGGTCAAGCGCTATCTGGATGCCGCCGGTATCGAGTATGTCGAGGATCCCACCTTGGTGCGCGGCCTGGACTACTACACCCGTACTGTCTTTGAGGTCGAGGCCCCCGGCGCCGGCGTCGGCTCCATCGGCGGCGGCGGCCGCTACGACGGCCTGGTCGAGCTCGAGGGCGGCAAACCCACGGCAGGCGTTGGCTTTGCCGTCGGCTTTGAGCGCGCCCTGCTGGCCCTACAGGCCTTTGGCAGCGACCTGGGTGCCGAGGAGGTCCCGTGCGTCTACGTTGCTAACGCCGGCAAGGAGCTGCGTCAGAACGTCTTTACCATTACGCAGCAGCTTCGCGCCGCAGGCATCGTGACCGAGGCCGACTATCAGGGTCGTTCGCTCAAGGCCCAGTTTAAGCAGGCCGATAAGGTGGGCGCCAAGCTCATTTTGGTCTTGGGCGGCGACGAGCTTGCCGCCGGCAAGGTCAAGGTGCGCGACATGGAGAGCCATGACGAGGTTCTCGTCGATCTGGCCAACGTGGTCGAGGCGGTTCGCGAGCGCCTGTAGCGCATGATTTTTGAGCTGTGGACTCACTAAAAAGTTCAGCTCATTGCGGGCGATTGTTACGGGGGTGTTTCGCTTTTATGCGGAATGCCCCCGTTTACGTATGCCGTCCACCGAGAAATACGACCATTTAGAGCAAAAACCCTTGCAATGCAGAAAATACTTTTGTGTGGTAAAGCGCAATCAGTGTCGAAAGTATTTCTCAAGCGCCTATAATGAATACCGCATGTTACGTGCATAGAAGGAGGAATGGGAGGAAACGTGGCTGAGAACCTAAGCAACCAGTCTGTACCCGAAGCCGCGGCGCGCGTCGCTGCCGTGGTCAACCGCCTCGTTAACCGAATCGGCTCGAATGCCGAGTCCAGGGAGCGTCTCGCCGAGATCGAGATCCCCGAGGAGCTGCGCGATAATCTGGCGCTGTTCCTGCGCCTGGAACGTCGTGTGCTTAGCGAGTATGATCCCGAGATCGCGGACCTGTTCGACAAGATTTTGACAGCCGAGATTGTGGCCAACGCCGGAAACCCCGGCACCCGCGCTGCCGACGAGTCCGTCGACGAGCAGGGCGTGCCCACTGCCGACGAGCCCACCGCCGTGGCGTTTCGTGAGGTCGTTGATCTGATCGACAGCCTGCCGCTCGATAAGCAGCAGGTTATCGTCCGCGCCTTTACGAGCTTCTTCCATCTGGCTAACCTGTCGGAGGAGAACTACCGTGTCGCGCAGCTGCGTGAGCGCGAGGCCGGCGCATCGACCGATACCGAGGTCGATCCCGCCAACGAACTCACCGTCGCCTATCACCAGTTGGTAAACGAGATGGGTGTCGAGGGCGCCAACGAGCTGCTCGGCAAGCTCGAGTTCCACCCTGTCTTTACCGCACATCCCACCGAGGCCCGTCGTAAGGCCGTCGAGGGCAAGATTCGCCGTATCTCCAACCTGCTGGAGGAGCGTCCGCGTCTGGGCGGCTCCGACCTGGTGGAGAACGAGCGCCATATGCTGCAGGAGATCGACGCCCTGGTACGTACGAGCCCCATCGCGTTGAAGAAGCCCACGCCGGTTGAGGAAGCCGATACCATCATCGACATCTTCGATAACACGCTGTTCGACGTTATCCCCGTCATCTATCGTCGTTTTGACGACTGGGTGCTGGGTGATAAGGCCGGTACCGTGCCGCCGCTGTGCCCGGCATTCTTCCATCCCGGCAGCTGGATTGGCTCCGACCGCGACGGTAACCCCAACGTCACCGCCAAGGTAAGCCGCGAGGTCGCCGCCAAGTACTTCACCCACATGGTACTCAAACTCGAGGACAAATGCCGCCGCATCGGCCGCAACCTCACGCTCGAGGCCACCTACAGCAAGCCTTCTGCCGAGCTCATCAACCTGTGGAACCATCAGGTCGAGATGAGCCCTCGGTACACGGCCCGCGCCGAGCTGATCTCCGAGCACGAGCCGCATCGCGCCGTCATGCTCGTCATGGCCGACCGTCTGAACGCCACCGTGCGCCGTATCACCGACACCATGTACCATAGCGCCGACGAGTTCCTGGATGACCTGCGCGTCGTCCAGCGCTCGCTGGCCGCCTGCGGTGCCGTCCGTGCTGCCTACGGCCCGGTCCAGACCATCATCTGGCAGGTCGAGTCCTTCGGCTTCCATATGGTCGAGATGGAGTTCCGTCAGCACTCCGTGGTGCATGCCCGCGCCCTCAAGGATATCCACGAGAACGGTATCCATGGCGACCTGCAGCCCATGACGCGCGAAGTCATCGATACCTTCCGTGCTATCGGCTCCATCCAAAAGCGCTACGGCAAGAAGATGGCGCACCGCTATATCATCTCGTTCACCAAGAGCGCCCAGCATGTGGCTGACGTCTTCGAGCTGGCCCACCTGTCCTTCGCACACGAGGAAGATGTCCCCGAGCTCGACGTGATCCCGCTATTCGAGCAGCTCGAGGACCTCGAGGGCTGCGTCGACGTGCTCGACCAGATGCTTACGCTGCCCGTGGTACAGAAGCGTCTTGCCCAGACCAACCGCCGCATGGAGGTTATGCTGGGCTATTCCGACTCCTCCAAGGACGCCGGTCCTACCACGGCCATGCTCGCGCTGCATTCCGCGCAGGAGCGCATTGCCAAGTGGGCCGAGAAGAACGATATCGACCTGGTGCTCATGCACGGCCGCGGCGGTGCCGTGGGTCGTGGCGGCGGCCCGGCCAACAAGGCCGTGCTGGCGCAGCCCAAGGGTTCGGTCAACTGCTTCTTTAAGCTCACCGAGCAGGGCGAGGTCATCTTTGCCCGTTACGGTAACCGCACGCTGGCTCAGCGCCATGTTGAGTCCGTTGCCGCCGCAACGCTTTTGCAGTCGGCCCCGAGCGTCGAGAAGACCAACACCGGGACCACGCAGAAGTTCTGGGACATGGCAGAGAAGCTCAACGCCGCAAGCCACGAGCGCTATCTGGACCTGCTGAACACCGAGGACTTTACACCGTGGTTCTCGACCGTGACGCCGCTGACCGAGGTCGGTCTGCTGCCGATCGGCTCGCGTCCCGCCAAGCGTGGCTTGGGCGCCAAGTCCCTCGACGACCTGCGTACCATTCCGTGGATCTTCAGCTGGAGCCAGGCACGCATTAACCTGGCCGCTTGGTATGGCCTGGGTACCGCTTGCGAGCAGTTTGGCGATCTGGACCAGCTTAAGGCTGCCTACCAGGAGTGGCCGTTCTTCCGCACCTTTATCGACAACATCGAGATGTCGATTGCCAAGACCGACCAGCGCATCGCCAAGATGTATCTGCACCTGGGCGATCGCCAGGATTTGTCCGAGAAGGTCTTCACCGAGATGCAGCTCACCCGTAAGTGGGTCCTTGCCATCGTCGGTGACGAGTGGCCGCTGCAGCGCCGCCGCGTGCTCGGCTGCGCCGTTCGCGTCCGTAACCCCTACGTCGACGCGCTGTCCATTGCCCAGGTTCGCGCCCTTCGCGAGGTGCGTATGAACCAGGACGAGATGGCCGAGGAGAAGAAGGCCGAGTACATGAGCCTGATTCTTTCGACTGTGACCGGCGTCTCGGCAGGATTGCAGAACACGGGGTAATCGATAGCCCTGTAGTCGTCCGGGCCCGCCATTAGTTTACTTTTAGGCACGTCCTCGGACATGCAAGAAGCCCTCGCTGCGCACTTCGTGCGGCGAGGGCTTCTTGCGTCCTGCGGAGTGTGCCTAAAAGTAAACTAATGGCGGGCCCTGCGATGTCCGGTCTTCGGCGGATCAGCCGCTGGGTGAGGGTGGTGCTTGGGGCGACGTGCAAAAAACGGAGTTTTCAGCAGTCAATGATTGATGCATAGGACCATAGGTGGCGTTTGCGGTCTTTGTTGATGCCTTTGCACACTAATTGGGGCCTTGGTTATGTTCAAATATGGATGGTTTCTTATCACATGTCGCCCAGAAGAGAAGAGTCATGGAGGCTTCCTGGCTTTCGATAAGCTTTTAGCTCCATAAACTTTTCTCGCGATGCTGAATACTCGCAAAAATGCACGCTCCGGAGGGTACCACCCTGTTACGGCTAGAAATCCATGCATCATTATATGCAAATTATTAACGTATTTATGCAATATGACTTACGCACGCATGCCATCGGGGTGGATGTTCGCCTCGGCATTGCGTAAGCCATCCTGACCATAGTGCCTTTGGCAGACGGCCGCGGTCCCGTTTGGGATCGCGGCCGTTTTGTTGTGGGTCAAATATGAACGTTGTGTTAATGAGTCGGTGGACGGTGGAGTTTTTCGGTGAGCGGCGTATCCTTCCAACGGTTTATCTAGTGTGTCAGTTGAAAGGAAGAGGGCGCTCGTCATTGTTTGAATGTGAACTACCGTTTGACCACAAGACGTTGCATCTAGAGCTCGAGGATAAGAACTTCGCTGGTGTGATGGAGGGTCATCAAAACGAGTTTAAGACCACGAAATCGCAGGAAGAGCTGGTAGAGGAGTCGCTTGCCAACCCTTATGGCTCGCCTTCGCTCGAGGAGCTTTGTGCTGGCAAGAAGGATATTGTCATCATTAGCTCCGATCATACGCGTCCCGTTCCCTCGCGTGTGACGATGCCTATTCTGCTGCATCACATCCATTCCGCTGCGCCCGAGGCTCGCGTGCGTATTTTGGTTGCTACGGGTATGCACCGTCCGTCGACACACGAGGAACTCGTCAACAAGTATGGCGAGGAGATCGTTGCCAACGAGGAAATCGTTATGCACGTCGCGACTGACGACAGCATGATGAAAAAGATCGGTACCCTGCCTTCTGGTGGCGAGTGCATCATCAACAAGATTGCCGCCGATTGCGATCTGCTGCTTGCAGAGGGCTTCATTGAGCCGCACTTCTTTGCCGGTTTCTCTGGCAGCCGCAAGTCCGTGCTGCCCGGCATTGCCAGCTACAAGACCATCATGTACAACCACAACGGTCAGTTTGTGAATGATTCCCACTCGCGTGCCGGCAACCTGTGCCACAACCACGTGAGCGAGGACATGTTTGCCGCTGCCGAGATGGCTCACCTTGCCTTTGTGCTTAACGTGGTGCTCAACGGCAAGCACGAGGTCATTGGCTCCTTTGCCGGCGACATTCACAAGGCGCACGAGGCTGGCTGCGAGTTCGTGAAGAGCCTTGCCGGCGTTGAGCCCGTCGAGTGTGAGATTGCCATCACCACCAATGGCGGCTACCCGCTCGACCAGAACATCTACCAGGCCGTGAAGGGCATGTGCTCTGCCGAGGCTACGCTTCCCGAGGGCGGTGTGATCATCGACGTCGCCGGCTGTGCCGACGGTCACGGTGGCGAGGGCTTCTATCACAACATCGCCGACAATGATCCGGCAGAGTTTGAGCGCGCCTGCATCGACCGTCCTAAGGACGAGACCCTGCCCGACCAGTGGACGAGCCAGATCTTTGCCCGCATCCTGGCGCATCACCCTGTGATCATGGTTACCGATCTGTGCGATCACCAGATGATCAAGGATATGCACATGACGCCGGTCAACACCCTCGATGAGGCGCTCAAGCTCGCCTTTGAGATGAAGGGTGCCGATGCCAAGGTGGCCGTCATTCCCGATGGCCTGGGCGTTGTCGTCGCGCAGCACTAGTGCGTGGCCTAAACGAATCGTTTTTAACCGACAAGAAAGATAAGGTTTTATGCTTACCAAACTCCTCTGCGAATTCGGCGCAACTGCCCTCATGATCATCTTTGGCGTGGGCGTGCACTGCGATACCGTGCTCAAGGGCACCAAGTATCAGGGCTCCGGCCACATGTTTGCCATCACCACTTGGTCTTTTGGCATCTCGGTCTGCCTGTTTGTCTTTGGCGGTGCCGTGTGCATGAACCCCGCCATGGTGCTTGCCCAGTGCATCGTAGGCCTGGTGCCGTGGAGTAGCTGCATCCCCTTCATGATTGCCGATATGCTCGGCGGCTTTGTGGGCGCCGTAATCGCTTGGCTTATGTATGCCGATGAGTTCAAGGCTTCCGAGGGCGTCGTCGACCCCATTGCCCAGCGCAACATCTTCTCGACCAACCCCACCACCGAGGGCACCAACTATACCCGCAACTTCTTCTGCGAGGCTATCTGCACCTTTGTGTTCATCAGCGCCATCCTTGCTGCCGCTAGCCGCGCTGGTGAGAACGTTCTGATGCTTGCCATCTGCGTCGGTCTGATCGTTTGGGCTGTTGGCATGGGCATGGGCGGCATCACCGGCTTCGCCATGAACCAGGCTCGTGACCTTGGTCCTCGCATGGCCTATCAGGTGCTGCCGATCAAGAACAAGGCCGACAACAACTGGAAGTACGGCCTGCTCGTTCCTGGCATCGCTCCGTTTGTCGGCGCCGCTCTGGCTGCGCTGTTTGTGCATGGTTTCTTGGGCATGTTCTAGTCCAAGACAATTGATATAACGCCCGGGTCCGGCATAGGTTAACTTTCCGCCGCGTCCTCGGACATGCAAGAAGCTCCCGCTGCGCACTTCGTGCGGCGGGAGCTTCTTGCGTCCTGCGGAGTGCGGCGGAAAGTTAACCTATGCCGGACCCTGCGGGAATCCAGCTGCGTTCGAACAAGCAACCAACATATATATCTGAATTTGGATGTGGTGGGCACTTTGTTGTTAGGCGCTTTGAGGTGCGAGTGACACTTTGGGGTGCGCGGAGCCCTGGGTTGGGTCGATGATTTGGGATGAGCTTCTTACTTAGGTGAAGAGGGGCTTTATGGCTGAGAGGTAGTCTTTGGCTACGTCGGCTTTATCTGCTTGGAAATTGTGCCAGGCCCACCATTGGACCATTCCTACGAAGCTTGAGGCTATGTGGTGTAGTAGGAAGCTTCGGTCCATGGTGGCGGCGGGGCCGTTTGGGTCGGTAGGGACGGTTTCGGCTGCTCGGGCCATGATGGTCTTGCGGAGGCTGTCGGCGAAGACGCGTGAACCGGCGCCGGCTACCAGTGCCCGTACACCCTGACGGCGCTCCCAGAGGTTGTTGAGGATATGCTCGACCTGTACGAGTGGGTCATCGAGGGGCGTACCGTCATCGTCGAGGGCATGGGTGCAGATATCGCGCACGAGCTCAGCGAGCAGGTCATCTTTGCTTTTGAAGAGGCCGTAGAACGTGGCCCGACCCACATGGGCGCGAGCGATGATGTCGCCGACGGTGATCTTGCCGTAGTCCTCTTCGCGCAGCAGCTCGGAGAACGCCGCGACGATCGCGGCGCGGCTTTTGGCCTTGCGGGCATCCATGGCTATGCGTCCGCGTCAACGAGCAGACAGCGGAGCGTCCCGGAGCAGCCCTCGTAGGCGCGCTTGCCGGCGCCGTAGCCGACGGCTTCGATGCGGTAGCGTGAGGGCAGTTGGTCGGACGTGCGCAGAGCAGTGACGATGGCGGCGCCCGTGGGCGTCACGAGCTCGCCGGCGACCGGTGCAGGCGTGAGGGCGATATTGCCCGCCTGGCACAGGTTGACGACAGCGGGGACGGGAATGGGCATGAGGCCGTGGGCGCAGCGAATGGCGCCGTGGCCCTCGAAAAGCGACTCGACCACGATGTCCTCAATACCTAGGTCGTCGAGGCAGATGGCGACAGAGCAGACGTCGACGATGGAGTCGACGGCGCCCACCTCGTGAAACAGGACGGTGTTGGGCGTTTTGCCGTGGGCCTTGGCCTCGGCGGCGGCAAGCGCGGCAAAGATGGCGAGCGCGCGACGCTTGGCGCCATCGCTGAGCTGCGAGCCATCGATGATGGCGTTGACGTCCGCCAAAGAACGGTGGTGATGGTGGTGGGCGTGATGCTGATCCTCATGGTCATGCTCGTGGCCCTCATGGTCATGCTCGTGGCAGTGCTTGTGTTCGTGCTCGTCATGATCATGATGGTGGTGCTCATGCTCATGTGTGTGCTCGGCAGCTGCTTCGTTGCCGTAGAGCCAGGCCATGTCGTGGTCGTGGTTCTCGAGCTCCTCTGCCAGCTGAACGTCAAAGTCGCAGGCGTCGATGCCATGCTTGTTTACACGTGTAACGGCAATCTCAAAGCCGCCGACCGGAAGCGTGGCGAGCTGTTCGCGCAGGTGTTCCTCGCTGGCGCCCAGGTCGAGCAGGGCCGCGACGGTCATATCGCCGCTGATGCCCGAGGTGCCGTCGATGATAAGCGTGTGCTGATGGTTGGACATGGAATGCTCCTTAACGGGCGCGGGATGTGCCGGCGCTCAGATGATTGATAAGACTTGCCTGGTAGGCGGCACCAAAGCCGTTGTCGATATTGACGACCGAAACGCCACTGGCGCAGGAGTTGAGCATGGCGAGTAGCGCGGCTACGCCACCAAAGCTCGCGCCGTAACCCACGCTGGTGGGAACGGCGATGACCGGACAGCTCACCAGGCCGCCGACAACGCTCGCCAGTGCGCCCTCCATGCCGGCAATGGCGATGACCACCTGTGCCTGGGCAAGCTCCTCGGCATGCGCGAGCAGACGGTGCAGGCCGGCGACACCCACGTCGTAGAGGCGGTCGACCTCGTTGCCATAGAACTCGGCCGTCAATGCGGCTTCCTCGGCGACGGGCAGGTCGCTCGTGCCGGCGCAGGCGACGACGATGCGTCCGTTGCCGGTAGGGGAGGGCTTGCCTCCCACGAGGGCGAGCTGTGCGTCCGGGACATATCCCAGGTCGATGCCGTTGTCGAGGAGCTCCGAGGCGCGGTCTGCCTTTTCGGCGTCCAGGCGCGTGACCAGGATGCGCTCCTGGCCGGCATCGTGCAGCGCTTCGATAATGGCGGCAATCTGCTCGGCGGTTTTACCGGCGCCGTAGACAACCTCGCCGGCTCCCTGGCGCACCCCGCGCGAAAGATCGAGCTGCGCAAAACCCAGATCGGCGGTTGGCGCCGTCTGGATGCGCGTAAGCGCGTCGGCAGGGGCGACTGATCCGCCGGCAACATCGCTCAGCAGCTGCTCAAGATCTCGCTTATCCATATATGTTCCCTTCGACGGCGCAAAGTCTAGCACTCAAAAGGTATTTTTCCGAACACTAGGACAAAATTGTTCGGAAACTATAGGACAGACTGATTCAATTGTTGGGCGAACTTGCTAGTCGCGCAGGATGATGTCCATGGCGAGCATCAGGTTGCGCTCGTCGATGGCAAACGGGGCGGCTTCGCGCGTCTTGGGCTTGGCGCAAAACGCGATGCCTGTACCCGCGGCCTGAATCATGGGGATGTCGTTGGCGCCATCGCCGATCGCGACGGTGTGGGCCATGTCGACACCGCACTCAACTGCCCAATCCAGCAGCTGGATGAGCTTGGATTCCTTGGTCACAATGTTTGCCGCCAGCTTGCCGGTGAGCTTGCCGTCCACGACCTCCAGGCGGTTAGCGAGGCAAAAGTCGATGCCCGCGGCGGCCACGATCTTGTCGGCGACCTCGTGAAAGCCGCCGCTTACCACGCCAACCTTCCAGCCCTTGCTGTGTGCCGAGCGCACAAGCTCCAGCGCGCCGGGGGTAAATGTCACGCGCTCAAAGGTGCGCTCGAATACACTCTCGTCCAGGTCGGCGAGCAGCCCCACGCGCTCCTCGAGCGCCTGCTTAAAGTCGAGCTCGCCGCGCATGGCGCGTTCGGTGATCTGTGCAACTTGCTCGCCCACGCCGGCCTCCTCGCCCAACAGGTCGATGACTTCCTGGTTGATGAGCGTGGAGTCGATATCCATAACGATGAGGCGTGCGGTCATGACGGGCCTTTCCGAGTGCAGTTGTATTGGGGCACATTGTCGCACGCGGCGCGCCTTGGCGACGGCCGGGCCGCGTCAATTGTTTCGTCTCCGTCAAGTCTTTGGGCAAGAGCTACTTTTTCGCGGCACATCGACGCGGGTGCGATAAGATAGAACGCCATGTCTGGCTGCGCGGTTTACGCAGGCTGGGCAAATCTGTACGACGCCGCCCGGAACGACACGGGGCGGCACAGATCCATAAAGGAGGATCACTGGTATGAGCCAGACCCGTCCCATCGATGAGCATTCCATGCACACCCGTACCTGTGGCGAGCTTCGCTTCGAGAACGTGGGCGAAGAGGTCACCCTCACCGGTTGGGTGAGCCGTCGTCGCGATCACGGCGGCCTTATCTTCTGCGACCTTCGCGACCGCGAGGGCATCACGCAGCTCACCTTCGACCCCGAGCACTCCGACGGCGACGCCTTTAAGATCGCCGAGACTATGCGTCCCGAGTGGCCCATCAAGATTCACGGCGTCGTGCGCGCCCGTGGCGAGGAGACCACCAACACCAAGCTCGCGACCGGCGAGATCGAGGTCCTGACCGACCACGCCGAGGTGCTCAACACGTCCGTCACCCCGCCGTTCCAGATCGAGGACGGCATCGAGACCAGCGAGGACACCCGCCTGCGCTATCGCTATCTGGACCTCCGCCGTCCCGAGATGATGGCCAACCTCAAGCTGCGCTCCGACTTCACCTTTGCCATTCGCGAGGCGCTGCACAACCGTGAGTTCATGGAGGTCGAGACGCCCTCCCTGTTTAAGTCCACGCCCGAGGGCGCCCGCGACTTCATCGTTCCCAGCCGTATCCAGCCGGGTAACTTCTACGCCCTGCCGCAGTCCCCGCAGCTCCTGAAGCAGCTGCTCATGGTCGGTGGCGTCGAGCGCTACTACCAGGTCGCCAAGTGCTTCCGCGACGAGGACCTGCGTGCCGACCGTCAGCCCGAGTTCACCCAGGTCGATATCGAGATGTCCTTCGTGGACCAGAACGACGTTATGAGCGCGCTCGAAGAGGTCCTGGCCGATGCCTTCGGCCGCATGGGCGTCGAGATGCCCACGCCGCTGCGTCGCATGAACTACTGGGAGGCCATGGACACCTATGGCTCCGACAAGCCCGATACCCGCTATGGCATGCACCTGGTCGACCTGACCGACATCTTTGCCAACTCCAAGTTCAAGGTCTTTGCGACCGCCGCAAACGAGGAGGGCTCTGTCGTCAAGGCCATCAACGCCAAGGGCGCCGGTGCCTGGGCACGTGCCAAGATCGATAAGCTCGCCGGCGTGGCCTCCACGTTTGGCGCCAAGGGCCTGGCCTGGATCGCCTTCCGTGAGGACGGCTCCATCAACAGCCCCATCGTCAAGTTCTTCTCGGACGAGGAGATGGCGGCTCTGCGCGAGCGCATGGACGTCGAGCCTGGCGACCTCGTGATGTTCGCCGCCGGCCCGCGCCTGCTCTCTGACGAGATCCTGGGCGGCATGCGTTCCCACATGGCCAATGCGCTCGAGATCAAGCGCGAGGGCCACGACTTCCTGTGGGTCGTCAACTTCCCGCTGTTCCACTGGGATGAGGACCGCAAGGCCTACGCTGCCGAGCACCAGCCCTTCACGCTGCCGACCGAGACCGACATCGCCAAGATCGAGGCCGACCCGCTGGCGGCCGGTTCCTGCACCTACGACTTTGTCATGGACGGCTTTGAGGCCGGCGGCGGCGGTATGCGTATCCACAACGCCGAGATGCAGATGTCTATGCTCAAGCTCCTGGGCTTCACCGAGGAGCGAGCCGAGTCGCAGTTCGGCTTCCTCATGGAGGCGCTCAAGTTTGGTGCACCCCCGATGGGTGGTTTTGCTCTGGGCCTGGACCGCGTGTGCATGCTGCTCACCGGCTCCGACTCCATCCGCGACGTCATGGCGTTCCCCAAGACGGCCAGCGGCTCCGACCTTATGTCGGGTGCTCCGAGTGCCGTTTCCGGCGCCCAGCTCAAGGACGTCAGCCTGCGCCTGATGTAGGCGAGCGGCTACCTATTGCCAGCAACGAGGGAAGGACGTGTGCCTTCCCTCGTTTTTTGTGAGACGGGGGTGCGCCGGTAACGTACAATAACTACCACGTGGCTGGGTTTGCCGGCCGAATGTGCGATGTCGTGGGAGGGGACATGGTCGAGTTTACGAAGACGATTAAAGATCCGTTGGGACTGCATGCCCGCCCGGTTGCGCTGCTCTATGACATCATTGCCAAGCATCGTAGCGACGTGTCGGTCAGCATCGGCGACCGCCACACGGATGGCCGCGATGTTATGGGCCTCATGGCTCTCTACGGCGAGTGCGGCGAGAACATCATCTTCCGCGTTTCGGGTGTGGATGAGGCCTCCTGCGTCACGTCGATCAGAAACCTCTCGCTCTAACCTCAACAATGTGACAAGGGGACAGTCCCCTTTGTTGCATAAATTGGTATGACAAGGCACCGCAAAGGGACGGTCTTTGCGGTGCCTCTTTTGTTTCATATAGGAAACTTTTTCGAAATCTGAATGGGGACCCTTTCCAAAAAGTTAACCACGTGCTAGTTTACTAAAGCGAACATAGACGTGGTTAACTTTTATCGCGTCGATGTTGAGGACGAACTGACGTTAGGAGCCACTCATGTCTTGCGGACCGCAGATGCCGGCCATGCCGCTTTCGATGGTAAAAGCGGGCGAAACCGTGCGCGTGTCTCGTGTAAAGGGCAATGAGGACATGAAACACCACCTCAAGGACCTCGGTTTTGTCGAGGGCAACGAAATCCACGTGGTGAGCTCGAGTGGCGCCAATATCATCGTCACGGTGCTGGGCGCACGCTTTGGCATCGATTCCAAGGTCGCCATGCACATCATGACCGTCGGTTAGTCGACGGTATTTCTGTACGCACTGAAAGGGGGACAAGTAAATGAAGACGTTGGGTGACGTTAAGGTGGGCGAGAGCTCCACCATCGTCAAGCTTCACGGTGAGGGTGCGCTTCGCCGCCACCTTATGGACCTGGGGCTCATCAAGGGCACTTCGTTCAAGGTCGTGAAGGTTGCACCGCTCGGTGATCCGGTCGAGATCAACGTGCGCGGCTACGAGCTTTCCATCCGCAAGGAGGAGGCGGCCGTCGTCGAGGTCCAGTAAGGGCCCGAGGCGTATATTTCTGCAGATAAAGTTAGGTTTTTCTAACTTGATGCTGCAACTTTGAAGCACATTATCCAGCCTGCGCGGAGAAAGCAGCGCAGGCACACAAGGAAGAAGGATTGAATGGCGGATTCTCAGATCCATGTCGCGCTGGCGGGTAACCCCAACTGCGGCAAGACCACGCTTTTCAACCTGATCACCGGCGCCAACGGCTACGTTGGCAACTGGCCCGGCGTCACGGTTGAGAAAAAGGAGGCCAAGCTCCTAAGCGACAAGAACGTTACCATTACGGACCTCCCCGGCATCTACTCGCTTTCCCCCTACAGCCCCGAGGAGCAGTGCTCGCGCGACTACCTCATGAGCGGCGAGCCCGATGTCGTCGTTCAGGTTGTCGACGCCACCAACCTCGAGCGCAACCTGTATCTGGCGCTTCAGGTTATCGAGACCGGCCTGCCCGTGGTCGTTGCCCTCAACATGGCCGACTTGGTCGAGAAGAACGGCGACAAGATCGACACGGACAAGCTCTCCAAGAAGCTCGGCTGCCCGGTCATGATGATCTCGGCCCTTAAGAACAAGGGTATTAAGGAGCTGTTCGAGCAGGTCAAGAAGTCCGCTGCTTCCAAGGGCCAGGTGCCGGAGCACAAGTTCGATTCCTCCATCGAGGACGTTCTGGGCCACATCGAAAACAACCTGCCGGCGAGCGTTTCCGCCAACAAGCGCCGCTATTACGCCGTCAAGCTGTTCGAGCGCGACGCGGACGCCTGCAAGCTCATCAACCTCACCAAGGAGAAGGCCGCTCGCGTGGAGCAGCTGGTCGCCCAGTGCGAGCAGGACTGCGACGACGACGCCGAGTCCATCATCACCGGCGAGCGTTACGGCGTGATTGCCCACATCATTGACGAGTGCCTCACCAAGGCTCCGGCAAAGATGAGCACTTCCGAGAAGATCGACCGCGTGGTTACCAACCGTATCCTGGGCCTGCCGATCTTTGTGGTCATCATGTTCTGCGTGTACTACATCGCCGTTTCCACCCTGGGCGGCACGGTGACCGACTTCACCAACGACCAGCTCTTTGGTACCGACGGTTGGTATGTGCTCGGTCAGGGCCGCGATGCCTACGATGAGGCTGTCGAGGCCGCGGGTGACGACGCCGACTCGGTCGACCCGGCGCAGTACGGCCCCTATGTCCCGGGTATTACCACCATGGTCCACGACGCGCTTGTGGCGGGTGGCACCGAGGACGGTGGCCTGGTCGATTCGCTGGTCTGCGACGGCATCGTCGGCGGCCTGGGCGCCATCTTCGGCTTCGTCCCGCAGATGTTCCTGCTGTTCGTGATGCTGTCCTTCCTGGAGGACTGCGGCTACATGGCTCGCGTCGCCTTCATCATGGACCGCGTGTTCCGCCGCTTTGGCCTGTCCGGTAAGTCCTTTATCCCCATGCTCGTGTCCTCGGGCTGCGGCGTCCCCGGCGTCATGGCCACCAAGACCATCGAGAACGAGAAAGACCGCCGTATGACGGTCATGACCACCACGTTCATTCCCTGTGGCGCCAAGCTGCCGATCATTGCCCTGCTCATGGGTTCCATCATCGGCGATTCTTCCACCACCGCCGCGTGGATCAGCCCGCTCTTCTACTTCCTGGGCGTCTTTGCCGTCATCGCCTCGGGCCTCATGCTCAAGAAGACCAAGCTCTTCGCCGGCCGTCCGACGCCGTTTGTTATGGAGCTTCCTGCCTACCACTTCCCGGCGATCCGCTCTTGGGCGCTGCACGTGTGGGAGCGCTGCTGGGCCTTTATCAAGAAGGCCGGCACGGTCATCTTCGCGTCCACTGTCGTGGTTTGGTTCCTGTCCAACTTTGGTAGCTACAACGGCTCCTTTGGCTTCCTGCCTGCAATGGAGGGCATCCCCGAGGAGTTCATGGACTACTCCGTGCTTGCCATGCTGGGCAACCTGGTCGCTTGGATCTTCGCCCCGCTCGGCTTTAGCACCTGGCAGGCCACCGCGCTGACTGTCTCTGGCCTCGTCGCCAAGGAGAACGTCGTCGCCACCGCCGGCTCGCTGCTGTCCGTCGCCGACGCGGGCGAGACCGACCCGAGCCTGTGGACCGCGTTTGCCGGCATGTTCCCCACCATGGGCGCTTGCGTTGCCTTTGGCGCCTTCAACCTGCTGTGCGCTCCGTGCTTTGCCGCCATTGGCACCATCCGCAACCAGATGGATTCCGGCAAGTGGACTGCGATCGCCATCGGCTACGAGTGCGCCTTTGCTTGGGTGATCGCCCTGTTCATCAACCAGTTCTACAACCTGCTTGTTCTGGGGCAGTTTGGTATCTGGACGGTTGTGGCCATCGTGCTGCTGGTTGCGATGCTCTTCCAGATCTTCCGTCCCATGCCCAAGCACGCTTGGACCGACGAGGACGAGACCAACACCGCTTCCGCCGCAGTTTCCGCTTAAGTCCGAATAAGGATTAACCCCTTTCCACGAGCCCGGGTGTCCCAGCGACACTCGGGCTTTTTGGTGGGGGAGATGTGGCGTTTCCGCAGATAAAACTGATCAAAATAAGCCCGTCCCTTTTTGGTGGGTGGAGAATGGGGTAAAGTAAGTGGTGGTTAACTAGAGGAGGCTTGCTATGGCACCTATCGATATTGTTGTACTGGCCGTTATCGGTATTGCGTTTGTCGCGGTATGCGTGCGCATCTACCGCAAGGGCACCTGCGCCGACTGCGCTCAGGGTGGCGTTTGCACGGGGCATTGCTCCAACAAAAAGACCTGTGCCGCACTTAAGGGCGTCGACAAAATCGCCGAAGACTTGAGCCGCGGTATTCATTAGTCGATCGGCGTTTGGGTATGTTTGGCTGCGGATGCGGCAGTTGCTGATACGATAAGTACGTTAGCAACTGCCGCCGAGCGGCTCAAACGAAAGGAACCCTGTATGGAGTCCTCTGCCTATCCGATGCTCTTTAGCCCGATCAAGGTCGGTACGACCGAGGTCAAGAACCGCGTCTTTATGCCGCCGGTATCTACCAACCTGGCCGATCACGGCTATGTGACCGACGACTTGGTCGATCATTACCGTGCCCGTGCCAAGGGCGGCGTGGGCCTGATCATCACCGAGGTCGTGACGGTCGAGCCTACCTATACCTATCTGCCGGGTGACATGTGCTGCTACGACGACACGTTTATCCCCGGCTGGGAAAAGCTCGCCGCGGCCGTCCACGAGTATGGCTGCAAGATCATGCCGCAGCTCTTCCATCCCGCCTACATGGCCTTTAACATTCCGGGCACGCCGCGCCTGATCGCTCCGTCCTTTGTGGGGCCGTCCTATGCCCGCGAGGCGCCACGCCCCATCACGGTCGACGAGATTCACGAGCTCACGCATCAGTTTGGCGACGCTGCCGTGCGTATGCAGAAGGCCGGCGTCGATGGCGTCGAGGTCCATGCGGCGCACGCCCACGGTATGCTCGGCGGCTTTTTGACTCCGCTCTACAACAAGCGCACCGACGAGTACGGCGGCTCGCTCGACGCCCGCATGCGCTTCTTGCTCGAGGTCATCGCCGAGATTCGCGAGCGCTGTGGTAAGGACTTTATCATCGACGTCCGCATCTCGGGCGATGAGTACACCGATGGCGGCCTGACCCTCAACGACATGATCTACGTCTCGCGTCGCCTGGAGAAGGCCGGCGTCGACATGATTCACGTGTCGGGCGGCACCACCATCAAGCGCGGCTCCGCGATTCCCGCCGCCGGTACGCAGCAGGCCTCGCACGCCGCTTGCTCGCGCGAGATCAAAAAGCACGTCAACATTCCCGTCGCCACGGTCGGCCGCATTAACGAGGCTTGGATCGCCGAGGAGCTGATCGAGGACGGCGCTGCCGACATCTGCATGATGGGCCGCGCCAACCTGTGCGATGCCGAGTTCTGCAACAAGGCCGCATCTGGTAATGCCGACGATATTCGCCCCTGCATTGGCTGCCTGCGCTGCCTGAACGGCATTATGTTCGGCAAGCGCATTTCCTGCACCGTCAACCCGGACGTGGAGCGCGACGAGGCCGGCTATGAGCCTGCCGCCGAGGCCAAAAACGTGCTGGTCGTGGGCGCCGGTCCCGCCGGCATGGAAGCGGCCTACATTGCCGCCAAGCGCGGGCATAACGTGGTACTCGTGGACAAGCAGGATGAGCCGGGCGGCGAGATGCGCATCGCGGCCGTTCCGCCGGCAAAGCAGGAGCTTACGCGCGTGATCAAGTACCAGTATCGCCGTCTTGCTGAGGCGGGCGTGAAGTGCGTATTTGGCACCGAGCTTACTGCCGAGGACATTCAGCGTGACTACGCCGGCTACGAGGTCGTCCTAGCTTATGGCGCCGAGCCCATCGCTCCGGCCTTCATGCAGGGCTTTAAGCAGGTTATGACTGCTGACGACCTGCTGGGCGGCCACGCTTTCCCGGGCAAGAAGATCGTCATCGTGGGCGGCGGCACCGTCGGCTGCGAGACGGCCGACTACCTGGCTCCGCTGGTCAACGACCTGTCGCCGGCCAATCGCGATGTCACCGTCATCGAGATGACCAAGACGCTCGCCGCCAACGAGGGCGGCGCCGGCCGCGCGGTGCTTATTACGCGCATGCTCTCAAAGGGCGTCCACGTGCTGACCGAGGCCAAGGTGACCGAGATCACCGAGGACACCATCAGTTACGAGAAGGACGGCGAGGTCCACACCATCACCGGTGCCGATACGCTGGTGCTTGCCATGGGCTATCGTCCCAACACCAATCTTGCCGACGACCTGGCTGCAGCCGGTGTTGCTGTCCACGTGTTGGGCGACGCCAACAAGTGCGGCAACATCCGCGACGCCATCGGCGATGGCTACAAGGTTGCCTGCGAGCTCTAGTCAACCCTTTGTGCGTGGGGGACAGGTTGCTTTGTACCAACTTGGTGCATGTAAACCTGGCCCCATTGCACCATTTGATAAAGCGCAAGCGGCCGCCGCTTTTGCGTTTTATCAAAGAAAGATCATGGTCGAGCCTTAAAGGCCTTTTGTCTGTGCGTCTTCCGCAATCATGTTGCGGTTGTAGACCAGGTGCAGATACATCGCGTCGTGCGCTGCGGTGGGGTTGCGCGCCTCGATGTCGTTGGCCACACCGTGGTGCGTGCGGATGGTCTCCTCGACGAGCTTATTTGCCCGTTACGTCGATAAAGAGGGGAACGGATGCCTTGAGCACACCCATCGGACAGGTAACGACGAGGTTGCCGCCATCCCAGGGTGGCTTCATGGAATAGCGCCCGTACGCATCGAATTTCTCCTTTCATAGATGTGCGGCACAAAGAGCCCCGAGTTCATACGAGCTCGGGGCTCTTTTCGTTTGGATTGCAGACGTATTGACAGACGAAAACAGTCTGTGTCCGGTATTGAGCCATACGAAAGCGAAATTATGCGTCTTAATTCCGTACGCAAATAAAGACGAAAACCATTTGCGTCTTGGATAAATCAGTACGCAAACAGTTTTCGTCTTATAATACGGTTATGAATGGTACGAAACGAGGGGGTTGTTCATATGGTTGTTAGAGAAAGCCCTACAGTCGAATACAAGGAAAGCGTTACGCCGACGTTTCTTAAAACGGTGAGCGCCTATGCAAATTACGGGACGGGCAAGATTGAGTTTGGCGTTGATGACGAGGGCGTGGCTGTCGGCCTTGCAGATCCGGTCGCAGAGTGTCTCCGCATCGAGAACATGATTAATGACAGCTTGGACCCCGCTCCCCGTTACACGCTCGAGCCCGATGAGAAACACGGGACCGTAATCCTTACGGTTTATGAGGGCCAGGACAAACCCTATCGAAGCAAGGGAAAGGCCTACAGGCGAAACGATTCGGCAACGGTGGAGGTCGACCGGTTTGAGTATGGCAGGCTGACGCTCGAAGGCAGCAACGTAACGTTCGACGCGCTCACATCGGCTCGCCAGGACTTGAGTTTTCACACGCTCGAGCATAAGTGTGTTGAACATCTCGGCATTTCCGAGCTAACGCCGGATATTATGCGCACACTTCGCTTGCTCGGCAAAGATGGCTATACCAACGCTGCGGCGATTTTGGCGGATAGGAATGATTTTCCGGGCATCGACTGCGTCCGTTTTGGCGATACCGAGGATGTGATCTTGGACCGTGAGACGGCGACAAATGTATCCGCAATTGAGCAGGTGGACAGGGCGGTGGCTATGTTTGCACGCTACTACCGTTTTGAGCGTATCGAAGGGATGGAGCGCGTCCAAACCGATCGAATTCCTCTCGAGGCGTTTCGCGAGGCTGTCGCAAACGCTTTGGTGCATCGGACGTGGGACGTTCGAGCGAATGTTCAAATTGCCCTGTACGACGATCGCGTCGTTGTGACTTCGCCCGGATCGCTGCCTGCCGGTTTGACGACGGAACAATATCTGTATGGGCAGATATCCGTGCTCAGAAACCCCATCATTGCAGAGGCCTTCTTAAAGCTGGATTACATCGAGAAATTTGGTACGGGAATTGCGCGCATTAGACGTGCCTATCGCGATTCGATCAATCAACCAATTTTTGATGTTCGCGGCGGCATGGTGGCCGTTACATTGCCCGTTACCGATGCCTTTGAAGGGTCCGAGGAAGAGGTCCAGGTTCTCAAGGCCTTGTCGGGTGGGCGAATTATGTCGCGAAGCGAAATTGAAAAACAGACGGGGCTGAGCCGCATGCGGACGTTGGCGGCACTCGAATCTCTGCTTGAACGGAATATAATCGTAAGGCAGGGAACCGGGCGGGCCACGAAATACGAGTGCTCATAGTCCAAAAGAGCCATGGTACAAGACGGGCCCCAAGCCAGCGTTGGCTTGGGGCCCGTTATATCCCGGATGGTAACGGGCCGATTATTGTCAAGTTATAGCAAAGTATAGCGACGTACAGCAAAGTATAGTGAGATATAGCAAGCCGTATAGCGCGCCTTGATTATCAACCCTTGATTATCAACCGTCCGTATTTCACAGCAACTTATAACAGGCTCGGGGTGCCAATTTGGGGTGCAGTAGTGCTGCGCCACGAAAAAGGCCTATCTACTACGTTTAAGCCGCAGGGGTCAACCATAGTCGGCTTTTTCGAAAATCGACAAGCTGTCTACCTGCGGTTTTGTTTTCACGGTTTTCGGTATGGCCGAGGCTATCCGTGTTAACGTAGTAGATGGGCCACTTTTGTGGCAAGGGGGCCGATTTGCGGGCCAGGGTAGCTAAAAGAGCCCCGTCCCAAAAAGACTGATTGGGAGCTGGGGCGTGTCGATGCGATAGTATTACGTGGTGAAATTCGACAAACCGTGGGCTTCATCCGAGGGCTTTATGGAACAACACCAGCATTATCAGAGCTTGCAAGATCAGGCATACAACGCACTGCGCTCCAAGATTATCTATGCCGAGCTCAAGCCCGGTACGCGCCTTTCAGCGATTGGTCTGGAAAAGGAGACGGGAATCGGGCGCACGCCCATTCGCGAGTCCTTTGTGCGCCTGCGTGAGCAGGAGCTGGTGGAAACGCGTCCAAAAAGCGGCACCTACGTCTCTAAGATCAGCATGGAGCGCGCCGAGAACGCCTGTTTCTTGCGCGAGAAACTCGAAAGAAGCGTGCTCATTAAATGTTGCTCGGCCGCCTCGCCCGAGCAAAAGCATCGGCTTGAGCAGATTCTTGCCGAGTCCGAGTCGCTCGACCATAGCGAAACGCGTCGTTTTTTCGATCTGGATAACCTGTTCCATGAGACGTGCTTTGAGATTGCCGACCGCCATATGCTGTGGGATTGGATGAAGAGCGTCAATACGCATTTTGAGCGGTATAACTGGCTGCGTATGGTGTCGCAGGACCTGGATTGGGAGCCGATTCGTCGGCAGCATCGCCGGATTCTCGAGGCCATTAAGAGGGGCGATACCGACGCGGCGAGCTATCTGGCCGAGACGCACTTGCACCTGATGCCCGAGGAGCAGGGCCCGGTTATCGCATTGCATCCCGACTATTTTGAGCTGTCCAAAGACTCGTCTATCTAGCCCATCACTGCATCTGCTCGAGACGCAAAAACGATGCCGCTCACCTACAGCGTTTTGCAACCGAGATTTTTAAAAAAATGCCTAAAATGGCTCAGACTGCCGACATTGGGAAACGGGGTGCGCTATGGCGCAGATGAGAATCAAGGACATTGCCGCCGAGGCGGGCGTGAGCCCGGCCACGGTCTCGCGCTATCTCAACAACCGTCCCGGGCAAATGACCGAGGAGACCCGTGCCCGCATTGCCGAGGTCATCGAGCGTACCGGCTATCGCCCGCGTGCCGCCGCACGCAATCTGCGCTCCTCGCGTACGAACCTCATCGGCGTGATTCTGGCCGACATCGCCAACCCGTTCTCGAGCGCCATGCTCGAAGGGCTTTCCGCCAGCGCCGCCGCGCGCGGCTGCTCGCTCATGACGGCCATTAGTGGCAACGACTCCGCTAAGGAAGCGGAGTCGCTCACCAGACTTATCGATGCCGGCGTGGACGGCCTGGTCGTCAACACCTGCGGAGGTAATGACGAGGCGATCGCCGCGGCAGCGGGACGTCTGCCCGTTGTACTGCTCGACCGCGATGTTGCCGACGGCGGTGTCGATCTGGTGACATCTAACAACCGTGAGCTAGTCGCCGGCTTGGTAGACGCCTTGGCCGCTGCGGGCAGCGAGCGCCTGTGCCTGCTCACCGAGGCAAGCGACGATAGCCCCGTGCGTCGCGAGCGCGCCGAGGCCTTTACCGACGAGCTGTCGCGACGCGGCCTTGCCGGCGAGGTTGTCACCTTGGCCGATGGCGGTGCCACGGGCGTTGGTCGCTTGGACGAGACCATGCGTGACTATGCCGGCAAAAAGCTCGGCCTCATTGCCGTCAACGGTCTGGTCTTCCTGCGTCTGACCGAGGCGCTGGCGCAGCTTGGTCCCTCGCTGCCGGCGGGGCTCAAGATCGCGACGTTTGACGACTACCCCTGGAACCATGTGCTCTTTGGCGGTGTGACCACGGCCGCGCAGGACACCCTTACCATCGCCGAGCGCGTAGTCGAGCGCCTGTCCGAGCGCATCGACGTTGTTACCACCACCGTGGGTGAGGCCGCAAAGCTCGCCCCCAGGCGCATCGAGATTCCCGGTCACATCGAATACCGCGCTTCGACCTCGCGCTAGCCGCTCGTTCGCAACGGCCTGCTCGCACACGTTTTTTGAGCGCTTGATACGCTTTAACCCTGCGGAAACATTTTTCTGCGATAGTATCTGCGATATAGACCAGTCGAAACCCGCCCGAAAGAAAGGGGAGCGACATGAACCAGCAGAACATCGATTACGTACTCCGCTCCGTAGAGCAGCGTGACATCCGCTTTGTGCGTCTGTGGTTTGTCGACATTCTCGGCCGCCTCAAGAACTTTGCCATAAGCCCCGAGGACCTCGAGGTCGCTTTTGAGGAGGGTATTGGCTTTGATGGCTCCGCCATCGAGGGCTTTGCCACGCCCGAGGAAGCCGACATGCTGGCGTTCCCCGATGCATCGACCTTCCAGATTCTGCCGTGGCGCCCGAGCCATAACGGCGTCGCCCGCGTGTTCTGCGACGTGTGCACTCCCGATCGCAAGCCGTTTGCCGGCGACCCGCGCGATGCCCTGCGCCGCATGTTCTATAAGGCCGAGAAGGCCGGCTACCTGCTCAACGTGGGTGCCGAGCTGGAGTATTACTACTTCCCCGACGAGCACACCCCCGAGCCGCTCGACAACGTGGGCTACTTCGATCTTTCGGTGAGCGATGCCGCTCGCGATCTGCGTCGCAACACGGTCCTCACGCTCGAGAAGATGTCCGTGCCCGTAGAGTACACCTTCCACGCCGCCGGCCGCTCGCAGCACGGCATGAGCCTGCGCCACGCCGAGGCCCTGAGCATGTCCGACGCCATCACCACGGCCAAACTCATCATTAAGCAGCAGGCCTACGAAAGCGGTTGCCACGCCTCCTTTATGCCCAAGCCGCTGGCGGGCGAGGACGGCAGCGCCATGTTTTTGCATCAGTCGCTGTTCGACCACGACGGCAACAACGTCTTTTGGGGCGAGGACGACGAGAAGTACCATCTCTCCGATATCGCCAAGCACTATATGGCCGGCATCTTGGCGCACGCGCGCGAGATTAGCGCCATCACCAACCCCACGGTCAACTCGTACAAGCGCATCACCACGGGTGGCGACTCCGTGCCGCAGTACGCCACGTGGGGCCTGCGCAACCGCGCGAGCATGATCCGCATCCCGGTCTACAAGCCCGGCAAGCAGCTGTCCACGCGCATCGAGCTTCGTAGCCCCGACCCCATGGCCAACCCGTACCTGGTCAACGCCGTCACGCTGGCGGCTGGTCTCGATGGCATCGAGCGCAAGCTGGAGCTCCCGCCCGAGGCCACGGCCGAGACGCTCAAACTCACCGACCGTCAGATGCTCGAGGCCGGCTACACGCCGCTGCCGCGCTCGCTCAAAGAGGCGCTCGACGTCTTTGAGAACTCGCAGTTTATGAAGGATGCCCTCGGCGAGCACATCCACAGCTTCTTCCTCAAAAAGAAGCGCAACGAGTGGCATAAGTTTGAGTCCACGATCACCGAGTGGGAGATCAAGCACTACCTGGCGAACTCCTAATCGCGCTGGCTTGTTCCAGCACGATTGAGCTCATTTCTTTGGAGGCCGATATGTCCGAAAAGAGTGCCCTGTTCATGGCGCGCACGACGCGCTTCCACGAGTTTGCCCGCAGCTTGACGACCACCCTGGGTGTCGAGGTGAGCTTGGCAACCCCCGATTCGCCGACTGCGGCGCACGACTTTGACCTGCTGATCCTCGATTCCGACGGCATTCGCAGCGACCGCATCGATCAGATTGCCAAGTGGCTTGACGATCGCGGCGGCGTTCCCATGCTGGTGATCGTTGACGACGAGGCGCTCGGCACCCTGCGTCTGCCCAATCACGCGCATGCCGACTTTGTATGCCCCACGGCGACGCCCAACGAGCTTAAGGCTCGCGCGCAGCGCCTGATGGGCGAGGAGGAGACCGTCACCGCCGACGATGTGCTTAACATCGACAACCTCGAGATCAACTTGGCCACCTACCAGGTGACGCTCGATAACGAGCCCATCGACCTGACGCTGATGGAGTACTCGTTGTTGAGCTTTTTGGCGACGCACCCCAACCGCGCCTACAGCCGCGAGGTGCTGCTGCACCGCGTGTGGGGCTTTGAGTACTGCGGCGGAACGCGCACCGTCGACGTGCACATCCGACGCATCCGCTCCAAGGTGGGCCCGCAGATCGCGGCACACATCACCACCGTCCGCGGCGTGGGCTATCTGTTTAAGGACTAGCTTTTCACCACAAAGGGGACAGGCACCTTTGTGGTGGTTTTGCCGCATGCGTGGGTTCCTTTCGGGTCCGCAACAGAACTTAAGCCTTCCTAAAAGATTGCGTTCTCATACACGTGCACCCGCATATTGGGGTACAACTCAACGTGAACAATGATGGCCCGCCACATGTTTGGCGGGCCTTTGGTTATTTGACGAAAGGATCGCAGCTATGAGCGAGAACGATTCTCAGCGTCCCCAGGACGCGGGCAACGCCGGCGAGACCCAGCAGCAGCCGCGCGTGCAGGTGGAGTCGACGCCTGCCGACAGCAACATTCCCTACGTGCAGGCCTACGACACACAGACCGGCAAGCCGCTGGGCAGCCAGCAGGTTGTAAACAAGCACACAGTGGTCAAGACTAAGACCAAAAAGCTGCCGATCTTTATTACGGCACTCGCCGGCTGTGCCTGCGGCGCCCTGTTGGTCATCGCACTCATTATGAGTGGCACGCTCGATATCGGCGGCGGCAGGAACGCCGTGACGGCGGGTGCTTCGGGTTCATCGACGCAAAAGATCACCATCGACTCCGAGGACACCACGCTGGCCGAGGCCGTCTCTGCCAAGGCCCTGCCCTCCGTTGTTTCCATCACCGCTACTTCGAGCGGTAGCCAGAATGGCTCGCTTTCGCAGTCTGCCGACGAGTCGGATGGTTCGGGCAGCGTCGGTTCGGGCGTGGTGCTCGATACCGAGGGCCACATCCTCACCAACAACCACGTGGTTGATGGCTATGATCAGTACGTGGTGACCATGGATGACGGCACCACCTACGAGGCCGAGTTCGTGGGCAACGATGCCTCGAGCGACCTGGCCGTCATCAAGCTCAAGGATGCAGACGCCTCCAAGCTTACGCCGATCGAGATCGGCGATTCCTCCAAGCTCAACGTGGGCGAGTGGGTCATGGCGATCGGCTCGCCGTTCGGCAACGAGCAGTCTGTCTCCACGGGTATCGTGTCGGCGCTGTATCGCTCCACGGCCATGAGCTCTACCAGCGGTAACACCATCTACGCCAACATGATCCAGACCGATGCCGCCATCAACCCGGGCAACTCCGGCGGCGCGCTCGTCAACGACAATGGTGAGCTGGTGGGTATCAACTCGCTCATCGAGAGCTACTCGGGCTCCAGCTCGGGCGTGGGCTTTGCCATTCCCGTCAACTACGCCAAGAACATTGCCGACCAGATCATCGACGGCAAGACGCCGGTGCATCCGTACATGGGCGCCACGCTTTCGAGCGTCAATGCGCTCAACGCCCGCACCAACAAGCTGAGCACAGATAGCGGCGCGTATGTGGCGAGCGTCGTTGAGGACGGTCCTGCCGCCAAGGCCGGCATTCAGGAGGGCGACGTCATCACCAAGCTGGGCGACGACGAGATCACGAGCGCCGATGGCCTGATCATCGCACTGCGCAGCCACGAGGTGGGCGAGAAGGTCGAGATCACGCTCATGCGCGGCAAGGAAGAGAAGAAGGTCACGGTTGAGCTGGGCTCCGACGAGGAGCTGCAGAACCAGCAGCAGGACGACAGCGCGACCGATACCGGTAACGGCGGCATTACCGACGAGCAGTTGCGCCAGTATCTGGAGGAGCTGTTGGGCCAGCAGGGCCAGGGTCAAGGTTACGGCCAGGGGTTCTAGCGAGCCGTATCGCACATATCGAAGCCAGAGGGGCTGTCCCATCAACGCGGGACAGCCCCTCTTTTCTTATTGATCCGTTGGGGACGGAGGAAAACGGATCATTTAGAGTTGATGAGAGCATGGTTTAATCGCGCGATCCACCCCGGTCTGGCGGCTGCCGATTCGGTGCGGTTCGAAAGGGCTATTCGGCGCCATGGTGACCGGTGGTACTCTAGTATCCGTTTGAAATCGAGCGAAGGAGTGCCGCTATGGAGCAATCGAGCCTGTTTGGTGACGGCGTGGACATCGATACCGAAACGCCCACGAACACGGATACCGCTGCATCGGCCGATGCCCGTGCCCAGGCGGCAGCGCGTGCGGCCGAGCTGCGCCACGAGCTCGATTACCACGCCTATCGCTACTACATGCTCGATGCGCCCGAGATCACGGACGCCGCCTTTGACAAAATGCTCGTTGAGCTGCAGGAAATCGAGGCGACCTACCCCGATTTGGTAACGCCCGACAGCTACACCCAGCGCGTGGGCGGGTACGTGAGCGAGCAGTTTACGCCGGTCACGCATATGGCGCGCATGTATTCCATGGACGATGCCATGGATCTGGACGAACTCGACGCATGGCTCCAGCGCGCCGAGGATGCGCTCGGTGCTGGCAGCGTCACCTATACCTGCGAGCTTAAGATCGACGGCCTGGGCGTGGCACTTACCTACCAAAACGGCACCTTCGTACGCGCGGCCACACGTGGCGATGGCACCACGGGCGAGGACGTGTCGCTCAACGTGCGCACCATCAAGGACGTGCCCATGCATCTGTCCGAGGCGGCGCTCGCCCACATGGGCGCTGACCGCGAACGTACCATCGAAGTGCGCGGCGAGGTGTACATGCCCAAGGGCAGCTTTGTTCGTCTGAATGAAGAGGCCGATGCCGAGGGCCGCGACCCCTTTGCCAACCCGCGCAACGCCGCCGCCGGCAGCCTGCGCCAAAAGGATCCTAAGGTCACGGCGCGCCGCGACCTGGCCACCTTTATTTACGCCATCGCGGACACCGATCCGCTGCACGTCCACAGCCAGCGCGAGTTCCTCGATTGGCTGCGTAGCGCCGGCTTTAGCGTCAACCCCAACGTGGCACGCTGCGCCACGCCGGCCGAGGTCCACGAGTTCTGTGCCCAGGCGCTCGAGCACCGCGGCGACCTGGATTACGACATCGATGGCGTGGTCGTAAAGGTCGACAGCTTTCAGCAGCAGCTCGACCTGGGCTTTACCGCCCGCGCACCGCGCTGGGCCATTGCCTTTAAGTTCCCGCCCGAGGAAAAGCAGACCGTCCTGCGCGAGATTCGCATCCAGGTTGGTCGCACCGGTGTGCTCACGCCGGTCGCCGAGTTCGACCCGGTGACGGTCGCCGGCTCCACCATCGCGCGCGCCACACTGCACAACATCGACGAGATCCGTCGCAAAAACGTGCGCGAGGGCGACACCATCATCGTGCACAAGGCGGGCGACGTGATTCCCGAGGTCGTGGGCCCGGTGCTCGACAAGCGTCCGGCCGATTCGGTCGACTGGCACATGCCCGAGGTCTGCCCCGTGTGCGGCAGCCCCGTGGTTCACGAGGATGGCGAGGTCGCTTACCGCTGCGTCTCCATCGACTGCCCCGCACAGCTCAAGGAGCGCTTGCTCCACTGGGTGAGCCGCGGCTGCATGGACGTCGACGGCCTGGGCGACGAGATCGTCGACAAGATGATCGCCGCCGGCCTGATCCACGATGTCGCGGACTTCTACCAGCTCACGGTCGACGACATCGCCGGCTTGGACACGGGCCGCACCTATGCCAGCTCCAACAGCAAAAAGGGCGTCAAGAAGGGCGATCCCATTCCGGTGGGCCTCAAGACGGCCGAGAAAATCATCGCCGAGCTCAACAAGTCCAAGAGCCAGCCGCTCGGTCGCGTGCTGTTTGCCCTGGGCATCCGCCACGTGGGCAAGAGCGTGGGCGAGGTCATCGCCGAGCGATTCCTGTCGATCGACAAGCTCATCTTGGCGAGTGAAGAAGACATCGCCGAGTGCGAGGGCATCGGTCCCAAGATTGCGGCGAGCGTCAAGCAGTTCCTGGCCGTGCCCGAAAACCTTGCCGTGCTGGAGCGCCTGCGTCAGGCGGGCCTGTCGCTCGAGGTCGATTTGGGCGCCGCGCACGCGCAAGCCGCAGCTGACGCTGGCGTGGCGGGCGAGCTCGCCGACGCACAGCCGCTCGCGGGTCTGACCTTCGTGCTCACCGGCACGCTCGTCAACCGCACGCGCGACGAGGCGGGCGCGGCGCTCAAAGTGCTCGGCGCCAAGGTTTCGGGCAGCGTGTCAAAGAAGACGAGCTATCTGGTCGCCGGCCCCAAAGCGGGCTCCAAGCTCACCAAGGCCGAGCAGCTGGGCGTGCCCGTGCTGGATGAGGATGCACTCGAGCAGATCTTGGCGACTGGTGAGGTGCCCCGGGCTTAGCGCATTGATAACCAAATTGAAGATCCGCCCGGAAAGCATGATGCCTTCCGGGCGGATCTTATTTGGACGGGGCAACCGGCACCGTGATCTGCGTCACGTAGGTCGCGGGGTCGTCGCTAATGATGTCGTCGACGAGGGCGATTTCGCGCGAAGGCCCGGCGGGCGCCAGGTTGTGCTCGCGCATATAGCTGAGCAGCTGCTCGTAGCGTGGGGCTGCTTGCCCATGCGTGCCGCGAAAGCTTATGGTCAGGCAGTACGCGGCGGGTCGCATCTCGACGTCGCCTACGTAATCATCGGTGTCATCGAGCAGCATAAAGACCTCGTCGTAGCCATCAAAGTCGCCGGCGGCGAGGCGCACGGCGCTAATCCCGACGCCTAAGTTGCCCAGAAAGACAAAGGTCTCGTGCTGGCCCTTCTGCAGCTGACGAATCTGCCACTCCAGCGCATAGGCGTCGGTAGGGTTGACGCGTTCACGCAGCACAGCGCAGCGAAGCTCGGGTGCATCGATTGTGCAAATGGTATCGAGCTCGGTGTTCAAGGCATTGTGCAGCAGAGCAAGCCGGTTATCGATTTTGCGCGACACACGCTCCAACTCGCGGCGCTTGCGCTCGATGAGCTCCTGCTGCTGAGCCAGCTGCCGCTGCATAAGGTCCACATCGCGCGTGGTCACAAAATCACGGATTTGCGCGAGTGACAAATCGAGAACGCGCAGGTGGCTGATGGTATTGAGGGTGGAGAGCTGCCGCGATCCGTAGTAGCGGTACCCGCTCGCCGGATCGATGTGCGCCGGGTCCAGTAGGCCCATCTGCTCGTAATGGCGCAACGTGCCCACGCTCAGGTTAAACAGGCGCGCCACCTCGCCAATGCGGAGCAGGCCCTCGGTATGTTCACTTGGCATGTCGATCACAGGACCGCTCCTTTCGGTAAAAAGCGGGGGAGAGGTGCCAGACCTGCGTTGCCCCGCTATGCTACCAGCTTGTCAAAAGCCCCGCGCCGGTTGAGTACGGTAAATGCGACAACACAGATGACTGCCGACAGAATCGACCCGCACGGCGAAGCGATGCCCATGGGAAACAGCGTGTCGGAATAGGCGTTCGACAGCAGCCACGCGCCCGGCACGCGAATGAGCGCCACGGCCAGCACGTTGTGCGCAAAGCCGATGTAGCTCTTGCCGTATGCAGCGAAAAAGCCGCTAAAGCAAATGTGGATGCCGGCAAAAATCGCGTCGAAAATGTAGCTGCGCATATAGCCGGTGCCGGCGGCGACCACCGCGGCGTCCTTGGCAAAAAAGCCGATAAACGCCGGCGCCACCAGCCACATCAGCGCCGTGATCAGGCAGCCATACGCTACCGAGATTGTCATGGCATCTTTGAGCACCTGACGTGCACGATCGCCCTTGCCCGCGCCGGCGTTTTGCGCCGTGAGCGCGCTGACGGTGGCACCCATGGAACTCGGCACAATGAACAAAAAGCTGATCATCTTCTCGACTAGGCCCACGGCGGCGGCGTCGACCAGGCCGCGATGGTTGGCGATGACGGTGATAAACATAAACGCCACCTGGATGCAGCCGTCCTGCACGGCCACGGGCACGCCGATCTTAAGGATGCTGCCGAGCACCTCGGGCTGGGGGCGTAGATCGCTGCGCTTAACGTGGATGTTCGTGCGGCGGCTCTTGAGCCACACGAGCGCGAGGGCAACGCTGGCCGTCTGGGCGGTTACCGTGCCGAGCGCCGCGCCCACGGGGCCGAGCCCCATGTGCCCGATAAACAGAAAGTCGAGCGCGATGTTGATGATGCATGCCACGCCGATCACGTACATGGGCGAGCGCGAATCGCCCAGGCCGCGAAAGATGGCCGAGAGGATGTTGTATGCGGCGATAAACGGAATGCCGACAAAGCAGATACGCAGGTAGGCAGCGGTGCCTTCGACCGCCTCGGGCGGCGTGCCAATGAGCGCCACAACCTGCGGGCATAGTGCAAACAAGATGACGGCCAGTACCACCGAGACGCCCATAAACAGCGTGATGGTATTGCCGCTGTCTCTTATACACATCTGACGCTGCCGACGA
>UROO01000010.1 GCA_900549555.1 uncultured Collinsella sp. | reverse complement strand
GGTCTACTCGACCGTATCGACCGTTGCCGCCACGTTGCCGTCTGCCATGCGCACGCGAATGGCGTCGCCGGGCTTAAAGGTCTTGGCGCTCGTAGACACACCGTCCTCGCTGTACGCGATGGAGTAACCGCGGGCAAGTACCTTAAGCGGCGACAGGGCATCGAGCGAAGCCGCTGCACGGCCCAGGTCGGACGCTGGTTTGCTGAGCATCGTGCGCCCCTGATGCTCCAGGCGAGAGCTCGCGAGCGTGAGTGCATGGTGCTTGCCATCGAGCCCCGAAGTGCTTGTGACGAGGCGCTCGGGCAGACGCTCGAAGTTAGAGCGGAAGGCCCCAACCGAACGCGTTATGGCGCCGGACAGACGATCGGCCGTCAGGGCAAGCTCGGACTCGCGACGCTCGACCATAAACGTGGGGTCGTTGAGGCACGGGCGGCATGCGGCTGCATCGAGCGCATCGCCCAAGCGAGCCGTATAGGTATCCCAGGCACGGCGACCGCGCTGATCGAGCATCTCCAAATCAACCTGATTCGACCCAATCATCGATGCCATCGCGGCACCCAGACGCTGATGGCGCGCCTCGAGCACATCGGCCAACTCCGTCATAGCCGGCGCCACCGATTCTGCCGCCGCCGTGGGCGTGGAGGCGCGACGGTCGCTCACCATGTCGCAAATCGAGGTATCGGGCTCATGGCCAATGCCGGTCACCACGGGCACAGGACAAGCCGCCACCGCGCGGGCAAGCTCCTCGTCGTTAAAGGTCATGAGATCCTCGAAGGAACCGCCGCCACGCACGAGCAAAATGCAATCGGGCGCCGGCGTGATGGCAGCGGCACGGCGCAGGCCTTCAATAAGCTCTGCCGGCGCACCCTCGCCCTGGACTTTTGCGCCCACGCAGACAAGCTCGACGAGCGGGTTGCGGCGACGCAGCGTGCGCTTGACGTCGTCGATTACGGCACCCGAAAGCGAGGTGACGACCGCCACGCGCGAGCAGAACACTGGGATGCGGCGTTTGCGCGCTTCGTCCATCAGACCCTCGCGGCGTAGCTTTTCGGCCAGTTGCGCCACTTGTTGACGCAGCAGGCCCTCCCCCGCCAGCGAGAACGAGCGGGCGACAAAGCTCATGCGGCCCGTGGGCTTATAGAGATTGAAGCTGCCCTTAAAGCTCACTTGCATGCCGTCGCGCAGATCGAACGTGCGCTTGAGATAGGCGCCTTTCCAGATGATGCAGTCGACGGCGGCCGAGTCGTCCTTGATCTGGAAGTAGCAGTGGCCACTTCGGGCGTTGGGACCACGGAAACCCGTAACCTCGCCCAAAACGCTCAGCTGCGGAATAGCATCGAGCGCGCCGGCGGCGATCTCCACCGCCTGGCTCACGCTGAGCTCCTTGCGCTCCTGATCGTCCGAACCGTCGAACTCGGCGGAAACGGCATTGCCGGTTAGATTCCAGCCTGCCACGCAGCCTCCTTTCGTCATCGTGCACAAGGGCTTCGGCCCTGTGCAAATTCAAGTCCCACACATAGTACAGCGCCGCGGGGACACGAATCCCCGCGGCGCCTGTCAGTCCAAGTTCTTATCGGTTGGAGTTTCTGTTGTAGCGAGCCATAAGGTAGAGCAGCTGAATGATCGAAGTGAGCGCTGCGGCCACATAGGTAAGCGCAGCTGCCGTCAGGACCTTCTTGGCACCGTTGACCTGCTTGGAACTCATGCCCGACTGCTCGATATACGCCACGGCGCGGCGACTGGCATCGATCTCGACCGGCAGCGTAACCAGCTGGAACAGCACGCTAAACGAGAAGAAGACCAGCGCGAGGGTCGTGAGCCCCGCGATGTTCATGAACAGGCCCATGAGCAGCACGATCGTCCAGGTGTTCTGGGTAAAGTTGACGACCGGGACCAGGGCGGTGCGAACCTTCATCATGGCGTAACCGCTTTGACGCTGGGCGGCATGGCCCGCCTCGTGGCAGGCAACGGCAACGCTTGCGACCGACCCGCCCGAACGGTTGGCATCCGAGAGATACAGGTTGTTATCCTGCGGGTTGTAGTGGTCGGTGAGCTCACCGGCGACACCCTTGATACCCACGGCGCTGCAACCGTTGGCGTCGAGCATGCGGCGAGCGACCGTGGCACCCGTGTCGCCGTCCGAGCGAACCTTGGACCAGGTCTTGTATGTCGAGTTGATGTAGCTCTGCGCAGCAAGGCCAAGCACCGTACAAACAAGGACAACCAACAGGTACAGCGGGTCGATGCCAAAGCCGTAACCATAGTAATAGGGCATGTAAATTCCTCCGATTCGAGTTACACGTTGAAGGCATTTTACCCATTCGACTGACCAGCAAGTCAGCATCGATGTTTCGGCATTACCGCTCTAGAACGTTTGCAGCGCCTGGCTAAACCGCGAAACTATAAAAGTTCGATCTTTCCGTCCTTCACGGTGAGTCCCATATTGCCGGAAAGCAGATCGTCCAGGCGCGAGCCCACAAGCTCAAAACGCCAGCCTTCGCGCAAGCGACTTTGTTCAGGATGCTCAATGTAGTCGGCCAGGTCATCGCGCGAGGCAATGACCGAGGTCGCCACGCCCGAGCGCTCGGCAACCAGGCGGATGAGCGCGTACATGAGATCCGTCACGCTCTCCAGCTCCGGAGAGATTTGGCGATGCCCGCGCACCATGAGCGGCAGGCGGTCGTGCGGGCAGCTCGCGCCGCGCTTGATGGCCATGAGCGCGCCGTCCACGTCGCGCTCCCCCAGCTGGTCGGTACCGCGGATGCTGCGGAACTCCTCAACACGCACGGGATTGCGCTTAACCAGGGCCAACAACGTATCGTCGGACATAACCCACTTGCGCGGGATGTTGCGCCGCTCAGCGCGGTCCTCACGCCAGGCGGCAAGCTCGCGCGCAATGCCCAGCTGATGGCGGCTACACGAGTTGATGCGCTTGACCTTGCGGAACGCCTCATGGCGATCGGCACGGTAGTGCGACTCGTCGGCCAGAGGGCGCAACTCATCGAGCACCCAGTCCACGCGGCCTAGCTCGCGCAGACGGCTCATCATCTCGGTATAGGCGACGATCAAGTACTTCACATCGTCGATCGCGTATTCAATCTGCTTATCGCTCAGCGGGCGGCGCGACCAATCGGTCAGCGACTCGGTCTTGGGCAGTGATACGCCGCAGAACGTCTGAACGAGCGCGCCATACGAAATCTGCTGGCGCTCGCCCAAAAAGGCGGCGGCAACCTGTGTGTCAAAAATCGGTCGCGGCAGTGCACCCACGGTATGGAGCATAACCTCCATGTCCTGTGAGCAAGCATGGAATACCTTGACCACGCCCTCGTCGGCCATAAGCTCGGCCAGCGGCGACAGGTCGTCGATCACCAGCGGATCGACCGCGACACTCTCGGCAGGAGTGGCAATCTGGACCAGGCACAGGCGCGGATGAAACGTGCGCTCGCGCAAAAACTCGGTGTCGACGGCGATCGCGTCGAACTCACGGGCGCGCTGGCAAAAGTCGACCAGAGCCTGATGTGTGGAAATGTACATATCAACCCATCGAATAAGGTTAGGCCCGAAAAACACGGGTAGGATATCGGCATTGCCCTACAACTATACTCGGTTAGTCACAGAACGGGAACGTAAGTATGCGCTGCCTTATCATCCACAACCCGGCATCGGGTCCCAGCTCCGATGAAATCTACGCATTCACGCACGCCCTTGCACAGGGCGGCGACGAGGTCGTAATGCGCTTTATCGGCGATGGCATGGAGCCCGAGGACGCGGTGACGGACGTTCGTGAGTTCGACCGCGTAGTCGTTTCGGGCGGCGACGGCACCGTCTCCAACGTGCTCGACCAGATGCGCGGGTGCGGTGTCCCCACGCTCGTCTTCCCCTCCGGCACGGCCTGCCTGTTCTTTAACAACATCGGCAATGCCCCCGAGGCGGCGGCACTCGCCAAGGCTTGCCGCGCCGGCCGCACAGTCAAGGTGGACATGGGCGAGCTCTTTTGGCTCGACGAGAACGGTAACGAGAAGCGCCACGGCTTCATCATCATCGCCGGCTCGGGCTTCGACGCCGAGATCATGATGAAGGCCGCTCCCATCAAAAACGACATCGGCGAGATCGCCTACTTCCTCTCAGCGCTCGCCACGCCCAACCCCACGGTGGCGCACTTTACCATTGAGCACGACGGCATCGTCGAGGAGCTCGACGGCATCTGCTGTATGGCAGGCAATACCTCGGTCATCCAAAACGACATCAACCTGTTCCCCGACTGTCGCATGGACGACGGCATGGTCGACATCGTCGTTATTGAGCCCGTACGCACGGTGCAGCTGCTCCCCACGGTAATTATCGCCGTGCTCGACCCCGCTGGCAAAGTGCTCGGCCGTCCGCAGTTTAAGATCATCCAGACCAAGGAAGCCAAGATCACCTGCACGCCATCGCTGGGCATGCAGTTCGATGGTGAGATCATCTCCAGCAACTCCGGCGTCTTTGGCGCCCGCGCGCTGCCGCAATGTCTCGACCTCATCGTCGACGAATTTTCACCGCTCGGAAAATAGGAGGACCCCATGAACGACAATCCCCTGATCGGCTTTATCGTCATCGTCTTGGCCATGCTCGTCGGTTACGCCATCAATGTGATTCACCGCCGAAAGAAGTAAATCCACATTGGTATGATATTCATCCAGTTATCGACTCTCCCGCTGTTTATGCAAATTCTAAACAGCGGGAGAGTTCTCTTTTTAAGCACTGTCTGATGCTTTATTCAGCTACAGTAAATGCAGGGTGCCTTTATTTAACTAAAGCCACAAAATGAGTATTATTATCCGCTCATCGTATATTTCTTCACGCTCATCGAGTAAAAGCTGTTGTCGAATGAATACTCTTTACACTTCCTTTAGGCTAGTAGATGTATTTATTAGCTGAAACTCCGTACGGTTTCGCGGGGTTTCAACAGTTGGGAGGGATCATGAGGTTTACTCATCCTGTCAACACGCTCAAGAAGCTCGGCTGCGGCCTTGCATTTGGAGCAGCGGCCATTATGGCCATGCCGACTTCGGCGCTCGCTTGCACCCAGATCTACATGGGCAGCCAGCTCACGGCAGACGGCAACACGTACTACGGCCGTTCCGAGGACTTCGGCCCGCGCTACATCAAGCACTTTGGCATCGAGCCCGCACACAAGGACGGCAGCAAGTACACCTCGGTCGAGTCCGGCTTTGAGTACAAGTCCAAGGGCGCAACCTACCGCTATACCTTCGTTCGCGACAACCCCTCGCAATGGGAAGATCGTTACGACGCATATTCCGAGGCCGGCATCAACGAAAAGGGCGTTTCCTGCTCTGCCACGCTGAGCACCTCCTATAACGAGAAGGCAGAAGAAGCCGACCCCGTCACCGAAGAGACCGGCATCGGCGAGTACAACTACGCCAGCGTCATTCTGGGCGAGAGCGCCACAGCCCGCGAGGGTGTCGAGCTCCTCGGAAGCCTGATTGACGAGCAGGGCGTCTGCTCCAACGACCAGATCATCATTGCCGACAACAACGAGACCTGGTTGTTTGCAGCGCTTTCCGGCCATCAGTGGATCGCCATGAGGCTCACCGACGATATCGCCTCGCTCAACCCCAACATCGGCAACCTCACCTATGACGTCGACCTCGACGACACCGAGAACTGCCTCCACTCCGAGGGCATCGAGTCCATGCCTAAGGAGAAGGGCTTTGCCGAGTACACCGACGGCAAGTTCGACGTCGCCAAGACCTACGGCGAGGAGATTAGCGAGGCCGGTATGCACCAGTGGTCGCGCTATGTCCAGGGCCGCGATTACTTCATGACTCCGCTTGCCGAGGGCACCGACTACGAGATCGTCAAGGACGAGCGCGAAGACGCTCGTGCCACGACCGGCGCCCTG
Source organism: uncultured Collinsella sp. (assembly GCA_900549555.1). Lineage (GTDB taxonomy): Bacteria > Actinomycetota > Coriobacteriia > Coriobacteriales > Coriobacteriaceae > Collinsella. Next base: position 29,371 of record UROO01000010.1, on the reverse strand, counting down.
GTCCACGAGATGCAGCCACTATTCTTTACGCCCGGCAAGTCCGACTGGAACACCTTTGAGATGATTCGTTCCTTCGCCGCTCGCGGCGAGAATGTCGCCGGCCTCAACGCCAACACCGACGGCGCCTATGCCATCGGCTCCAACCGAAACACCGAGATCCACACCTTCCAGATCCGTCACGGCATGGACCCCGAGATCGCGACCATCCAGTGGGAGATGCTCTCCAACGCCGAGTTCTCCGTCGCTATCCCCCTCTATTCCGCACTGCTCACCGAGGTCAGCCCCTACTTCAGCGATCAGGACGTCTCCTTCGATCACTGTGAAGAGGAAGACGTCGTGAACAACGAGGAGCCCAAGAACTCCATCAACTACGTCCTCATGGACATCAACACGCTCGCCTATGAGAACCGCGACAGCTGCGCCACCGGCGTCCGCGCCTATCTCGACGCCCTGCAGAAGGAGCTCATTGAGCAGAACCTGACCGTCGACGAGGCCATGCAGGCCGCCGAGGACACCGAGGCCCGCACCGCCCTGGCCAACAAGGCCGGCAAGGCAGCGACCAAGAACACCTACGTCAAGTGCAAGGCCATGCTCGAGGAGATGCGCGACTACCTCAAGGAGGGCGATTTCTCCGAGGAGTTCGTCCCGAGTGACTACGATGCCGACAACGACTGCCTAGTCGAGTCCATCACCTACGCCGACGAGGCCCTCTCCGATAAGGACGTTGCCGAGCCCGAGGCTGAGGAAGAGGCGACCGAGGAGAAGTCCGAGGGCAACAACATGGCCGCCATGGCCGTTGGGGCCGTCGTCATCATCGGTGTCTGCGGCTTCGTGCTCTATCGTCGCAAGAAGGCCTAGGGCCCTCGCGTTGCAAGAAACGGGCGGGTCGCATGAGTCATCCCGACCGCTCGGCCTGCCCTTTTGACCGGTAGGAAACGCCGCCGAAATCTTTTCAAAAAAGATTTCCCCGCACACACTTCGCTGTGCTATAGTGCAGCGCAACAGCAACGAGGTGCGACCGCGCCACGGCATCACGAAAGGAGCCACCAAGATGATGAACACGATGAAGTCTCTCAACAACTGGTGGTGGCGTGATGCGAATACGATCGGTCGACAGTGAGTCCCTCACGCCTGTTTTTGCGCTCTAGGTGATTGGAAGGCCTCCGGTTTCGACCGGGGGCCTTTTTCTATCTCGAGCCCGATCGCATTCGCATCACGCGCCTCCGCTTTCTTCTCTTGTACTTCCCCTCCGAAAGGATTTTCACCATGTCTCAGAACACCACCACCGCCCAGCCCCGCACCGTCCAGACCGCCGACCGCGGCAAACTCGACGTCCGCGCCCTCGTCTTGCTCGCCATCCTGCTTGCCGCCGGCTTCATCCTCAACTTCACCGTCGGCAAGGCCATCTCCGGCATCTCGGGCGGCATGATCAGTCCCGAGTTCATTATCTCAGCCTTCTGTCTCACCATCCTGGTCGTTCGCCCCGACATCGGTCAGGCACTCGTCATCGGCCTGATCTCGGCCGCCGTGATCCAGATCACCACCACATCGCCGTTTGTCGATTTTGCCGCCGAGGGCATCGCCGCCATGCTCATGGCCGTCATTGTCAACGCTGCTGCCAAGGGCGGCCAGGTTAAGCCCGCCGTCGCCATCGTCGCAACCTTCGTGACAACCTTTGTCTCGGGCGTCATCTTCATGGTCATAAAGATGGCCATGCTCGGCGTGGTGGGCGAGCTCGCCGCAGCCATGCTGCCCGTCGTCGCCATGACCGCCGTATTTAACGCCATTCTGGTCGGCGCCCTCTACATGCCCGTCCAGAAGGCCCTTAAGCTCAACTAACCTGCTCGGCTTTACGAGCTACCCCATCTTGGCGTTTATTCGTCGCTCGCGTACCCAAGTGCGCTTCGCTCCTCTTTCGCGCCAACCTGGGGCACCTCGTAAAGCCGTCTCCGTGCTTCACCACCAAAGACTGTCCCAAACAACGAGCTTTTGGGGACGTTCCTAGGCGACCAGTCATGTAAGAACGTCCCCAATGACTATGAAAGGTATCTATGGAAACGATCATCAACGTCGACGATGTCTCGTTCTCCTATGGCACGCAAACCGAGCAGGCGCTCAGCCATGTTTCGCTCAGCGTGAACAAGGAAGATTTCATCGGCATCATCGGGCCCTCGGCCGCCGGTAAGTCCACACTTGCCGCCTGTCTGTCGGGCGCCGTGCCTCACCACTACACCGGCGCCTTTTATGGCTCCGTGTTAGTTGACGGCCACGACACCTGCGAGGTCTCGCTTACCGACATATCACAGATCGTCGGTAGCGTGCTGCAGGACATCGACACGCAGATGGTCGCTTCGGTCGTTGAGGACGAAATGCTCTTTGGCCTCGAGAACTTTGGCGTTCCGCACGACCAGATCGAGCAGCGCGTGAGCAAGACGCTTAAGACCGTCGGTATCAGCGACCTACGCGACCGCGAGATCGCCACCCTCTCGGGCGGCCAAAAGCAAAAGGTAGCCATCGCCGCCATCCTCGCCATGCGTCCGCGCGTCTTAGTACTCGATGAGCCAACCGCGGCGCTCGATCCCGCCAGTTCCACCTTGGTCTTCGAAACGTTACGTGAGGCAAACCGCGCGCTCGGCATCACCATCGTCGTCGTTGAGCAAAAGGTCGCTTTACTTTCGGAGTACTGCAACCGCGTGTTGGTGCTCGATCACGGTCAGATCGCGCTGCAAGGTGAGCCGCACGAGGTCTTTGCGCACACCGACGAGCTTCGCGCCATCGGTGTCGATTGCCCGCGCGTCACGCGCATCTTCAACAGTCTCGAGGCCGATGGCCTGGTAAGCGGCACGCCCTGTCTGGATGTCGACGAGGCAGAACGACTGATCGCGGGAATCGTCGACCCCGACCGTGCGACAAGCGATACCCAGGCGCCCGCAGGCTCCCCGCACGCGCCGTCGCTGCGTCCGCATGCGAAAGACGACGAGCCGGTGCTCACCTTTGACCATGTCGAGTTTTCCTACCCCCATGGAGGCGCCGCCGTCCACGACCTCAACTTGACGCTCTATCCCGGCGAGCTCGTGGGCATTGTCGGCCAAAACGGAGCCGGCAAAACCACGCTCACCAAACTGCTCACGGGTTTGCTCAAGCCCGCATCGGGCAGCATACGCGTTACGGGCTTGGACACGGCATCGGTTCCCACGAGCCGCATCGCACGCGAAGTGGCAACGCTTTTCCAGAACCCCGACCGCCAAATCTGCAAAGACACCGTGCTCGACGAGGTCGCCTTTGGTCTAGAGCTTGCCGGCATCGACCGCGCCGAAGCCCTGCGTCGCGCCCAGCTGGTCATCGACCGCTTTGGCCTGCCCGCCGACGAGGCACCGTTCTCGCTGTCACGCGGCCAGCGCCAGATGGTGGCGCTGGCATCCGTTGTAGTGATCGAGCCCAAGATCGTGGTGCTCGACGAACCCACGAGCGGCCTGGACTACCGCGAGTGCATGACCGTCATGGAAACGGTGCGCACCATGGCAGAGCGCGGTTGCGCCGTCATCATGGTCTGTCACGACATGGAAGTCGTTTCCGACTTTGCCGAGCGCATCGTGGTGATGGCCAACGGTCGCATCCTCGACCGCGGCCGCACGCACGAGCTATTCTCGAACATCGAACTCATGCAGCGTGCCTACGTTGAGCCGCCCCAGGTCATCGAACTCTCGCGCCGTCTGGCATCCACCGTCTCGCCCTCCTTTACGCAGGTGAGTGAGGTCACTGATATCGTTCGCATTACCGAGGAGATGGTCCGCCGTGGTTAACGTCATCGACTACATGCCGGGCGACACGCTGCTACACCGCCTGAACCCCGTCATCAAACTGGGCCTCGCCGCCGCCATCATCATCGGCATTTTCTTGTCCGACACCTATGTGGCACTGCTGGGCTTTCTGGCACTCACGCTCGCGCTGGGAGCCTACGCCGGCGTCGTCGACCGCCTGCTCGCGCTGCTCAAGCTACTGATTCCACTCGCGCTCATCATGCTGGTGCTGCAGCTGGCTTTTATGCGCGATGGCAACGTGGTATGGAGCTTTGTCACCGATGAAGGCCTCATCACCGGAACAAAGGCCTGTCTGCGTCTGCTGGGCGTGGCGCTTCCGCTTATTCTGATGCTCATGGTGACCAAGCTCAACGACCTTGCCAACGCCTGCGTCGAGGTGCTGCACGTTCCGTATCGTTATGCCTTCACCTTTACCACGGCACTGCGCTTTGTGCCAGTGTTTGGCCAGGAGATGAACGCCATCATGGAGGCGCAGACCGCACGCGGCATCGAGTATGACACCAAGAACCCCATCAAGAAGCTTCAGCTCATGCTGCCGTTGTGCGTGCCGCTACTGATTTCGAGCGTGGGTAAAACCGATGCCACGGCCTTGGCGGCCGAGCAGCGCGGCTTCTACCTGCGCACGCGCGCGAGCTCGTACAAGCGCTACCCCATCAAGGGCCAGGACATTGCCATGCTTATTGTTAGCATTGCCCTCATTGTCCTCGGCTTCCTGTTCTAACCCATCGCCACCGGCAACCGATAAATTCAAAAGGCCTCGGCTCGCACCAAACGAGTCGAGGCCTTACTGTTCCCCCAGATAAAACCTACCAAAATAAACCTGTCCCTTTTTGGCAGGTCGAGGGCTACAGGCGGTAGGGGGCGCCGCTGCGGATGATGGATTCGCGCACCAGGACGTCCATGGCGTCAAGGGTAATCTCGGGCATCTCTCGGTACTTTTTCAGCACCGAGAGCTCGGTGCAGGCCAGAATGACGCGGTCGCAGCCACTGCGGGCGAACTCCCACATCACGCGGTCAAACTTGTCCATATCGGGCTCGCGTCCGGCCTTCACGTCATCATAAATCAGCGACATCACGTCGGCCTGGCGCTTCTCGCTGGGATAGACGACCTCGACGCCCGCGGCCTCGCACTCGCGCCCATAGACGCCTGCACCCACGGTGCCGTCAGTGCCCATGATGCCGATCTTGCGCACCGGCTCGGACGGCATGCTCAGGTTGGGATCGAACTCGCACTCCCCCATCACCGCGCCCGCCAAGGCATAGCGCACCGACTCACGCGGCATGTGGATAATCGGCACCTTGGTAAACGACTGAATCTGGTCGTAGAAGTAGTGCGATGTGTTGCAGGGAATGGCGATATGGGCACAGCCCAGCCCCTCGAGTGCCCGTGCACATTCCTTCATGGTCGCCAGCAGCTCGGCATGCTCGCCGGTCTTGATGGCCAGCGTACGGTCGGGCATGGTCGACTTGGAAAGCACCACCATGTCGATATGCTCCTGATCACAGGCAGCAGCCGTATGACGCACGACCTGGTCGTAGTAATACGACGTGGCCTCAGCGCCCATGCCGCCGATAACTCCCAGCTTTTCCATCGCCGCCTCCTTGGTGACGCCCATGCAATTGCTCGTATCATGCCCGCGCCCGTCCGTTGCAAACCGGGCGGGCGCCGCGCTCATCTACTTGTAATACGTCTTGAACAGCTTAAAGTGACGCAGCTTGGTGTGCCACATGCGCAACCAGCGGTTAAAGACAAAATCGCCCTTCATAAACGAAGGATCGGCGGCCTTGCCCTCCTTGGCCAGACGATGCGCCTTCGCACGCAGCTCGGGGTCCTTGACATACTTGTCAACGACACCCATGGGGACGACCATCCACAGAGCCTCGTCCTGCGCCGTCACAAATTCCGGCTCAAACGGACGGTTATAGACGTACTCATCCACCACGTACTTGGCAACGTTAAAGCCGCTGTTGGTGACGTAGTAGTTACTGCGGCCCTGACGCGTGTTGAAGTCGAAGAACTTAAACGAACCATCGCGTTGGTCGTACTTGACGTCGAAGTTGGAGAAGCCCGTGAACTTAAGGTCCTCAAGCAGCTTGCGCACGCCACCCATGAGCTCGTCGTTGGGCTCGGTGATGATGCAGGCGTGGTTGCCGACACCATGGGGCTGATGCTCCTCGAGCAGCACGTGACCCAGGCACATCATGCGAACCTTGCCGTTGCGGTCGGAATAACTGGTAAGCACGCGCATGTACTCGTCGTTGCCGGGCACGCGGTCCTGCAAGATGAGGTCATCGGTGTAGCCACTGGCGTACACATCGCGAATGACCTGCTCCAGCTCGGCGCGATCGGCAATCTCGTAGGCCTTCTTCTGGCCCTCGAACTCGTGCTCCCACCACATGATGCCGTCAGAGGGCTTCAGAATCATCGGGAAGGGAAAGTCGATCTGGTCGAGCACCTCGGCGGAAGCCTCGCCCTGGGCGTTGAGCATCGCCATGGTAAAGGTAAACGTGTGCGGATAGGGCACACCGTGCTTCTCGCACAGCTCGTAGAAGATCTCCTTCTTCTGGCACTGCTCGAGCATGCTGTAGGGCGCATAGGGCGCGATGACGTTGGAGGCAAGCTGGCCGGCATCCTGAGCCTGTGCGGCAAGCGCGACGTAGTTATCGCCGCAGCCCATGAGGATAATCTTCCTATCGGGATTGGCCTGTGCAATGCCGTTGACGGTCTCGATCATGACCGGCATAGTGTCGATATCCACATTGGGCGTATAGTCGATAATCTGGCTGCGGTATGCAGGACCCGTCTGATACTTGCCAAAGACCAGGCTCTTGACCTGATACTCCTCGTAGAAGGCGCGCGCCACCGAATAGGCGTTGATATCGCCGCCGAGCAGCACGGGTATAAACTCGCGCTCTGTAAACTGCAATGCCATGGAAACTTCCTATCATCAACTGCCCGTACGATGGGCGGTCTTTATGCAACTGGTTTATTCTAGCGTGCCAAACCGTCGCTTCCCAAAGTTCCACCATATCTATGGCAAGCAGGCGCTTATGATCGAGCCCGCAGGGTTCCGTAACGTTAAAGTTGAACTCTATGGTTTCTTAACAATTCACTATAACTGCAGGTCAAGGCCAAAACCTCAAGTTCAACTTGACCCTTTAGAACCTTTAAGGTTCAAGTTGAAGTCGAAAGCAGTAGTAGAATACCTTTCGAACTATAACCTACGATTGATTGCAGAGGGACTGGATGCAGCATTCGAACCATCGCACCGCAGCGCTCATCGCGTCGAAGCCGGCTCGTATCATCACGAGCGCCGCGCTTGCCGTTACACTGACGGCCGTGCCGATGCTCTCCCCCGTCGCAGCCTATGCCGCCTCGCAGGCAACGCAGGATCAGCTTTCCGCTGCCCAGCAGAAAATCGAAACCGCCACGAGTGCCTACAACGAAGCCCGCACCAAGCTCGAGGATCTGCAGAAGCAAATCGACACTAACGAGGCAAGCATCGAGAAGATCGAAGCCGAACTTCCCGATCAACAGGCCAAGGCGAGCTCCGCCATGCGCGATCTGTATAAGTACCAGAAGGGCACCAACCCCATCGTGAGCTTCCTGGTCAACGCGCAGAGCCTGGGCGAGTTCATCACCACCTGCAAGTACACCAACCAGATCACGAGCTCGAGCGTCGACGAGATCGAAGAGCTCAACAAGATGCAGACCGAGCTCGAGCAGAACAAGACCGAGCTCGAGCAGGCGAAGTCCCAACTCGAGACCGAGCAGAAAACCGCCGAGGACGCACTGGCACAGGCCCAGCAGCTTCGCAGCGAAGCCCAGGCAAAGGCCGAGCAGGAGAATGCCGCAGAGCTGGCCAAGCTCGAGGCCGACAAGGCCGCCGCCGCCGAGAAGCTCTCGGGCGAGGGTGTGAGCGGCAACAACTCCAACAGCCAGGCCAATAACGCCAACACCACCATCGACACCACGGTGAACAGCTCCAATACCGGCAACTCCGATTACGACTCGTTTATCAACGAGTGGACGAGTCGCATCGACAACTACCTCGCCGGCTCCCCCATGGCAGGCCAAGGTTACAACTTTGCCGTGGCAGCCTGGAACACCGGTGTTGACCCTCGCTGGTCTCCCGCCATCGCCTGCATCGAGAGCAGCAAGGGCCTCTATTGTGCCGGCTCCTATAACGCCTGGGGCTGGAGCGCCCGCGGCGGCGGCTGGCGGAGCTTTGGTAGCTGGAGCGAGGGCGTCTCTGCCCACGTTGCCTACCTTGGCGCCAACTATGGCTCCACGCTTACCCCGGCAGCCGCCAAAAAGTACTGCCCGCCCACGTGGCAGGACTGGTACAACAAGGTTGCAACCCAGATGAACCGCATCTAAGATCAACGTCAAAGGGCCCCAATTGGGGCCCTTTTTCTTTTACGCGACGAAGGTATCGACGACGCCAGTCGCGTTTGCAATGGCAACAATGATAATCATTGCCAACAAGAGCACACCCATAGCCTTGAGCCAGAGCTTTGCAAGCTTTTTACCGCGGTATCTATCGAGTAGCTCAAACCGCCGGCGAAGGCGGCGTTTGTCGAGCATCACAAAATGAATGAGCACTACGAGACCGTCGACGAAGATAAAATACTCAATCGCGAGAAACCACATCGGGTAGTTTTGGTTGGCGCCCGTAGGATGAAAAACGGCAAAATGGCTTCCGGCAAAGAAAACAAGTAGCGAAAGATAGACGAATGCGTTCCAAATGCGCCCAACGGTGTCGGGAATGCGGGAGAGTAAATTCGGGCGCTCAGGCACCAACGGCAATCCACCCTGAGACTGATCCGTGGGGAGCACGGGCGCAGGGCACACGGCTCGCCGCTCCGGAGGCTCTTGGAAGGAAGCAGCATTCGGCGCGGACGACGCATACGATGCGCGTGCAGCGTGCCCTAGCGCCTTCGCGCTTGCAAAGCGCTTGTCCGGATCGAGCGCCATCGCCATGCAAATAACATTGGCAAGCGAGGCGGGGACGTCACGTGCCTCGCATTGCTCGCGCATGTTCCGACCTGGCTTGGGATCGGCCCCCGTCAGACAAAAGAACAGCAGGGCACCGAGCGCATAGACATCGCTGCGCACGCTCGTCTGGCCAAAACCATACTGCTCGGGCGGCGCATAGGGACGCGAGCCAAACTTGACGGTATCGGCATCGGCTCCCTCGCGCCACACGCGAGCAATTCCCAAGTCAATAATCACCAGCGATGAAAACGTCAGGCCTGTATCGGGCGTATAGTTTGCGCCCGACACGATGATATTCGAGGGCTTTAGGTCGCGATGGATCACCGGCACAGCCATCTCCCCCGCCGACGCAAAGCCGGCATGGAGCTCCGCAACTGCATCACAAAGGGCGCCAAACAGCTCAGAAGCATAATCGGGCGTCGCACCCAAACGCCCCACCAGGGCCCCGAGCGTTTCGCCTTCGATGTATTCCATGACCACGCAAAGCTCGTCGCCCACGCGGCGGCAATCGACAATCCGAGGCAAGTGCTCGTAACGTCGCCCGGCATGTTGGGCCGCAAACAGGCGTTCATACGCCCCGCCAATCTGGGCCGACGCGTCGATGCACTTGCGAACAAAGGGGCCAAGAGATCCTCCGCCGGAGCCCTCAAAGTACACGAGCTCGGTCGTCTCGACGTCGGAGTGCTTGAGCACACGGTCTACGCGATAGCTGTCATCACGCTCGAGTGACGCCAGGTGTCCGGCGAGCGCAGCGGTCAGCTCATCATCGGAATATGTTGGGCTCTGAGTATCCATAGCGTCCATAATAACGCAGGGCGCGGACGCCCCATGACGCCCGTGCCCTGCACGTTCTAAATACCGTGAACGGCGCTTCCGCCGGCAGCTAACTGTTAGCTCACCGTCTCTTCACCAAAGCGATACAGCTCCTCGTTCACCTTTTGCAGGCTGCAGCCACGATCGATACAGAAAATGATGATGGCGTCACGGCGGTCCTTGCAGTTGAGGGCATTGGCGCCCGCCGCCGACAAGGCGCGGTTGGTCTCCTTGAGCGTCAGCGCCATGGCAAAGGCAATCTGCAGCACCTTATTGCGGCTCGGATGCCGCGCACCGGTAAAGATCTGATAGCCAAACGTCTCGTTGAGGTCAGCCATACGCACCACGCGCGAGCGCTCCAGCCCCTTTTCTTCCAAAAGCTGTTTCAGATACTCCGAAAGTGACGGGGTGGTAAAGTCGTGCTCTTTGATATAGCCCTCGATACTCGGAGCATCGAGCAGCTCGTTGAGCAACTCTTCGGTTAGCTTCTTATCGGGCATACGACCTCACCCCCAGCTCGCATAGTAACCATGTTTTTAATTCTAGTTAAAAACCGCTCACGTCAGAACGTTCCCAGCTGGCAACCTGGTCGGGAGATACCGTACTCATCGCTTCGAACTTCCAGGTACCGCCCGCTTTGAGATGGTTGGTGTTCGCAAGAGCCGTTCCCACCTGATTGCCGTCTGCGTCATACAGAACATACTCAATCTGAATGTAGCTTTGCTCTTTATCCGTATTATTGGTCAACGTGCCAGTGATCTTATACGCGAACTGATTAGACGTATCCCCGGCCTCATCCGAAACCGTATAGGGTTCTTGTGCCTCTTTTTTCTCCTCGACTTGCTGGGTCTGTTCGGCAGGCTTTGCTGCATCACCCGTAGACGAATCAGACGAGTTACCGCCCATAGAACCCACGACGCCGGCAACAACGAGCACCACGATGACGCCCAAAACGATCTTGCCGATCGGCTTCTTTCCCTCTTTTGCCATTATGCATCCTTCCTACGATCCGGCTACCGTGCCGGCACACAGCACATCGTAGGAGGCAGCGAGCTCAAATTCATTAGCTGGGAGCTAATGTCGCAGCACAGCTTGCCACCTGGCACTCATTGAGTCTTTTTTCCTTCACCGAACTCACTCCATTGTTGTTGACTATTAAACATTTAGACGTAAACTGCTTTGTTACCTTGTCAACATCTGAAAGGAACCTCATTGGGAAAAGACGTACTGGTGCAGCAACTCGTCGACTCGTTCGACAGCTGGCCCGCCAAAAATTCCGGTTGCGGATCGTCCCGCATGACACAAGAGCTCTATCCTTTTGACAAGCTCTTCTCTCCCATCAAAATTAACAAGCTCACCGTCAAAAACCGCATTGTCATGGCACCGATGGGCAATATCGACATGTGCGAGGAAACTGGCCGCCCCAGTGACATGATGCTGCAGTACTTTTTCGCCCGCGCCAAAGGCGGCTGCGGCCTCATCACAACAGGACTCGTACCGGTAAGCCACGGCATCGATACCACGGTCACCGAGCTGGACAAGCTCACCTATTTCCCGCGCATCGATCGAAGCCGAACCGTTATGGCAGGCTGGCGCGACCTTGCCCAAGGTGTCCATGCCTTCGGATCACGCATTTTTGTCCAGCTTACGGCCGGACTCGGCCGCGTGGGCAACCCGCAATGCCTCATCACGCAAAAGAAGTTTCCGGTCTCGGCGAGTTTCTTGCCTAACTACTACATCCCCGCCATTCCATGCATGCGCCTCTCGGACCAAAAGCTGCGCCGTATCGTAAACAATATCGGCCAAGCGGCGGCCGATGCTCATGCCATGGGCATCGATGGCGTCTATTTGCACGGGCACGAGGGTTATCTTATCGAGCAGCTCGGAAACCCCGCCTTTAACCATCGCAAGCTCGGACGTTATGCCGATTGGCGTCAGTTTGGCCTCGATATGATCAAAGAAATCCGTCGCCGCGTTGGGCCCGACTACCCCATCATGTACCGCATCGACCTTTCGCTTGCACTCGAGGAAACCTATGACGAGCAGGTCATGAATTCGACCTATCTGGGACGCATGCGCGGCGGCCGTACAGTCGAACAGACCCTGGGTTATATGGAAGAGCTCGTGGCGGCGGGAGTAGACATCTTTGACGTCGACCTTGGTTGCTATGACAACTGGTGGATGCCCCACCCGCCTGCGAGCATGCCCGCAGGCTGCTTCGTTCCCGTGGCGCGCGCCGTTCGAGAGCGCTTTGCCGCCGACAATATCCGCTCCAATGCCGGCCTTCCCGTACCCGTTGTCGCGGTGGGTAAGTTGGGCTACCCCGACATTGCCGAACGCGCCCTTCGCAATGGCGACGCCGATATGATCATGCTCGGACGCCCGCTGCTTGCGGATCCCGAGTGGCCCAACAAGGCGTACGCCGGTCGCGTGGCAGATATTCGCCCCTGCATCGGTTGCCAGGAAGGATGCCTCAACGAGTTTGTCGAAGGGGGCCATCCGCAGTGTGCCGTCAATCCACGCTGCAGCTTTGAATACCTCATGCCCCAGACACCCGCTCCCGCCAAAGAACCCAAACGCATAGCGGTGATAGGAGCCGGACCCGCTGGGATGGTCTGTGCGCTAATCGCCGCGCGTCGTGGCCACGACGTAAAGCTCATCGATGCCGAAGATGAACTTGGAGGAAAACTCCTCTCCGCCAGCGCCGCCCGGATCAAGTTCGACCTCGATAACTACCGATCATATCTTGTTCGACAGGTGCGCGAGCAGGCAGAAAAACCCAACGGGAACCTGACACTCGAACTTGGACGGGCAGCACGCGCCGAAGATCTTGCAAAAGCAGGCTTCGACGCAATCGTGTGCGCGACAGGCACTTCCAATGCAATACCGCCCATCCCCGGTCTTACGGAGCTTGCAGCATCGGGCCATGCCGTGCTGGCAACGCAGCTACTGCGCCAACCCGCGCTGCTTGGCAACGCCAAAACCGTCACCATCATTGGCGGAGGGGCCGTGGGCTGCGAGGTTGCCCAATGGCTCACCGTCGAACACGGCATACCACAGGTCAGCGTAATTGAAATGCTGCCTCACATGATGCAGGGCGCCTGCACGGCAAATCGCGGCCACCTACTCCATACGCTCAGGGGACGCAATGTGCGGCTCCTCAATATGACACGCGTCGAGCGCGCGGAAGTCGGCGGCAAACGCGAGTCTGGAGCCCCATCGAGGTGTGCGCGTCTCCACTTGAGTCGCAACTGCCACAAAAACGTTCCCGACCCCTACGTCTCGTGGTCACCGGTCTTGCCCGAGAACGTCGAAAACCCGCTTGCACCCAAAATCGGCAACGACTGGAAGTCACTCGAGCTAACCTGCGACTTGGTAATCATTGCCTGCGGCGGACACCCCGACGACGCGCTGTTCTACAAACTGCAGCAGACGCACGCCGCTGACGAGCTGCATAACATCGGCGATGGGTTTGCGCCCGGCCGTGTGCTCGAAGCGGTCCGTGCGGCATACCGACTCGGCACCAATATCTAACACGAAAGGATGGGCTCACAGATGAACCTGACCTCCCAACAACAAGCCCTGCTCGACGGCGCCAAGGGCCCCGCCATGGCCAAAGTGGTCAAGACCCTCGTTATGTACGGCGAATGCTTTGGCGCCGAGCGTATGGTTCCCGTGACCGGCGCAAACGGTCATCTTGTCACAAGTTTTGGCCTCTCCATGCTCGGTCCAGTCTATGACCTTATGGATGAGCTGCTGAAAGACGGCGCCCTGTCCGGTCAGTCATTCTCGGTCGACCCGAGGCCCCTCGACCCCGCCGTCCCGGCCAACCCGCTGCAAAAGCTGCTGTTCAAGATTATGTATTCCAAACAAGACGATTATGAGGCACAGCTGCGCAGCATGGGTCTATTGGACAACGATGCTTTCACCTGCACCTGTTACCAGCCCGAGGTTGGCAATCGACCTCGGCGTGGCGACATCCTAAGCTGGGCAGAAAGCAGCGCCGTGGTCTTTGCCAACTCCGTGCTGGGCGCTCGCTGCAATCGCAACTCCGGCATCATCGAGATGTTCGGCTCAATTGCCGGCTTTGTCCCGGAATTCGGCCTGCTCACCGATGAGGGCCGCAAGGCGACCTGGATCATCGAAGTCGACTGTAAGCGCAAGCCCGAAGCGCAAGTGCTTGGCAGCGCCATTGGCATGAAGGTGATGGAAGACGTCCCTTACATTAAAGGCCTCGACCGCTGGCTTGGCCGCGAACTCACACCCGGCACGCAGGACTACCTTAAGGACATGGGCGCCGCCAGCGCATCGAACGGCGCTGTCGGGCTCTACCACGTGGACGGCATCACGCCCGAGGCCGTCGAACAAGGCGAACACCTCATAGCACTAGACGCCCAAATCTATCGCATTGACGACGCCGAGCTGGAACGCATCCGCTCGAGCTACCCCGTTATGTGGAAGAACCCGGGCGCACGCCCCAAGCTTGCCTTCATCGGCTGCCCCCACCTCTCGTCTGCACAACTCGCCCATTGGGCAGACGCCATCTGCGATGGGCTGAGCGCCTCCGGCAAGTGCCGCGTGCAAGTACCCACCGTACTGACCGCCGCCCCATCCGTGGCAGACGCCTTCCGCAAGACTGCGGCATACAGACGCCTCTCGACTACCGGTGCCGTCGTCTCGAGCATCTGCCCGCTTATGTACACCAACAACCCGCTGTGCGGCAGCATGCCCATCATCACCAACTCCAACAAGTTGCGTACGTACTCGGCATCGCGCTACTACACCGACGACGAAGTGCTCGCCTACGTCACCACCGGAAAACCAATCAAATAGGAAGGCGACTCCTCATGGAAAAAATCTTTCACGGCCGCGTCGTTGTCCCCGGAACTGCCCACGCCAAGGCACTTGTCTCTCACGGAGGGCTCAACACACTCGCATCGTTTCAGAAGGCACTGATGTTTGGCGACAAAAAGGCCACGTGTTCCGACCAAAACAATCCCGACTTGTACGGCAAACCTTTGGCGGGATGTGCCTTGTGCCTTCCGCAGACTATCGGCTCCACCACAGGCGGCATGGTGCTCTTCTGCGCCACCAAAATGGGGCGCCAACCCGCATGCCTGCTGTTTTCCAAACCCATTGACAGCCTTGCCGCCGCTGGCGCGATCCTCTCGGGTGTATGGACCGACACCCCCATGCCCACCATTGACAACCTGGGCGATGAGTTTCTCGATGCTGTGTCGACGGGAGACGCCATCACCGTGACCGAAGACGGCACGGTCATCGTCGGCTAAGGCTATCCGACCCGCCGCCCGCAGATGAACAACGTGTTTCGCCATTTCCCACGCGCGGTGCGGGCGATAATCTTGACGTATTCGATATACAACACGAAAGGAGTCCCACCATGGGAGCATCGGTATCGGTCGCACAGGGCGCGCCTCTTGATGCAGGCACCTACAAGGCAGACGAGGCAGCCGTCGAGCGCTTTTGCGAATTGCTGCGCATCCCCACCGTTTCGCGTGAGAACATCGCCGAGCGCGAAGATGAGCCCTTCAGCCAGTGGATTCCCACGCTTCAGCGACTTTATCCGCATTTCTTTAAAGTCGCCGAGCTCACACGCGTCGACGACTTTGGCATGCTCCTGCGTTGGCCTGGCGCCGATTCCGCCTTGGACCCCATCGTCATGATGGCGCATCAGGACGTCGTGCCCGTCGAGGGCCAAGACTGGAAGCATGACCCCTTTGGAGCCGAGATCATCGACGGCGAAATCTGGGCCCGCGGTTCACTCGACACCAAGTGCATCGTCTCTGCTTTTCTCGAGGCCGCCGAGCACCTAATCGATCAGGGCTTCGTTCCCCCGCGCGATGTCTGGTTCTTCTCGAGCGATGGCGAGGAAATCGCCGCGCCTACTGCAACCCATGCAGTGCAGTGGCTTCGCGAGCACAACATCCATCCCTATATGGTGCTCGATGAGGGTGGCGCCGTGGCAACCAATGCCCCGCTCGGCGTCACCGAACCCGTTGCCATGGTAGGTGTGTCCGAGAAGGGCCACGTCGACCTTACCGTCACGGCGCGCGCCGACGGCGGCCATGCCTCTACGCCTGCGGCAAACGATGCCTGCCGTCTTCTCTGCCGTGTATGCGAGACTATCTCGGCCAACCCCGGCAAGCCGCAGCTCACGCCTGCCGTCGAGGCTACACTGACCGAGTTGGGTGCCCGTAGCAGCGCGACGTTTCAGGCAATCTTTGGCAACCTCTGGCTCACACGCCCCGCGGTTACCAAGATTATGGCCGCCAGCCCCGAGACCTCGGCCATGCTGCGCACAACCTATGCGCTCACGCAGCTCGAAGGCTCCAATGCGCACAATGTGCTGCCACCAGTTGCTCGCGCCAACTTCAACGTGCGCATCGCTCCGTTCGAGACCATCGCCGATGCCGTTGAGCGCGCCCGCAAGCTCGCCGCCCAGCAGTGCCGCGCCTCGGGCATAAGCCCCGACCATGTCACCGTCGAAATCAACGAGGCGATTCCCTACACCGAGCCCGCGCCCATCTCGCCTTACGAAGACGATGCCGCCTTCAACTACATCCATCGCTGCGTGTCGGGTGTCTATCCCGAGGCCGGCTTTGCTCCCTACGTGCAGAACTCCTGTACCGACTCGCGCGAGTTCAACGAGATCTGCGATCGCGTCTACCGCTTCTGCGGCTTTATCTACTCGGGCGAGGCGCGTAAGCTCATCCATGCCGCCAACGAACGCATCGGCGTCGACGTCTACAAGCGCGGCATCGAATTCTATGTGACGTTTCTCGCCAACCTTGAACAACTGTAGAACGGGGGCCGATAGCACCCCTCCCCGCTTTTACCGACCAGGAGAACCAGCATGACCCAACCAAATCTTAAGCGGGCGGCCCGGCTCGACACCAAGGCCGTCGCCCTCGCCTCCCTACCCTTTATGGGCATGATCAGCTTTTGGCAGGTCTACGACGGCATCGTTCCCAAGATGCTCACAGGGACCTTTGGCCTATCCAACTCGCTCACCGGCGCGATCATGGCCATCGATAATGTCTTTGGCCTGTTCCTGCTTCCGCTCTTTGGCATCCTCTCGGACCGCTGCGCAAGCAAACTCGGGCGTCGAACGCCCTTTATCTTGGGCGGCTCCGCGGTGGCAATGCTCTCCGTCCCGCTCATCGCGATCGCCAACAACATGGGCAGCCTACCTCTGCTCATTGGCGCGATTATCCTCACGCTTTTGGCAATATGCGCCTACCGCACCATGACGGTTGCCATTGTGGCCGATATTACGCCTCGCCCACTTCGAACCAAGGCGGACTCAATCGAAAAGATCGTCGGCTATGCGGGAACGGGTCTTATGCTCGTCGCCATCTCGGTCATGGTTCCCAAGGCCGACAAACCTGATTATCTTCCGCTCTTTATCTTGCAGGCCGCCTTTATCCTCGTGTCAGCCGTTGTCTACGGCATCTTTGTCCGTGAGCCCGCCCTCGTCGAAAAGATGCGCGAGAAATCGCTGTCAATGGGCATCGACGAGGATCAGATTGACAAAGACGACTCCCCCGAGGCCGGCGGTAAGGAACGCGTTGCAGACACCGACGTGCGTCGCTCCATCATCATGCTGCTCGCCGCAACGTTTTTCTACTACATGAGCTATAACGCCATGACCACCAATATCAGCCGTTATGCCGATTTGTTCTATGGCATGGAGGGCGGTTCCTATGCCATCATCAATATCGTGACGATTGCAGGCGCGCTGCTAAGCTACGTACCCCTGGCAAACCTTTCGCTCAAAATCGGCCGCAAAAAGGTCGCCCTGGGCACCGCCGTCATCATGGTTTTGTGCCCCGCGCTTCTTTGGCTGGCACCCGGCTTCTCGCCCGTGTTGTACGGCGTCTTTTTGTTGATGGGCGTTGCGTTGGGCGGCGTGGACCTGTGCGTGTACACGATGATTCTGGAGTGCTGCAGCTCCCAAAGCGTGGGCCGCTACTCCGGTTACTACTACACCGTGAGCATGGCGGCTCAGGTGGCGACACCGATTCTCTCCGGCATCGTCATGGACGTGGCGCCGTCGATGCTCTTCGCCTACATCACGGCAATGGGCATGATTATGGCCGCGGGCATTGCCGCCGCCAAGCACGGCGACGCTATCTTGATCGACGAGGTCGCTCGCCGCGAGGCAGCCGAGTAGAAGTGCACGCCAATATTGAGCAATGGAGCCGGATGGGGGCATTTCCCATCCGGTTCCCTTTTTCATCCTCAAGAGGCTCGTCGAAGCCTACCCCACCGTGACGGATTCCCCGGTAAAGGCACTGATCATCAACAGGACAAAGAACACCAGGTAGCTGACACTCAGCAGGTACGCAATGATCAGAAAGAAGACCCATCCGACATTGGTCTTGCCATCGGCACGACGTTGCTCGCGAGAACGGCACAGCCAAATCGTCATGCCAATGGCCACAATCAACAGCACAAGTGCCGCTGCCGCCAGTCCAGCAAGCGCAAACATCACGCCAATGCTCACAGCAATAACCGGGAGCAGCAGCAAGCCGCACCCACACCCACCAGGACTAAACACGGCAGACTGCCGGCGTCGTTCCATCGTCACTCCAACCTCAACATCTTTGAGCGCTACAACGCAACGGCCTGCTGAACGGGAACGATCTTATCCAGTTCCGGTTCGATGCGCCTCTTCTCTGCCTCGAGATCAAACGCCATCTGGGCTCGAAGCCAATAGCCATCCGTCAGGCCAAAGTAGCGGCAAAGACGAAGATCGGTGTCAGCCGTAACACGACGCCTTCCCAAAATAATCTGCCCAATACGCTGAGCCGGAATCCCGGTCTCCTTAGCAAGGCGATATTGAGAAATACCCATAGGGACAAGAAATTCCTCTTTGAGAAGCTCGCCGGGGGCCACCGGCGACAACAAGCCAGCATCAGTTTTGTCACTTGTGATAATCGACGATTTCAACATTCCAAGCCATCCCCTGTCTCCACTCAAAACAGACCCGATAGCGCTCATTGACACGGATACTATATTGACCGGCGCGATCGCCCTTCAACGCTTCAAGACGATTGCATGGCGGAACGCGAAGATCATCAAGCGAAGCGCAGATCTGCAGTTGGCGAATCTTCCTCAAGGCGACCCGCTCAAAAGGAATGAACTTCCTAATCCGCACACCCATTGCAAAGCGTTCAGTGTCTTCATCTTTATATGATGCAATCATAGTATCGCCTTACGTTAATAACGTCAAACGTTTCTATAGAGTTACATCCCTATTATAGCGTACATTTGTTCGTACTTTCGAGAACAAACGTCCACGTCAATTAACCAAGCAAAAGTAATCGTTTGTAGACATCGAGGCCTTTGAGCAGGACTTCCTCGTCAAAGAGCATAGTATCAGTATGCAGGGCACTCGTGGCATAGGCGGGGCAGCCCTCGGCGTCGCTCGGATTATCCTGACTGACAGGAACGCCCGTGCCCAGCAAGAAGAACACACCCGGCAGATGGCGCTGATAGAAAGCGAAGTCCTCGGCAATCAGCAAAGGCTCATCCACGAGCTGCAGCTCGGGCAAGGCAGGCGCGACATTGGCAAACAACTCGGGGTCGTTGTCGACCGGCGGATAGCCCTCGGCAAAATCGAGATCGTACGTGCAGCCCGTTGCAGCGCACGCCTCGTCGAGTACACGGTGCACGCCCTCGCGCGCACGGTCGAACATGTCGTCCGTAAACACACGCAGGCTGCCGGCAACACGGGCCTCCCCCGCCACCGCGTTGCAGACGGTCCCGGCCTGCAGCAGGCCGAACTTACCAATGCAGGGTTCATCGGCGCCCAACTCGTCCATCAATTCACGCTCGGCAACCAAGAACTTGGCAGCCGCCAGCGCAGCATCGTGCGATTCGTTTACGGGAACGCCGTAGGTCTTGGCGATATGGATGCTTGTCCCGTGAATGTGCACGTGCGTCTCACTCGAGCGCGCCAGCAATGGACCGGAGCAGCTCGCCAACGTGTTCGCAGGCAGATCGGGCCACACGTGAAAGCCAAAAATGCGGTCGACCCCGCAGCGCTCAAACACACCGCTCTCGCATACCGTCTTGGCACCACCGGTCGTCTCCTCGGCAGGCTGGAACACAAAGAGTACGTTGCGCTTGATGGCACCCGGCTGCTCACGAATCGTGCGATCGACAAAGGTAGCCGCCGCAAGTGCCATGGCCATGTGTCCATCGTGTCCGCAGGCGTGCATCTTTCCGGAATGCGTCGAGGCAAAGGCCGCACCCGTCGCCTCCGCGATGGGCAGGGCGTCCATGTCGGCGCGAATCGCCGTGGCATGCACGGCACCAACGCCAGAGTCGAAGAAAGCGCAGACGCAGCTGGGGCACGGATGGGTCACCTCGCAGGTGAGTGGTGCCAACACGCCCTCGACATAAGCGATGGTTTGCGGAAGATCGAAATCGAGCTCCGGAATGCGATGCAGGTCGCGGCGATAGCGACGGAGTTCTTGGAGCTCGGTCATAGAGGATCCCTTCGTGAGGCATATCTGTTGCAACTTATTGTGATACAGGATTGTGGCACACATGTTTCCAGCATATTGCTGCATTTTTTAAACGTTATATACGAATACTCTTGTTTGCTAAAGTGCAACGTGGTAGGGTCGTTACCACTTGATAGAGGCGCGGGCACGAAGAACCGCGGGCGAGCCGGCAGGCTTTGACCCCGTGGGGAGGCGAAACCCGCCGAACTGGGCTTTTCGGGCACGAACAACCTGGTGGGCCTGCGGGAAACACCCACAGGACTGTCTGCAGCAATGCGGGAGCGCTATCCGGACATTGGGTCCACGCTATGCGGATTCGATGCGCAGATGGCGCCGTCTGGATAGCGAGGTTTACGGGACATGGCATTGACCCCCAACGAGGCATATGCGGCCAAGCAGCCGTTTGTGGACAAGGAGACGCTCGAGCATATCGTCGAGCAGTTCCCCACGCCGTTTCATCTATATGACGAGACGGGCATCCGCCGCAACATGCAAGAGGTGCGCGACGCCTTCGCATGGAACCCGGGCTTTAAGGAATACTTTGCCGTCAAGGCCAATCCCAACCCGGCGCTCATCTCCATTCTCAACGAATACGGCTGCGGCTGCGATTGCTCGAGCTATACCGAGCTCATGATTGCCCGTTCGCTGGGCATCACGGGACACGACATTATGTTCTCGTCCAACGACACGCCGGCGGCGGACTTTGAACTCGCCGACAAGCTGGGTGCCATCGTCAACTTTGACGACATCAGCCACATTGAGTTCTTTGAGCGCGTTGCGGGGCCCATCCCCAAGACGGTCAGCTGCCGCTTTAATCCGGGTGGCCTGTTCCAGCTCTCCAACGGCATCATGGATAACCCCGGCGACTCCAAATACGGCATGACCACCGAGCAACTCTTCGAGGCCTTCCGCATGCTCAAAGCCAAGGGCGCCGAGGACTTTGGCATCCACGCATTCCTTGCCAGCAACACCGTCACCAACGACTACTACCCCAAGCTCGCGCGCATCCTCTTTGAGCTTGCCGTGCGCCTGGAGCGCGAGACCGGCGCACATGTTGCCTTCATCAATCTGTCCGGCGGCATCGGCATCCCCTATCTACCCGAGCAGCAGGCCAACGACATTCATGCCATCGGCGAGGGGGTGCACGCGGCCTACGACGAGATCCTGGTTCCCGCCGGTATGGGCGATGTGGCCATCTGCACCGAAATGGGCCGCTTTATGATGGGCCCCTACGGCTGCCTGGTCACCAAGGCCATCCACGAGAAGCAGATCTACAAGGACTATATCGGTGTCGATGCAAGCGCCGTCGATCTGATCCGCCCTGCCATGTATGGCGCCTACCACCACATTACGGTAATGGGCCAGCCGGGTGGCGCCGACAAGACCGCAGTACCCGTTACGGACACCTACGACATCACGGGCAACCTATGCGAGAACAACGACAAGTTCGCCATCGATCGCGAGTTACCGCATGTCGACATGGGCGACCTGCTTGTGATCCACGATACCGGTGCGCATGGCTACTCCATGGGCTACAACTACAACGGACGCCTGCGCTCCGCCGAGGTCCTGCTGCGCCCCGATGGCTCAGCCGACCTCATCCGCCGTGCCGAGCGCCCGGGCGATTACTTTGCCACGCTCGACGTGCTGCCGAGCGGCCGAGAGCTGCTGGCCAAGTCGCGCGCCGAAAGTGCCCGCCGTCGCGCCCAAGACGAGCGCTTGGCCGTCGCCGCCCAATGGAATAAGCGCATCCAGATCGCGGAAGCGAAGGAGAAGAACATGGATATCCGCAACCTCGAGGGCTCAATCGTCGCCCTCGTCACGCCGTTTAAAAAGGACGGCAGCGTCGACTTTGACGCGCTCGAGCGCCTTATCGATTTCCACCTGCAAAACGGCACCGACGCCATCCTCACCCTGGGCACCACCGGCGAGAGCGCCACGATGACCGATGACGAGGACAACTCCGTCGTCGCCGCCGTGGTCAAGCATGTTGCAGGACGCGTCCCCGTCATCGCCGGCTCGGGCTCCAACTCCACGCAGACCATGCTCACCAAGTCGCTCACCTACCAGGGCTTGGGAGCCGACGGCCTGCTGCTCATTACCCCCTACTACAACAAGTCAAATGAAGAGGGCATCTACCAGCACTTTAAGACCGTCGCCGATGCCGTGGACATCCCTTGCATCCTCTACAACATCCCCGGCCGCTGCGGCTGCGGCATCAGCGAGCGCAACGTAGAGCGCCTGGCCGCACATCCCAACATCATGGGTATTAAGGAAGCCTCGGGCAACGTCGCCTACGCGGCCAAGATTGCCCACCTGCTGTCCGACGACTTCCGCATGTACTCGGGCGAGGATGCGCTCACCGTGCCGCTCATG
This sequence comes from uncultured Collinsella sp., assembly GCA_900549555.1. GTDB lineage: Bacteria > Actinomycetota > Coriobacteriia > Coriobacteriales > Coriobacteriaceae > Collinsella. Next base: position 6,827 of record UROO01000010.1, on the reverse strand, counting down.
AGCCTGGGCGCTTCGGGCACCATCAGCGTGTGGGCCGACGTTCAGCCGCAGCTCGTGCACGACATGTGCCGCGCCTATCTGGACGGCGACGTGGAGCGCGCCCGCGATATCCAGATTGCCGGCCAGCCGCTCATCAATGCCCTCTTTAGCGAGGTCAACCCCATTCCCGTCAAGGAAGCACTCGCCCAGATGGGTATGATCGAGGCAAACTACCGCATGCCGCTGTGCCCCATGGCAGACGACACGCGCTCCGCACTTACCGATGCTCTGAAAGGAGCTGGTCTGCTTGATTAAGACCGTCATTATGGGAACGGGCCGCATGGGCTCGCTCATCCGCACTACCGCCGAGGGCATTGTCAACGCCGCTGGAGAGCCCGTTTTTGACATCGTCGCCCAGATCGGCTTCGACTTGTCCGAGCTCGAGAGCGCACCGGCCGCCGATGTAATCATCGACTTCTCGAACGTCGTGACCTTCGATGCCGTTGTCGCCTATGTCGAGCGCACGGGTGCCGCACTCGTTTCCGGCACCACGGGCTATACGCCCGAGCAGATGGATCGCCTGCGCGAGCTGGGTCAGAACGCCCGTGTTATGCACTCGGGCAACTACTCTATCGGTATCGCCGCCCTGCGCCATCTAGTTGCCCAGGCCACGCGCGAGCTGACCGGCTTTGACTGCGAAATCGTCGAGACGCACCATAATCAAAAGGTCGACGCCCCCAGCGGCACTGCCAAGTTGTTGCTCGACGCCGTCGTCGAAGCTGAACCCGAGGCAGGCTACCACCCCGTCTATGGCCGCGAGGGCATGTGCGGCGCGCGTGACCCCAAGGAGATCGGTATGCACTCGCTGCGTGGCGGCACCGTCGCCGGCGTGCACGAGGTGAGTTTCTTTGGCCAGGACGAGGAGGTCAAGCTCACCCACCGCGCCACGAGCCGTCAGATCTTTGTCAACGGCGCCTTGGCAGCCACGCAGAAGCTCGTCACCCGCGAACCCGGCTTCTATACGTTCGACCAGGTCATGTTTGCCTAACCAGGTATCAACCGGATCCACTCAAAGGAGAGACAGCAAATGAGTAATGCAGCCGAGATGGATGCACAGGAGATTATCAACTACATCGCAACCGCGCCCAAGAAAACGCCCGTCAAACTGTACGTGCGCGAAAAGCCGGGCATGAAGATCCAGTGGGGCAATGCGCACGTCTACGGCGGTCGTCGTGGCAAGACCGTCTTTGGTGACTGGGATGAGCTCAAGGCACTCCTCGACGCCAACGCCGACTCCATCGACTACTACGACGTCGAGAATGACTGCCGCAACTCCGCCGTGCCCATGCTCGACCTCAAGGGTATCAACGCCCGCATCGAGCCGGGCGCGATCATCCGCGACCGTGTCGAAATTGGCGACCATGCCGTCATCATGATGGGCGCCATCATCAACATCGGCTCCGTCATTGGCGAAGGCTCCATGATCGACATGGGCGCCGTGCTGGGCGGCCGCGCCACCGTGGGCAAGAACTGCCACATCGGCGCCGGCACCGTGTTGGCGGGCGTCGTGGAGCCCGCGAGCGCCACGCCTGTCATCATCGAGGACGATGTCATGATCGGCGCCAACGCCGTGGTCCTGGAAGGCGTGCGCGTGGGCAAGGGCGCTGTTGTCGCCGCCGGCGCCGTGTGCGTCGAGGACGTCCCCGCCGGCGCCGTCGTGGCCGGTGTCCCCGCCCGCGTCATCAAGATGCGCGACGAGAAGACCGACAGCAAGACCGGTCTCGAAGAGGGCTTACGTCAACTTTAATAGTTACGGCGTTTTACCAAACGCCGTAACTACTCGACGCTGCAAACGCCCCAGAGCGGCAATCTGACGTTCAATCGTCGGGCATGACCAAAAGGTCAATGTCCTCCTCTTTCACGTCACCTTGCTCGCTCTGGGTCGTTTTCGCTGACGTATGCTCGACCTGTAACGCAACTTATCGATTCTCGATGCTGCCGATATTCTTGAGCTCGATGGAGATGAGGCCGTTGGGCTCGTTGACGAACTCGATGTACTCGGAATTCGAACCCATCTCGGCCGGGAAGCTGATTTCGATACCCGTGTCGGTACGGATCTTGTGATTGCGCACGGCAGCGCGCTCGACCTGCTTGCGCTCCACGGGAACGCGCTCGGGAACCTTCTCCTCGGTCAGTGCCGCGCGCACGCTTTCCTTGATGACCGGTTCGTCCTCAAAGACCTCATCGACGATATCCCAAGGCGGCAGCTCCTCGTCATCCTCAACCTTCTCGGCAACGGCAGCCTTAACCTTGGCGAGTGCCACGGCCGTGTTGGCACCGTGCTCCTCGGCGACTTCCTCGACCACACGCGTCACGGTGTCGATGACCTCCTTGCCCGACACGCCCGTGTCGCACTGCAGCAGGCCATCGGGGATAAGCATACGGTCCTCGCCGGCAATCTTGCGTTTCTTGTCCACGTAGCCGATCTCCATGGTGCTCGCGCGCACGATGGCATAGCTTGGCACCTTTTGCGAGGGGTTTGGCAGAATAGCGTAGTGGCGCGCGATGTCATTGCGCACCTCCCCCTCCTCGCGGCCCACTTCGTGCATAAAAGCCTGCTTGGAGCCCAGCAGCATCACGGCAAACCAGCGGGCATCCTCATCGTCGTCAAAATCGGCCACGAGCACGTCGGTGGACTCGGCTTTCTCGGCTTTGGTGAGCTCGGAGGAGATAAACTCCGCAATCTGCTGCGACAGGTCCACGAACTCGCGCTCGCCAAAGAAATAGCCCTTGAGCTCGCCGCCAAACGCAGAGTTCTCCGCAAACGTGGCACGCTTATTGTCGGCCGAGGTGCGTGCGCGGCGCAGATGCGTGGTCACGAAGTTGCGCACGATACGGCTTTCGATATCCAACTCGCGCTGGCTCATAACGTTAACGGCAGAGTCAAAGTCCAGGATATGCAGAATCGCGTGATTGATTTTCATATACGGCATTCCGTTCTAGATCGATTTCGGCACGAACCAGTATAGCGGTCAAGCCCGCCCCGGGTGCATCGAAGATTGGTGCATCGGGGACAGGTTGCTTTGCACCAATGGCTAGCGCAAGAGCTCGGACTGCCAAGCCTCGAGCTGTTCTGCCAAACTCTTGCCGGCAGCGGGCACGTCGATCTGGGGTCGTTTGGGCAGCAGTGCGCATTTAAGGATTGCCACGATGGTCTGCGAGACAAAACGTCGCGTATCCTTGTCAAAGCCTTGCGCAGCCTGGAGCATCACGGGCAGGCTCTCGCGCAGATTCCCAGCGATATCCGCAAACCGCTCAGCACCCGTAGCCTCAAACACGGAGAACAACGCATCCACAAAACGCTCGCGCTCGCTAGGCGACACCGCAAGCAGCATCTCGCGAATGGAACCATCAACGTATCGAGCACCGGCGGATAGGCGCTCGCAGTACACGAAGTCGCGACCATCAACCACCCAGCTAAAGGGATTGTGCTGCAGCAGGCTGAACTCGGTGCTCTCGACGATGGCATAGTCCTCCTGTGTCTCGAACATCATGCCAAAGATCGACGACCGAGGTAGCGTCTTGTCGATTCGACCGGAAAGATCGGCAAAGGCGTCGCCGTTCAGAAACTCCTCGACGAAGCCCGGACCATCATGGGAATACGCCCGCTCGATTCGCTCACGGGCGACATCGGAGCACATCGCCGCACCGTACACCGCAAGGTTTCCACCCTTGGAATGACCTCCGCACAAAAGCGGCCCGTCAATCGCATCCGCCGCCTCGTCCACATAACGCGCCGCGGATTCCTGGGCCGGCACAGGACACCGGAACGCCATGTTAAAGTCCTCTTTCCAGCCCACGATCGTGCTGTCGGTCCCCCGGAAGGAAAGATAACTAAACCCCGCCGGAAACCGGAACGCCATAGCTGCAAACTGCTCTGTCGTCACCACATCGCTCACGGCACGATAGCCGCAAACGTGCACGCCACGGTAGCGAGGGCTTGCTGCCACGGCCTCCAACAAGGCGCGGCTCCCCTCTGGATTCCACAAATCGTCAATCATGTCCCGGTAGCACTCGGCACGCAGCAGCTCGCGTACGTCTAGGCCCTGCCAGTTCGTCAGCTCTGCCATATCACCCGGCAAACGCAAATAGGACAACCACGCAAAGACCAGGCTATCCACCGCGCAGAACGGCCGCTCCTCAAACGGATCAAACGCCGTCTGGGCATAGGTCAAAAAATTAGGCGAATCCGACATGGCCCTCCCATCAACCATGGTGTATAGGGATGGTGCATTGGGGTCAGGTTACTTTGCACCAAAAAGGCGCCCGGGCCGTGTGGACCCGGACGCCTTCATTGTAGCTTTTCGCTCTAGCGAGCTTGATTTAGCAGGAGAAGTCGACGCTGTCGATGATGTCCTTAAGGGCCTTTGCAGAGACGGTGAGCTCATGCTGCTCGTCATCGTTCAGCGGCACGGGAACGCGGCAAACGACGCCGTCGCGGCCAACGACCGTCGGCATGGAGATGGCAAGATCGGACAGACCATACTCGCCCACCATGAGCGAGGAGACGGGCAGAACGGTCTGCTCATCACGCATGACGGCGGTGCAGATGCGCTTGACGGCCATGGCGACGCCATAGTAGGTGGCGTGCTTCTTCTCGATGATGGTGTAGGCGGAGTTCTTGACGTCCTCGGCGATACGCTTCTCAGCAGCCTCATGCTCCAGGTGGCCGTGAAGCTCACAGAAGGTGTTCAGCGGAACGCCGGCAACCTGAGCGCTGGACCAAGCGACAAACTCGGAGTCGCCGTGCTCACCCATGACATAGGCCTGGACATCGCGCGGGTCGACCTCGACGTGGGCACCAAGCATCTGCTGCAGGCGGCCAGTGTCGAGCACGGTACCGGAACCGATGACGTGGCCCTCGGGCAGGCCGGACATCTTGATGGCGGCGTAGGTCAGAACATCGACCGGGTTGGAGACGATGAGCAGAATGCCGTCGAAGCCGGACTTCTTAATCTCGGGGATAATGGACTTAAAGATGCTGACGTTCTTGTTGACCAGGTCCAGGCGGGTCTCACCGGGCTTCTGGGCAGCGCCAGCGGTGACGACGATCATGGCGGCGTCGGCGACATCGGAATAATCGCCGGCGTAGATCTTCATCGGCTCGGCAAACGTCATGCCGTGCGCGATATCCAGAGCCTCACCCTCGGCGCGGTTCTTGTCCACGTCGATAAGGACCATCTCGGAGAACAGACCGCTCTGCATCAGCGCGAACGCCGAAGACGAACCGACGAAACCGCAGCCGACAATAGCGACCTTCTTCTCGTTAACCATTAGAAACTCCCATCTCTCTCCACAAACAAGCCGCCCGGGAACGACCCGAGCGGCTTGCCGTAATCCCAATACATCCAATCGGGACTTTGATTATGCTCCTATTCGCAGCCAAAAATCGACCGTTTACCGAAATTGTTTGCAGGATTCGTAAAATAACTGCACGAAATCGGTTTCGAGCTATTGACGAGCCGAAATACCTTCTAATACAGGCCCGCCTCGCGAATGGCCTCGACAGCCAAAGCGATCTGGTCGGGCGGCAGGACCAGCGCCATGCGCACGTGCCCCTCGCCCGAAGGACCAAAGCTCGCGCCCGGCGTCACCACAACGCCGGCCTTCTCCATGAGCTCCTCGCAAAACGCCATGGAATCGGTGCGACCACCGGGAAGCTTGGCCCACACAAACATAGAGCCATGCGCGTTGGGTCGCTCCCAGCCCAGGTCCTCAAGACCGTCGCACAGGGCATCGCGGCGCTCCTGGTACTTCAGGCGCTGCGCCTCGACCTCATCTCGCGGACCGTTCAGGCAGGCGATAGCAGCTTTCTGGATCGGGAAGAACATGCCGAAGTCGATCTGCCCGCGCAGCTTGGCAAAGGCCGAGACCACATCCTCGCGACCGACCAAAAAGCCGATGCGGGCACCGGTGACGTTAAACGACTTGGAAAGCGAGAAGAACTCCACGCCCACCTCGAGCGCACCGGGATACTGCAGGAAGCTGCCGCCGGGCTCGCCGTCAAACACGATGTCGGAGTACGCGTTGTCATGAACGATCAACAGATCGTGCTCGCGGGCAAAAGCGATAATCTCCTCGTAGACCTCGGGCGTACCCACCGAGCCGACCGGGTTCGCGGGCAGCGACACGATCATATATTTGGCACGATCAGCAACCTCGGGATCGATACCCGCCACATAGGGCAGGTAATTATGCTCGGCAACCAGCGGATAGTATTCGAGCTTGGCATCGGCGATCTTGGCGCCCGCCTCAAAGACCGGGTAGCATGGATCGGGCACCAGGATGGTGTCACCCGGATCGAGCAGGGCCAGGCCCAAATGGCCCACGCCCTCCTGCGTGCCGTTGCACGACTGCACCATAGACGGCGTAATGCCCGAAACGCCAAAGCGGCGCTCATAGTAATCGCACACGGCTTGCTTGAGTTCGGGCAGGTCGCGCAGGGCGTACTTCCACATCTCGGGATCTTGAGCTGCCTGCGTGAGCGCCTCGACCACGTGGTCGTACGGCTTAAAGTCGGGCGTGCCCACGCTCATGTTGTAAATGGTCTTGCCCTGAGCCTTCAGCGCGAGCAGTTTATTGTTGAGCGAGGCGAAGACCTCCGCGCCAAAGCGGTCGAGACGCTGCGATGCCTGCATGGTGCCACCTTTCGATATGAAAAACGCGGCGCTCCGACAAGAGCGCCGCGCGATACGGGCCATCAGATTGCAAAAGTGTAACGCTTGCAACCCCCGTATTGGCTGTCTCTTATACACATCTGACGCTGCCGACGAACTCTAGGGTGTAGA
>UROO01000009.1 GCA_900549555.1 uncultured Collinsella sp. | reverse complement strand
AAGGAAAGCACTTAATGTGCTTTCCGTCTTGCGCAGGACTGTAGAGCAGCAAACTCAACCCGCGCCAGCCGGCCCCGGAGACCCTCCCGGAGGGACCGAAAAACTTTTTCAAAAAAGTTGTTGCGCGGCGGACAGACTTCTGTGTATACTAATCCCCGCAGCGCACGCGAGCGGAAACAAACGCGAACGACTGCCTGGGGAGTTAGCTCAGTTTGGTTAGAGCGCCGGCCTGTCACGTCGGAGGTCGCGGGTTCGAGCCCCGTACTTCCCGCCAACGCAATTAAAGCCACGTCTTCGGACGTGGCTTTTTGCGTTTAATAGGCCCTCGATCTTATATGCCTCTTTATCCAAATCACCGCATTTGCAACGAGCGAGCCAGCCTCTACTGATATATGTGTTCAAACAGGGGGTTTGTTGCGCAACATCTGTTCAATGAAGCAGGGGGTTCGGTTATACTAAATTGCACTTTAGGCCGTACCTGATTCAGCTAGTCTTCAAGTGCGGCATTCAGTGAACACCCATTTTATAATTTGGTTGTTCAGGCGGTCATTTGGCGTCTCGACACAAGCTCGGCCCCGGAGCTCGTTCGAGCTGTTCGTATTCCTTGAAAGGGGAAACATGGACATATCGAGGAAGACTGATTATGCCCTTCGCATGCTTGCGATGCTTGCCGAGGAGCCGGAGCGGTTGCTTTCTGTTCGCACTGCTGCCGAAGAGGTCAATGTTCCGTATTCGTTTGCCCGTTCGATTCAGCACGGCTTGGTTCAGGCCGGCATTGTGGAGAGCCTGCGTGGTGTTCATGGCGGCATGCGCCTTAAGGTGAGCCCCGACGATGTCACGATCCGTCAAGTCGTAGAGGCCGTTCAGGGCCCCATGGTTATGAACGATTGCACCGCGCCCGATGGCGACTGTGCGCGCATGGGCACGTGCTGCTATCATCCCCTGTGGGCCGGAGCCCAGGCGCTGATGCGCGACTATCTCGATTCCGTTTCGCTCGGCGATATCGTCGCCCATCGCCAGTTTCCGGCTGTCGATCCCAAGTTCGCCGACCGCGATGCGTTTCCCGAGTACGCCGCTTGCGCGTATGCTTGCCGGGAGGAATAGCGCCGCATAAGGAGCATTGTCATGATTCAGGACCCCTTTCGTTCGATGATTCGTTCGGAAGGGGTCCTGCGTTATCGCGACCTTCCGTGGCGCCGCACGCGCGACCCGTATATCATCTGGCTTTCCGAGGTCATGCTGCAGCAGACGCAGGTGCCGCGCGTGGAGACGCGCATGCCGGCGTGGCTCGATCGCTTTCCGACTGTCCGGGCGCTTGCTCAGGCCGCCCCTTCCGATGTCTTGGATGCGTGGCAGGGGATGGGCTACAATCGCCGCGCCCTGGCGCTTCACAGGGCTGCACAGTGCGTTGTGGAGGACTGGGATGGGGAGTTTCCGCGTGAGACGCACGATCTGGTCGCGTTGCCCGGCATTGGCCCGGCAACGGCGCAGGGCATCCGTTCGTTTGCATTCGATCTTCCGGGCGTGTATCTGGAGACCAACGTGCGCACGGTCTTTTTGCATCATTTCTTTCCCGATGTGCCGGCCGTTCCCGATCGCGAGCTGGTGCCGCTGATTCAAGCTGCCTGTCCGGCGGCCCCCGGTGCGGCGGCGGATGAGATTGCGCCCTTTGCCGCGCCTCAAGACGATACCGACACGCCGCGCGCGTGGTATTACGCGTTGTTGGATTACGGCGCGTATCTTAAAAAGACGCTTCCCAATCCGTCCAGACGGTCGGCGAGCTATAGTCGTCAGTCCAAGTTTGAGGGCTCGCGTCGCCAAAAGCGCGCCCACATTGTGCGCATGCTGCTGGCAGCGCGCGATGGGCAGCCGGCAGGTATTACGCTCGATGAGGCCGTTGCAGGCGTTAACGAGATGGAGACGGCAGCCGGCCGTGAGCCGGTCGAGCGCGAGCTGGTCGCAAGTATTCTTGCCGATCTGGAGCGCGAGGGCTTTTGCCGCTCCGAGGGCGATCGTTGGTTGAGCGTGTAGCCCGCTCAAATCTGAAGAACGGGATTATAAGGTTTAAATTCCTGGCTTGAGGGCATCCTAAAGACAGGGCCGCTCAAAGCCTATGGGCGGCACGTGTTGAAGGGAAGTACACCTATGGATTTTGAGAACTCTCAGACCAAGAAGAACCTCGAGACCGCTTTTGCCGGTGAGTCCCAGGCACACACCAAGTATCGCTACTATGCATCCAAGGCCAAAAAGGACGGCTACGTTCAGATTTCGAATATCTTTGCCGAGACGGCGGGCAACGAGTCCGAGCATGCCAAGCTGTGGTTTAAGTATCTGCACGACGGCGCCGTTCCGGGCACTCTGGACAACCTGCGCGATGCCGCCGCGGGCGAGAACTACGAGTGGACCACGATGTATGACGAGTTTGCCAAGACCGCCGAGGAGGAGGGCTTTGCCGAGATCGCCGAGAAGTTCCGTGGCGTCGGTGCCGTGGAGAAGGCTCACGAGGAGCGCTACAACAAGCTCGTCGAGCGCATTGAATCGGGTGAGGTGTTTGAGCGCGAGGGCGTAAAGGTGTGGAAGTGCCTGAACTGCGGACACCTGCATGTTGGTGCCGAGGCACCCGAGGTTTGCCCAGTGTGCAACCACCCGAAGGCGTACTTTGAGGAGCAGGTGGTGAACTACTAGCGCGTGGCGCTGACATGAGCTGGTCCGGGAGGGCGGGATTGCCTTCCCTCCCCGCTCACGGCTTCGCAGGGTCGCGTTGAGGGAAGGTAATCCCGCCTTCCCGGCCCGCTTCGGGTCGTCGCGTGCTCGTTACTGAAAAGCTGATTAGAAGTTTGTGTGCCGCCCCTTTGGGGCGGCACTTTTTGTGTGGGGTTCCGGTCTTCACAATTTCCGTCAAGCTTTTGGTTAGGTTTTGGTCGGTTGGCGTAAGGGCGGAAGGGCAAAAGATCATTCGATAAAAAAGCTCAGAGAAAGTGCTGGTAGGGGAGTTGTTGAGGTTTTCGACAGCTTTCTGACTATAGAATCTTTGCGGCTATTGCCGGCGATTGCGTTGTCGCGGTCATGGCGGTGCGGGATGCTGGTCGTAAGCGTCGAATGCTCCGATTTTGGAGGCCAGCATGGATCTGTTTCTTGAGACCCCGCAGCAACAAGCCGAGCGCATGTTGCGCCAGCAGCAACGGCTTATGGAGATGCAAATGCAGGGGGCGGCCGTCCAGCCTCCTGCGCAAAACGCCGCGCCCGCGGTATCGTCTGCGGGCGAGGTGGACCCAGGAGCCTATTCCGTACAGCAGGATTCATATGCGCAGGAGCTTGCGTTCGACAAACGTCGTGCGCGCCGTCGTCGCTGGGCCCAGCGCCTGCGTACGCTGGCGATGATCGTGCTGACCCCGTTGGGGCTCGCGGCAATCTTTTTGGCCTCATATGCCCTCACGTGCATTCTCAACGGCGCCTCGCCCAGCGAGGTGCTCCAGCATCTAGTGGCCCTGGGCCAGCGCCTGGGCGACGTCATAACAACCATCCGCGCCGGCTGGGAGAGTTAGCGTTTGCCACATTAGGACTTCTAGGGTGTAGGGATTATCGCCATGAGTAGAATCCTTGCATCTTGCTGGTGCTGTCGTGCGACTGAATAGTATTATTGAAGATGAATAATAATAGGATTTGCTATGTATAAGCAGGATTTAGAGCAGACTCTTTTGGGCATTGACGAAGAGGCGGAGCTGGAAATAGGTCCAAGAGACGATAGACCGAGTGTTGTATTGGTGGGAGGAAGTGCCTTCATGCTAAACGATGTGACGAATCGGTCGGTTACACATGACATTGATGTGTTTGAGGCAGACAGGTGCCTCCGCGAGATCATAGCTCGATACCCCGAGGTGAATGGTATGGCGGTGGCATATTGCAATCAGATGCCATTCAATTACGAAGATCGTTTGATTCCCTTAGATATTGGGGCGCGTTTTATCAGGTACTTTACGCCATCCTTGGAGGATCTGGCGGTAATGAAGCTCTATGCCTACCGTCCGAACGACATCGTCGATCTTCATAGTCAGGCATTCGTCGACCGACTTGATTGGGGGCTGCTCGAACGGCTTATATTCGACGAGGGAGAGGCACTGGCGTCGTCGCCTTCGGAGCGGAGTTATCAAGAGATGGTCTGCGCATACAGGCAATACAAAAAGGAGGTGCTCGGTTGAATCTGACCTTTGAGGGATTCTTAAAAGGCTATTGCCGAGAGCTATCCGGACAACAGTCGCTGAGTTTTAGAAAACTGGTTGAGCAGGCGATGACGGTTGCGCCGCGCGTGGCGGAGCCTCTGTTTTTGCTTGCTTTGGTGCAAGGAAAAGCTGAATACGTTCTGGGTTTATCCGAGGGCTCGTGGATGGAAGAAAGTTACCGAGGCGTTTTGTCCTTGTACGGTCAAGCGGGTAGCATGGCGTCTCTATGCACCAAAATTGAGCTCCCTAATCGTTATGCCAACGTTTGGCGTGCGTATAGAGCGGTGAAGGAAAAGCCAGTGGCGGACAGAAGGATCAACGCCCTGATGCGAAAAAGAACATTGGGGGCGCTAGGGGAATCGGGCGTAACGCGCTACGGTCTCTGCCGCGATTTGAATCTGAATAAGGGAAACGTTTACGCATACTTAGCCGGTGATGACTCAAAAGTGAGCAGGGAAACGGCGCGCCGCATTATGGAATATGCGGAGGGGAGCGGCGCCAAAGAAGGGGCCGGGCGCCCGGTGCGTGTGGCGGGGTAAGATTGATCGCGGTTTTGATTGATGGTCGATTGGGTTTGTTGGGCGGAGTCTATGTCTGCTATTGATATCGTGCTTGTTGTGATCGCCTTGGTGGCGGTGGGGGTTGCTGTGGCTTGTGCCCTGCAGCTCAAGGGCCTTCGCGCCGAGCTGCGGGAGCGCGGTGATAGCGGGGCAGAGATGCTGGCTGCGCTCGAGCAGGCCAACAACGCGCTCGACACCCTCAATGTCGCGTTGGCCGAAACCCGCCGCACGGCAAATGCCATCGCACAGCAGCAGACAACCGATGCGGCCGTAGGGCAACAGCGTTACCTGACCATTGCGCGCGAGTTCTCGCAGGCCGGCGACCGTATGGATGACCTGCGCCGCGAGACGGCCCAACAGCTCGGCGCCAACCGCGAGGGTATCGAGCACCGCCTGGACAAGGTGCGCGAGACGGTCGATGCCCAGCTGGGCGCCATCCGCAAGGACAACAACGTGCAGCTCGACCAGATGCGCGCGACGGTGGACGAGAAGCTCTCCCGTACGCTCAACGACCGTCTGTCCGCATCGTTTAAGCAAGTGAGCGACCAGCTCGAGGCTGTGTACAAGGGTTTGGGCGATATGCAGTCTATTGCCACCGGCGTGGGCGACCTTAAGCGCGTGCTGGGCAACGTCAAGGCGCGTGGCATTTTGGGCGAGGTACAGCTGGGTGCAATCCTGGCGGACATCCTTACGCCCGACCAGTATCTGGAAAATGTCGCCACCAAGCCTGGCGCCTCGGAGCGCGTTGAGTTTGCCGTCATGCTGCCGGTGGACGAGGGCGATCCCGTGCTGCTGCCGATTGACTCCAAATTCCCGGGCGATGCGTACGAGCACTTGCTCGACGCGCAAGAGTCGGGTGATGCCGAGGCTGTGGCCACCGCGCGCAAGACGCTCGATGCGATGGTAAAGCGCGAGGCAAAGGACATCTGCGAAAAGTACCTGAGCGTGCCCGCGACCACCAACTTTGGCATTATGTTCGTGCCTTTTGAGGGCCTGTACGCCGAGGTCGTCAGCCGCCCCGGGCTTATCGAGACCCTGGGCCGCGACTATCATGTCAACGTTGCCGGTCCCAGCACCATGGCGGCCATCCTCAACAGCCTGCAGATGAGCTACCAGACGTTTAGGCTGCAAAAGCGCACCGACGACGTGCTGCGTGTGCTTTCTGCCGTCAAGGCCGAGTTGCCGCGCTATCAGGCGGCGCTGCGCCGCGCCCAGCAGCAGATTGAGACCGCAGGAAAGACGGTCGAGGGCATTATCACCACGCGTACCAACGTTATGGAGCGCAAGCTCAAGGATATCGACGCGCTGGAAGACGCGCGGGAGGCGGACGAGATCTTGGGGCTCACATCCGCGGAGCTGCTCGCAGACCAAAAAGACGAGGACTAGCTGCATCTGACGGCGGGCCGCCGGTGTAAACGCGGGGCGCGGGCGCTTTTCGCGTCGCACTTGCCTGAAGTGCACTTTAATGTGCAACAATGGCGTTTCGCCCTATCAGACGCGAAAGGAAGTCCATGTCTCAGAGAAGCACCAGTCCGCTCAAACGCTCCACCGTGCGCCGCACGCTGCGGCGTTTTTGGGACGTCACGCACACGCAGCCGCTGATCGTCTTTCTCTCGGTGTTCTCGTCGGCGGGCTACATCTTTTTGCTCACGTTTGCCAACACCTACGTGATGGCCCTTATCGTCGACCGCGTCCAGGCCGGCCCCGTGGCGGGTGATCAAGTATTCGAGGTCTTTGGCCCTTACATCCTGGCGCTCGTGCTCGTTAACTTGGCAGGCCAAATCCTCTCCAAGCTGCAGGACTACACCGTCTACAAGCTCGAGATTGCGGGCAACTATCACCTGGCGCGCCTGTGCTTTGACACGCTTTCCAATCAATCCATGACATTCCACACCAGCCGCTTTGGCGGATCGCTTGTGAGCCAAACGAGTCGTTTTATGAGCGGCTACACGGGCTTGGTCGACGTGACGGTGTATTCGCTCATTCCCACCATCACCTCGGTTGTCTGCACGGTAGCGGCGCTCGCTCCGGTGGTGCCGACGTTTACCGTGATCTTGGTGGGCATTATGATCGTCTACATCGCGTTTGTCTGGCTTATGTATAAGCGCATCATGCCGCTTTCGGCCGCGACGTCCGCCGCGCAGAACAAGCTGTCGGGCGTGCTGTCCGACGCGGTCACGAACATCCTGGCCGTCAAGACCTGTGGGCGCGAGGACTTTGAGCGCGACCTGTTCGATGCAGCCGACCGCGCCGCGCGCGATGCCGAGACGGTTTCGATGCACGCCATGATGCAGCGCAACTTTACGACCTCGGGCCTTATCGTCATCACCATGGCCGTGGTGAGCGTGTTCGTCGCGGGCGGCAACGCGTGGTTTGGCATCTCTGCCGGCGCGCTCGTCATGATCTTTACCTATACGTACAACCTCACCATGCGTCTGAACTACGTAAGCTCCATGATGCAGCGCATCAACCGCGCGCTCGGTGATGCGGCCGAGATGACGCGCGTGCTGGACGAGCCGCGTCTGGTGGCAGATGACGAGAACGCTCCCGAGCTTAAAGTGACCGAAGGTGCGATTGATTTTGAGCACCTGAGCTTTGCATACCGTGACGCCGCGGCGGGCGAGAACGTGTTCGACGACCTGACGCTTCACGTGGCGGCGGGCCAGCGCGTGGGCCTGGTGGGTAAATCGGGCTCGGGCAAGACGACGCTCACCAAGCTGCTGTTGCGCTTGGACGACGTACAGGGCGGCTGCGTGCTCGTGGACGGCCAGGACGTCTCGCGCTGCACGCAGCAGAGCCTGCGCCGCCAGGTTGCCTACGTGCCGCAGGAGGCGCTGCTGTTCCATCGCTCCATTCGCGAGAATATCGCCTACGGCCGCCCCGATGCAACCGACGAGCAGATCCGCGAGGCCGCGCGCCTGGCAAATGCCCTGGAGTTTATCGACCGTCTGCCCCATGGCTTTGACACCATGGTGGGCGAGCGCGGCGTTAAGCTTTCGGGCGGCCAACGCCAGCGCGTGGCCATTGCCCGCGCTATTTTGACCGATGCGCCGATCCTGGTGCTCGACGAGGCGACGTCTGCCTTGGACAGTGAGTCCGAGGCGCTGGTGCAGGAGGCACTCGAGAACCTGATGCGCGGCCGCACCTCCATTGTGGTGGCACATCGCCTGTCCACCGTGGCGGCGCTCGACCGCATCGTGGTGCTGGCGGACGGCGAGATTGTCGAGGACGGTACGCATACGCAGCTTGTCGAGGCAGGCGGCGAGTACGCAAGCCTGTGGGGCCGCCAGACCGGCGCATTTTTGGAGGCGTAAAGACCCCATACGTGGGACAATCGTGCCCATAGGTTTGTTATGCCGCTGAAGCGAGGAATCGTTATGCCACGCGAGACCAATGCCGCCAAACGCGAGCGCGCCGTTGAGGTGTGCGAGCGCCTCAACCGTCGCTATGGCCCGGTCGAGTGTTTTTTGGACCACGAGAATCCCTTTAGGCTGCTCATCGCGGTGCTGCTCTCGGCGCAGACGACCGACGCGCAGGTCAACAAGGTGACGCCGAAGCTGTTTGCCCAGTGGCCCACGCCCGAGGCCATGGCGGGGGCGAGTGTAGCCGATGTGGCCGATACCATTAAGTCACTTGGCTTTTATAAGAGTAAGGCCAAGCATGCCGTGGAGGCCGCGCAGATGATCGTTGCCGATTACGGCGGCGAGGTGCCGGCCGACATGAAGGAGCTCGTCAAGCTGCCGGGTGTTGGCCGCAAAACGGCGAACATCGTGCTCAACGTGGGGTTTGGCATTGTCGAGGGCATCGCGGTCGATACGCACGTCAACCGCATCGCGCACCGCCTGATGCTGAGCCCCAAGACGCATGCCAAAGAGCCGCTCAAGACCGAGCAAGACCTGCTCAAGATTTTGCCGCACGAGTATTGGGAGTCGGTCAACCACCAGTGGATCACTTTTGGTCGCGAGATCTGCGACGCTCGCAAACCCAAGTGCGACGAGTGCCCGCTGGCGGATTTGTGCCCCAGCGTGCGCGTTTTGGGGTAGCTGTTTGGCGTGCGCTGGCGTGTCCATCTCATGCGCTACCATGACAGGCAATGAAATCCGCCGCATACCCGCCGAGCTTGCCCCGGCGGGCTTTTGGCGTTGCAATGCCGGAGGAACAGCATGCTCATTCACCGTATAGCCGCGCAGCTCTACACTGCCGAGGCCTTGCAGACCGTCGAGGCCGGACTCGATGCCGGCGAGGACGTGACGCTGGCCGTGTCGCAGTCGGGCCGTACGCTTATGGCGGCCGCCCAGTTTGCGCGCCGTCCGCGACCGACGGTCTACATTGTGAGCGGCGAGGACGCGGCCGATCGCGCCGCGCGCAGCCTTGCCGCCTACGTGGGCCTTGCGCATGTGTGCCGTTTTCCCGAGCGCAAGGACTATCCGTGGCGCGAGCAGGCGCCCGACGACGCCGTGGTGGCGCAGCGCTGCGAGGCTCTGGGGCGCATCGTGCGCGGGGACAACTGCATCATGGTTGCCTCGGCCCGTGCGCTGCTGCGCTGCGTGCCGCCGGTCGAGAGTCGCTATTGGGAGTCCACCACTTTTGCGGTGGGCGAGGAGATTCCTTTTGACGAGGTGCCGCAGCGCCTGGTGGGCATGGGCTACACCAATGCCGGTGCCGCCGACGCGCCCGGTCTGTTCCGCGTGCACGGCGACACCGTCGAGGTGTTTCCCGCACAGGAAAAGGCGCCCGTGCGCATCGAGTTCTTTGGCGACGAGATTGACCGCATCCGCCGCATGGTGAGCTCCACGGGCCAAACCATCGGCAACGAGGACAGCATCGAGATCTTCCCCTGCCGTGAGCTGGCGCTTACCGACGATGCCGTCCACAACATGCACGTGGCGCTCTACCGCGCCAGCCAGGATGACAGTAAACTGGCAGCGCTGCTCGAGATGGTGGATGCACGCATCGTCACGCCCGAGCTCGACCGCTTTTTGCCGGTGATGTACGGCCAGACCGTGAGCCCGTTGGCGCACGTGGGCGGCAAGGCGCTCGTGGTTCTGTCCGAGCCGCGCTCGCTGTTCGACGATTGCCTGCGCGCCTACGAGGATATCGAGGCGCGTGCCGGCGAGGCGGGGATTGACCGTCTAGACGGCTTGTACGTGCGCGCCCAGCAGCTCGATTTTGGTGCCCAGCAGCGCCTGAACTACGTAAGCCTCATCCGTGCCGGCGGTGCGGTGACGGCCGAGCTCAAGATTGAGCAGCCGGCCATTGCAGGCTCGGACAACCGTTTTATGACGCGCATCCAGGAAGTCGTGGGCAAACGCTACGCCTGCGTGTTTGCCATTCCCGATCGCGGTGCGCGCGAGTCGATGGAGCTCACCTTTGGCGACGAGGGCATTACCTTTGAGGAGTCGCTGACGGCCGCGCCCGAAAATGCCGGCGCTATCGGCGAGCACGTACGCGTGGCAGCGGCGGATTCTGCTGACCGTGCTGCCCGCCAGGATGCTCATGCTGCAATTCGCGAGCGCCGCGCCGACGCGCTCAACGCCCGCTCGCTCGAGGCGGGCGCGGCCCAGGCTGCCGCCGGTGCCGCCGTGCCCACCATCTCGCGTGGGCGCGTGACCTTTGTCGATGCCGCTCTGCCGCAGGGCGTGGTGGTGCCCGATGCCAACCTGGCCGTGTTCTCGATCGCCGACCTCAACGCCCGCATGGACGCCAACCGCGCGCGCAGCCGCCGCAAGGTGGACATTACGCAGATCACGTTCCCGTTTAAGCCGGGCGACTACGTGGTGCACGCCACTCACGGCATCGCACTCTTTAGCGAGATTGCGCGTCAGGAAGTGGGCGGCAAAGAGCGAGACTACTTTTTGCTGGAATATGCCGACGGCGACAAGCTCTACGTGCCGCTCGAGCAGGTCGACCGTATCACGCGATACGTCGGTCCCGACGGTGACAAGCCGCGCCTGACCAGGCTCAACACAGCCGACTGGACGCGCGCCACCAACAAGGCGCGCAAGAATGCCAAAAAGCTGGCGTTCGACCTGGTCGATCTGTATACACGCCGCTCGTCGATTACCGGTATCGCCTGCCCGCCCGACACGCCCGAGCAGATCGAGATGGAGGAAAGCTTCCCTTACGACGAGACGCGCGACCAGCTGGAGGCCATCGCTGACATTAAGGCCGATATGGAGGCGCCCAAGCCCATGGACCGCCTGCTGTGCGGCGACGTGGGTTTTGGCAAGACCGAGGTCGCCCTGCGCGCGGCGTTTAAGTGCGTGGACTCCGGCCGCCAGGTCATGGTGCTCTGCCCCACGACCATTCTTGCCCAGCAGCACTACGAGACGTTCTTTGAGCGCTTTGCCCCGTTTGGCCTTGAGGTCGAGGTGCTCAGCCGTTTCCGCACGCCGGCGCAGCAAAAGCGCGCGCTCAAGGCGTTTGCCGAGGGCACGATCGACGTGCTCATCGGCACGCACCGTCTGCTTTCGGCCGATGTGAACCCCAAGAACCTGGGCCTGGTGATCATCGACGAGGAGCAACGCTTTGGCGTGCAGCACAAGGAGCAGCTCAAGAACCTGCGCGAGCAGATTGACGTGCTCACGCTTTCGGCAACGCCTATTCCGCGAACCATGCAGATGGCCACGAGCGGCGTGCGCGACATGAGCCTGATCACCACGCCGCCGACCGGGCGTCGTCCCGTGATCGTGCACGTGGGGGAGTACGACCCCGACGTGGTGAGTGCGGCGATTCGCCTGGAGGTGGGCCGCGGCGGTCAGGTGTACTACGTGTCCAACCGCGTCAAGGCCATCGACGATGCCGTGGCGCGCGTGCACGAGGCCGCGCCCGAGGCGCGTGTGGGCGTGGCACACGGCAAGATGAGCCCGCGCGAGGTCGAGGACGTGATGATCGAGTTCGCGACCAAGAAGATTGACGTGCTTATCGCCACGACCATCGTGGAGAGCGGCATCGACAACGCGACCGCCAACACGCTCATCATCGAGGACTCGCAGCGCCTGGGCCTGGCGCAGCTCTACCAGCTCAAGGGCCGTGTGGGCCGTTCTGCCACGCAGGCCTACGCGTACTTTATGTTCCCGGGCGAGCTACCGCTCACCGAGGAGGCCACGGCGCGCCTGACTGCACTTTCCGAGTTCCAGGACCTGGGCAGCGGCATGCGCATTGCCATGCGCGACCTGGAGATCCGCGGCGCCGGCTCGCTTATGGGTGCCGAGCAGCACGGTAACCTGTCGAGTGTGGGCTTTGACCTGTTTACGCAGATGCTGGGCCAGGCGGTGGCCGAGGCGCGCGGCGATGACGATGCCGGCGTGGAGGCGGCGAGCGTGGGCATTAACCTGCCGGCCGATTACTTCTTGTCCGAGGAGTACCTGCCGGCGGTGGATCAGCGCGTGCTCGTGTACCGTAAGCTCGCAGCGGCCGAGGACCTGGAGAGCATCGACGAGGTGCAGGAAGAGACCGAGGCCGCGCATGGCGAGCTGCCGTTGGCGGGACTCAATCTGTTCAATCGCGCGCGCATCCGTATCCGTGGCGAGCGCTTGGGACTCGAGAGCGTCACGCTCAGTGGCGGCCGCATCACGTTTTTGGGCATCGACGTGCCCAAGAAGGTGGCCTTTGAGCTTAAGACCCGCTATGGCGCGGTGAACTTCCCCAAGAGCCGCAAGCTGTCGGTGCCCTACAAGGTGGGCGCCGGTGCGGGCAGCGGCCTGGGTCGCGGCCTCGACGCCAACGACGGCACCGGCCCGGTGGCCGCGGCGCTCATGCTGCTGCAGCAGTTGGGTGCTAGTGATGATGACTAACGGGTCGACGCTGCAAACGCCCCATTTGGGCACTCTGGTTCCATCGAAAGGAAAGCATGTTCGGATACATCTATAAGAAAGATGTCGCCATGATCGCGGTTGTCCTGTGTCTTTGTCTGGGCGTGGGCAGTTTCTTCGACTATCAGATTTCGAGCGCGCTGTTCAACATCGGCAGCATGTACGGTCGCTTTGTCGAGGCGGCCGGCGAGCTGCCGTTCGAGCTGACGGCGAGCATCGCGGGCGTTATGCTCGTGCGCGCGGTGCGTCCCGACTCCAGGGGGAGCAAATGGCTCGCCGTGCTCGGCATCCTCGTCAACGTTGGCCTGGCCGGCTATGAGATCGTTTCGTCTCTGAAGGTTGGCGGCAAACTCATCGCTGTTCAGTTGGTGCTGACGTTTGCGCTGGTCATCGCCGCCAACCTCATCGTCTATCGCCTCACGCGCACGACCGAGCCCGACGAGCTCACGCGTTGGGCGTTGATGGTGCTTGCCGTGTGGGTCGCTCAAGCCATTATCCTCAACGTGATCGTCAAGCCGCTGTGGTCGCGTCCGCGCATGCGCGTGATCGAGGTCACGCCGGGGCTCATTTTTCAGCCGTGGTGGGTAATCGGCAATCCCGACAAGTGGACCTATATTGCCGCCGGCGTGATCAAGGACGGGTTCAAGTCGTTCGCGAGCGGGCACACCGCGCATGCGGCGATTGGCCTTATGCTCGCCGGGCTTCCCGCGGCAGCCTTTAAGGAAAAACCGTCGCGCCGTCGTGTGGTCTTTTGGACGGCGGCTGTGGTCGCGGCGCTCGTCGCGTTTGGCCGCATCGTGATCGGAGCGCACTTTTTGAGTGACGTGAGCTGCGGTTTTGCTCTGGTACTGGCACTTGAGTGCCTTGCCGCGCGCATTGCCTATCCCAGCGGCGTACAATAGCTCCGTTTGAATCATCTGGCCGATACCCGGTAAGAGAGGATTGCCATGCTCGCGTTCAACAACGATTATTCCCACGGCGCACACCCGGCGGTGCTGCAGGCGCTCGTCGATACCAACATGGAGCCGCAGCCCGGCTACGGTACCGATGCGCATACCGAGCGCGCCAAGCAGCTTATCCGCGAGGCCTGCCAGGCCCCCGATGCCGACGTGTTTTTTCTGGTGGGCGGCACGCAGGCCAACGCGACGGTGATTGACATGCTGCTTGCGCCCTACGAGGGCGTCGTTGCTGCCGAGACTGGCCACGTCGCCTGCCACGAGGCGGGTGCCATCGAGTTTGGCGGCCACAAGGTGCTCACCATCCCTGGCTACGAGGGCAAGATGCACGCCGAGGACCTCGAGAACTATATCCAGGTGTTCTACGAAAACGAGAGCTACGAGCACACGGTGTTCCCGGGCGCCGTGTACGTGAGCCTATCGACTGAGTACGGCACGCTGTATTCCAAGGCCGAGCTCGCGGCGATTCATGCGGTGTGCCAGAAGCGCGAGATTCCGCTGTTTGTGGACGGTGCTCGTCTGGCCTATGCGCTGGCGTCCGATGAGTGCGACATTACCCTGCCCGAGCTGGCGCAGCTGTGCGACGTGTTCTACATCGGTGGCACCAAGTGCGGCGCGCTGTGCGGCGAGGCCGTGGTGTTTTGCGGCATGCACGCCCCGGCGCACCCCATTCCGCGTATTAAGCAGCATGGCGCGCTGCTGGCCAAGGGCCGCCTGACGGGCGTCCAGTTTGAGGCACTCTTTACCGATGGCCTGTATTTTGAGATTGGCCGTCAGGCGATCGAAACCGCGCAGGCGCTGCGTCGTGTGCTGCACGAGCGCGGCTACCAGTTCTTCTTGGAGACGCCCACAAACCAGCAGTTTGTGATTCTGCCCAACGAGGACATGGCCCGCATTCGCGAGCATGCCTCGATCGAGTACTGGGAAAAGTACGACGAGACCCACACGGTGGTGCGCTTTTGCACCAGCTGGGCCACGACGCAGGAGGACATCGACGCGTTGGCGGCTGTCCTGTAGCCTGATGTAATGACGAGGGGCCGCCTTGCGTTGGGTTTGGCGCGGGGTGGCCTTTGCTTTTGGGGAGAAGGGTTGTATGACCGAGATGTCCGAGCCGACGATTCGCCTGGCGACGCCCGAAGACGCGCCGGCGTTGCTTGCCATCTATGAGCCGTATGTGCGCCAGACGGCGATTACCTGCGAATATGAGGTGCCGAGCGTTGAGGAGTTCGCCGGGCGCATCGAGCGCACGCTCGAGCGCTATCCGTATCTGGTGATGGAGCTGGACGGGCGTCCGGTAGGTTATGCCTATGTGAGTCCGCTCAACAGCCGCGAGGCATACGACTGGTCGGTCGAGACGTCGATCTACCTGGCGCGCGACGTGCGCCATGGCGGGCTGGGCCGCAAACTGCACGATGCGCTCAAGCAATGTCTGATCGCGATGGGCATCACCAACATGTGCGCGCTCATTGCCGTCCCGCACGACAAGGATGACGAGTATCTGACGCACAACAGCCAGGACTTCCATGCCCATATGGGATATCGCCTGGTGGGCACC
Organism: uncultured Collinsella sp.; assembly: GCA_900549555.1. Lineage (GTDB taxonomy): Bacteria > Actinomycetota > Coriobacteriia > Coriobacteriales > Coriobacteriaceae > Collinsella. The sequence continues at coordinate 21,759 of UROO01000009.1, read as the reverse complement.
TTTGATCGCTGCGCCCAAAAGTTCGGCCGCTGGTACGACATGTGCTGGATGGAGCTGGTCCTGGCCGAGCGCACACCCAACCAACCCAAACCAACCTGGTTCCCTGACCTCCCCAAACCTACCATTTAGGGACAGGTTTATTTTGGCGGGTTAGCCGATGGGCTCGGTGTATTTGGCGCGGTCGGTGCGTTGGATGCGCTTGGAGACATGGAGCGGGCGGCCGTCGGTGTCGTAGACGTAGTCGGTGATCAGGATCAGCGCCTGCCCACGCTCAACGTTGAGCAAAAACGCCTCGTTTTGCGAGGCATAGCACACCTCAAAGGTCTTATGTCCCTGTGCCGGCGCGCGATGGAATTCCTGGCGCAGCGTGGCGTAGAGCGAACCGTTGATATCGCGGTCGATGAGTGCTTCAAAGCTCGGTGGTAGATAGGTGGTCTCCAGGCACAGTGGCGCATCGTCCAGATAACGCAGACGGACAAGTTTGACGAGCTTGCTGCCCACGGCGGCATCAAAGAACTTGGCTATGCTGCCGCCCGCCTTGGTAAAGCCCGAGTCCACCGTGCGCGTGGTGGGCTTCATGCCCTGACCCTGGACCTGCGCCGTATAGCTCGAAAACACCAGGTTGTTCTCGTGGAGCGCCGGCGTGTCGGCCACAAAGGCGCCGCGCCCGCGCTCGGTTCGAACCAGACCCTCATCAACGAGCACCTTAAGGGCATGGCGTACGGTGCTGCGCGACAGCCCCGATTCGTCCATGAGTTCCATCTCGGACGGCAGCTTGTCTCCGCGCGCGTAGGTGCCGGCGGCGATGCGGTCGCGCAACATGCCCGCCAAGCGCTCGTATTGGGCCAGTTTCTTTTTAGATGAAGCGTTCATGCGATCAACCTGTATCTAACTTGTATGTGAGTCTAATCAAGCATGTATTCAATATAACAATAAAACCGCTGGTAGCTAGTTATCGAAAACTGCATCAGCAAAATTTCTAAGATAAATATAGCATACAACTAGTCGACATAGCCAAAACATGTATGTAACTTGTATGCCTGTGATGAGCATCATACGAGAAGAAAGGCTGATGCACGATGACTACTCAGGAACAGGTTAAGGACGTCGTCTCCCAGGTTTTGGCTGACAAGGCAGACAAGGGCGGCATCAAGCGCGTTGTGTGGATTGGCGCCGGCGGATCCAACGGCGGCAACTATCCTGCCCAGTACTTTATGGAGCACGAGGCCACACAGGTCGTGAGCTCCAGCTACACCAGCAACGAGTTCGTGCACGCAACCCCTGCCTACGTCAACGAGAACACCCTGGCCGTCGTCGTGTCCATGCGCGGCACCAAGGAGACCATCGTCGCCGCCCAGGTCGCCAAGGACCACGGCGCCAGCACCATCGCCATCTATGTCGACGAGTCCGGCCTCACCGAGGTCTGCGACTACAAGATCCAGTACGACAGCCTGGCCGTCGACGAGTCCTGCATGGGCCGTACCAACTCCGCCGTCGTGACCATGATCGCCATGGAGCTTACGCAGCAGACCGAGGGCTATGCCGAGTACGAGACCGCCATGGCCGCCTTCGACTTGGTCGACCCCATCTATCGCAAGGCCGTCGAGTACACTCGTCCGCTCGCTGCCAAGTGGGCCGAGCAGAACGCCGACAAGCCCTGCATCAACGTGATGGCTCAGGGTCCGCTCTTTGGTGCCGCTTACGTTTTTAGCATCTGCAATGTGCAGGAGATGCTGCAGATCGACTCCTGCACCATCAACACCTGCGACTTCTTCCACGGCCCCTTCGAGATTCTGGACAAGCGCACCTCGCTGTTCCAGCTCATCAGCGTCGGCCGCAGCCGCTGCAACGACGAGCGCGGCATCCGCTTCGTCAACCAGTACGGTGGCGAGCGCGTCTATCAGCTCGACGCCAAGGAGCTCGGCCTCAATGACATCAAGGACAGCGTGAGCGAATACTTCAACCACCTGATCTTTGCCCCGATTCTCAACAACGTGTACATGCGCGCGCTCTCTGCCGTCACCCACAAGGACTACATGACGCGCCGCTACATGTGGAAGCTTGAGTATTAGTTACGCCGTTCTACCGAACGGCGTAACGGCTCGACGCTGCGCGGGCCGCATTTGGACAATCTGGCGTTCAACTTCAAGGGCGCGACCAGAAGGTCAGCGCCCTTTCGTTTCACACCACCTTGCCTCAAATGCGACCCGCTCGCTGACCTATGCTCAACCAGCGGCGCCTTAGTCGTTGGGGACGTACTTAAATGACTAGTCATTCAGGAACATCCCCAACGACTAGTCATTTAAGTACGTCCCCAATGAGTATGCTTTTGTGCCGGCACTTGGGGACACTCCTGGGAATCATTTCCTCGTTCGCCGATTTGTGTCTTGAAAAATGTATATAACGACTATAACGTAGTGTGAAACATATTGGAAACAATATCGAGGAGGCTGCGTTGAAGAAAAGCAATCTGGGCTATGTGCTGGTGCTGATCGCCGCGCTTATGTGGGGCAGCATCGGAATCTTTGTAAACGGCATCTCGGCCATGGGCGTTTCGTCCCAGAGCATGGCTGCCTTTCGCTTGTTGGTCGGAGCGCTTATCTTGGCGCCGGTCCTGATGTTTATGGGCTGCCGTCCGGGTGAGGGGTCTACCGTGGCTCAGGGCCCGCTGGCCCTGTTCAAGGCAAGCCCTAAAGAGCTTGTTCCCTGCGCGCTTGTCGGTATCGTCGGTTTGGCCGCCGCCAACACCTGCTATTACGAGTGCATGGGCGAGGTGGGCATGTCCACGGCCTCGGTGCTGCTCTACACCTCGCCGGTGTTTGGCGTCATGCTCGGCCGCGTGCTTTATCGCGAGGACGTGACCCCCAACAAGCTCGTTGCCATTGTCTTTAACATCGTTGGCTGCGTGCTTGCGGTGACCAATGGCGACCTTTCCGGTTTTCATTTTTCGGTTTGGGGCGTCACGTCGGGCGTGATTGCAGGCCTTTGTGGTGCGTCGCTCGCGGTGTTTAGCCGGATAGCAACCAAGACGGCCCACCCGCTGGCTGTCACGTTTTGGGGCTTTGTTTTTGGCGGTGCGGTTATGGCGGCTATCGCGGCTCCGTGGCCGGATGTCGCCGCGGCAATGTCGCCGCAGCTGCTGCTGCTGTTCCTTGGCTTTGGACTCATCCCCACAGCCGTGGCCTATATCTTATATATGCAGGGTCTGTCCATGGGGCTCGAGACATCGAAAGTTCCCGTCGTAATGTCTTTCGAGACGGTCGTCACCGTACTGGTGGGCATTGGCATCTACGCCGAGCCCGCCGGCGCGATCAAGGTCCTGGGCATCGTGCTGGTGCTCGCGTCCATCCTGATCATGAACACCGACTTCTCCAAGCTGCGCAACAGTGTGTTTGTCGGTCATGTCGTTGAGAGCATGACCTTTAAGCCCAACGCGTGGTGGACGGAGAAATCGCAGGACATGGATCTGTTTAAGGAACGCACCGGCATCGCGCTGGAGCCCACCGTGCAGGAAAGCCCCTGGTACTTCGTGCGATAGAGGATGAGCGAGGCGTCTGATCGGGCGTCGCCAAGACAGCGCCGACCTACCCAGCCCCAACGTTTCAAGTGCGTTAAACCCGTCAACGGTCGATTTTCACCCGCGAACGGTCTTTATACTAATTAGCAATATAAGCAACGTATAAGACGTTATAATGACCATAACGAAAAGGAGGAGGCAAGATGAATCAGATCATTCTCGCATCTCATGGCGGCCTGGCCGCAGGCGCCAAAGACACGCTCGAGATGGTTCTCGGCGACGTGTCGAACGTCCACGTCGTGTCGCTTGCTCGTGACGACAAGGAGCCCATCACCAATAAGGTTGAGGCTATGATCGCCACGTTCAACGCGGACGACACCGTCTATGTTCTGACCGATATGCTCGGCAGCTCGGTCAACAACAACATGGTCGAGCTTTCCAAGAACGGCACGAAGTTCACGGTTGTCAGCGGTTTCAACATCCCGCTGGCGCTCACGCTCGCTATGAGCCCCGTCCCCGTCAAGGGTGCCGAGCTCGCAGCCCTCATCAACGAGGCCCGCACCGGTCTGACCAACCCCAACGCACCGGTCGAGGCTGCCGTGGCTCCCGCCAAGAAGGCCAAGGCGTCCCGTCACAGCTCCGGTCCCGCCAAGATCGTCCTCGCACGTCTTGACTACCGTCTGCTGCACGGCCAGGTCGTCTTTACCTGGACCACCAAGGTTCAGGCCGAGCGCATCATCGTCGTCGACAACGCCGCCGCCAACGATGACATCAAGAAGGGCGCTCTTAAGCTGGCCAAGCCCCAGGGCGTGCGCCTGAACGTCTTCACCGTCGAGCGTGCCCTCGCCAAGATGGACAAGCTCAACACCCTCGGCGAGCGCGTCATGTTCGTCTTTGGCAACACTGCCGAGATGCTGCAGTTCTGCCAGGGCTACAAGCTCGACGCCATCAACCTGGGCGCCACCGCCAACCACGACGGTGCCGATCAGGTCGGCGGCAAGGACAGCTCCGTCTTCCTCGACGCCAACCAGAAGGCCGACGTCAACCAACTGCTCGACATGGGCATCAAGCTCTACGTCCAGCAGACCCCTACGTATCAGAGCGTCGACATCGACGCCAAGCTGTAATCAACCAGGCTTTTGCCTGACTGAAAGGAGAAGGGTATGAATACGTTCATCAGTGCGGTGCTCGTCGGCCTCGTCGGCGTGTTCTGCATGTGGGACTCCCGCCTGCTCGGTCGTCTTAACTTCGAGCAGCCCCTCGTTGGCGCTACGCTCGTCGGTCTGCTGCTGGGCGATGTGCCCACCGGCCTTGCCGTCGGTGCCGCCGTCGAGCTCGTGTCCATGGGCCTGGTGCAGGTCGGCGCCGCCGTTCCGCCCGATATGGTCCTGGGCGGCATCGTGGCCGCTGCCTTTGCGTGCCTGACCGATGCTTCCGCCGAGACCGCCATGACGATCGCCATCCCGGTCGCCGTCCTGGGTCAGCTCCTCGGCATCGTGTTCCGTTCCATCATCGCCGCCCTCACCCATGTGGCAGATAGCGCGATCGATAACGGAAAGTTCAAGACCGCCTACCGCATGCACATCTGCGCCGGCTCCGGTCTGTACGCCGTCATGTACTTCCTGCCGATCTTCCTCGCCGTCTTTGTTGGCACCGACCTGGTTCAGGCCATCGTCAACATGGTTCCCGAGTGGCTGTCCACTGGTCTTAACGTTTCGACCAAGATCATGACCGCCTACGGCTTGGCCCTGCTGCTCACCATGATGATCAAGAAGGGTATGACTCCGTTCCTGTTCATCGGTTTCCTGCTCGCCGCTTACCTCAACCTGTCCGTCATCGCGGTCGCTCTGATCGGTGTGTGCCTGGCTGTCGTCTTCATGGGCTTCAAGTTCAACGGTTCCCATGCAGCCGCCGGTGTCGATTCCGACTACGATCCGCTCGAAGACGACGAAGACTAAGGAGGAACACACTATGGCAACCGCAACCAAGGACGTGTCCCTGAACAAGAAGGTCAGCCAGTTCTTCTGGCGCTCCTGGGCCATCCAGGCCTCTTGGAACTACGAGCGTCAGATGAACATGGGCTTCCTCTACGGCATGGTTCCCACGCTCGATCGCCTCTATCCGGATGAGTCCGACCCCAAGCAGCTCGCTGCTAAGAAAGAGGCTTACCACCGTCACATGGCGTTCTACAACTGCACCCCGCAGACGAGCGCTTTCATTCTGGGCCTCTCCGCCTCCATGGAGGAGGAGTACGCCAAGGATCCCGAGAACTTCGATCCCGATTCGATCAACGCGGTCAAGACCTCCCTCATGGGTCCGCTTTCCGGTATCGGTGACTCCTTCTTCCAGGGCACCATCCGCGTTATCGCCTTTGGCCTGGGCGTTCAGCTGGCTCAGCAGGGCTCCATCATGGGCCCGATCCTGGCCATGCTCATCTCCATCGTCCCCTCTGTGCTGATCACTTGGTTCGCAGCCAAGATGGGCTATCAGGGCGGCCACGAGTACCTGAGCAAGCTTCAGGGCGGCGACCTCATGGAGAAGCTCATGTATGTCTGCGGCATCGTGGGTCTTATGTCCGTGGGCGGCATGATCGCTACGCTGATCGGCGCCACCACCCCGCTGCAGTTCGCTGAGGGCACTGTCGTGATCCAGGACATCCTGGACGGCATGATGCCCCAGATGATCTCCCTTGGCCTCACTGGCCTTATGTACTGGCTCATCAAGAAGAACGTCAACACCGGTTGGCTTCTCGTGATCGCCATCGTGGGCGGCATCGCCCTCTCCGCGGCCGGCATCCTGGCCTAGTCGCGACTAAGCGCCTAACCGCTTTCCCCCGGGGGCCTGCCTGGCATCCCATACCCCAGGCAGGCTTCCATCCCTATACGTGACAAAGGGCAGTCCCTTTGTCACATCCTCAACGGGCCGGCGACTCGGTCCAAACCACGGTAACCCTGCGAGCGCCCGGCAATGTGGCGCCGCAAAAATCGAAAGGAATGTGTCAGATGTACGAGATCGACCTTAACCTCCCTAAGCAGATCGTCGCTGACGTCCTGTCCAACCACGAGATCCACAGCGTCGCCTTCGTCGGCTGCGGCGCTTCCATGTCCGACCTTTACCCCGCCAAGTACTTCCTGGCCAACAACACGGACAAGCTGAACGTTCAGATCTTCACCGCTAACGAGTTCAACTACGACACGCCTTCCTGGGTCAACGAGCACACCTTCGTGATCACCTGCTCCCTCGGTGGCTCCACGCCCGAGACCGTCGAGGCCAACAAGACCGCCAAGAAGCACAACTGCCCGGTCGTCTCCCTCACCAACAAGGCTGGCTCCGCTCTGACCGTCGACGCCGACCATGTCATCGTTCACGGCTTCCACGCCAACTACGCTGCCAAGTGCGAGAAGCCCGGCTATGCCATCGCTCTTGCTGTCGAGATCCTTCAGCAGACCGAGGGCTATGACCACTACGAGGACATGATCACCGGCCTCACCAACGTCTTCGATCTCTGCGAGAACGCCGCTCAGCACTGCAAGAAGCTCGCCAAGAAGTTCGCCGAGGACTTCAAGGACGACAAGATGATTTACTTCATGGCTTCCGGTGCCTCCGAGAAGATGGCTTATTCTCACGCCGCCTTCCTGTTCACCGAGATGCAGTGGATCGACGCCGCCGCCTACAACACCGGCGAGTACTTCCACGGCCCGTTCGAGGTTTCCACCGAGGGTAAGCCCTACGTCTTCTTCATGTCCGATGGCGCCACCCGTCCGATGGACGCCCGCGCCCTCACCTTCCTTAAGCGCATGGGCGCCAAGGTCGCTCTGATCGACTCCAAGGACTACGGCCTGGCTGACGTCGTGCCCGCGAGCGTCGTCACCTACTTCAACCCGCTGCTGCACCTTGCCGTTATGCGTGAGTACGGCAACCAGATCGCCGAGGCCCGTCAGCACCCGCTGACCATGCGTCGCTACATGTGGAAGCTTTCCTACTAATCACAAGTAAGTAGACCTTACGGGTTGATTGAGAGGGGATGGGGTTTGCGCCCCGTCCCCTTTTTGCTCTGGGGAGAGCGTGTCTGTCGCGTCGCAAAGCCCCAGATAAAACCTACCAAAATAAACCTGTCCCTTTTTGGCAGGTGGGGAGGAGATACGTATGATCAAGGCAGTGCTGTTTGACATGGACGGCGTGCTGGTCGATACCGAGTGGTTCTACAACCGTCGCCGCGTGGCGTTTATGGAGGAGAAGGGCTTCCACTTTGACGAGATCCCCGATCTTTCGGGGTCTAATGAGCCCGCCATTTGGAAGTCTCTCGTGCCCGACGATGTTGAGCTACGCGAACGCCTGCGCGTGGAGTATAAGCAGGTCTACAGCCCGGACCATCCCGTTCCGTATGCCGAGCTGCTCAACAAGCAGACGGAGCCGGTGATGCGCGAGCTGCACGAGCGTGGCGTGAAGTGCGCTATCGCGAGCTCGTCCTATCGCGAGCTGATCGACGAGCTGGTGGAGATTGCCGGTATCGCCGACGTGCTGGACTACACCATCAGCGGTCACGAGTGCAGCGCGTTTAAGCCCGACCCCGAGATCTACCTGCGTGCCATGGAGGCGCTGGGGGTGGAGCCTGCCGAGTGCCTGGTTATCGAGGACTCGCCTTTGGGCATCGAGGCTGGCAAGCGCTCCGGCGCCCGAGTCCTGGCGCTGCGTCCGCACGAGGGCGTCAACCTGGACCAGTCCGCCGCCGACACCATCATCGACAACCTGACCGACATCCTATCTGCCATCTAGCAGCAAAACCACCACAAAGGGGACAGGCACCTTCGTGGTGGTCCATGCTACAATCGCGGGCATGCCCCACAACCACATCTGCCTTCGAAAGGAGCCTACGTGGCGAACGCCATCGATCAGCTCACGGACCGCGTGCTCGTGCTCGGCCGCCTCACCATCGTTCGCCGTGCCATTACTGCCGTGGCGGTCACCATTTCCGCCGTTCTCCAGACATTTCTGATCCAGGCGTTCATTCGGCCCGCCGACCTGCTTCCGAGCGGTCTCACCGGCGTCGCGGTCCTGCTCGATCGCGTTACCTCGCTCGGCGGCGTTCGCATCGACATCTCGCTCGGTATGCTTGCGCTTAACATCCCCGTGGCGCTCCTATGTTGGAGCGGCATTAGCAAACGCTTCGTCATCTTCTCGATGATGCAGGTCGTGCTCTCGTCGCTGTTCCTCAACGTCTTTCACTTCGCCCCGTTTTTGGGCGACAAGATCATGCTCATCATTTTTGGCGGCGTGGTCTCGGGCCTGGGCGCTGCCATCGCGCTCAAGTCCGGTGCATCCACCGGCGGCACCGACTTTATCGCGCTGTGGGTCTCCAACCACACGGGCAAGACCATCTGGGGCGTCATCTTTGGTTTCAACTGCTTTATCCTGGCGATCTTTGGCTTTATGTTTGGCTGGGACAATGCGGCGTACTCCATCGTGTTCCAGTTTATTTCGACCAAGACCATCGACAGCTTCTATCGTCGGTACGACCGCGTGACGCTGCAGATCACGACGCGCAAGGCAAACGAGGTCATGACCGCCTATGTTGACCATTTTCAGCACGGCATTAGCTGCGCCGAGGTCATCGGCGGATACAGCCGCGAGAAGATGTACCTGCTGCACGCCGTTGTCTCGACCTACGAGAGTCAGGACATTATCAAGCTGGTGTGCGACATTGATTCCGGTGCCGTGATCAATGTGTTTCACACGCTCAACTTTGTGGGCGGCTGGTGGGGCGGTCATGTCGACGAGCCCATGCCCACGGCCGTACCTGATCCCGACAAGCCCGCGCGCATGGCCAGCAGGCAGGCGCGCCTCAGCGAGCAGGACAGCCTGCAGCAGGACGACGGCAGGTAGGGTATTGGCATTTTGCCGGCCTGGCGCAACCCTTCCGTATGAGCCCCTCGAAAGCCTCGCTGCTTTCGAGGGGCTTTCGTTTTCCCAGATAAAACCTACCAAAATGAAGCTGTCGCTTTTTGGTAGGGAGGGTGTATCGTTTTATCATTATGAGGTAACATGAAACTAGACGTTATATACGTATTAGTTATTTCGATATTTCGATAAGAGTGATCAGATATGCCCGCGCCCAAAAATGCACCGCTTTACCAGCAGATTTACGACGAGATCAAGGATGCGATCGAGAAAGGTGTTTATGCACCCAAGGAGCGTATTCCGTCCGAGCTTGAGCTAGCCGAGCAGTACGACGTGAGCCGCATTACGGTGCGCCGCGCCGTCGAGGAGCTGTGCTCCGATGGCTACCTGGTTAAGCAGCAGGGCCGTGGTACCTTTGTCTCCACGCCGCACATCAATCGTCAGTTCCACGCTTCGACGCTGCAGACGTTTACCGCGCTGTGTGCCAGCAACGGCATGAAGGCGGGCGCGCATGTGGTCGATCGCCAGATTGTGCCGGCACGTCAAAACGAGATGGAGTTCTTTGGCCTGCAAAAGGACGCGCTGCTGCTGCATATTAAGCGCGTGCGCACAGCCGACGGCGAGCCCATCTTTGAGGAGAACATCTTTGTGCCGTTTGACGCCTACCGTGAGCTGTTGACGGCCGATCTTGAGGACAAGTCGATTTTTGCCGAGGTCGAGCGTGTTGGCGGAACGCCGATTGTCTCGGTTGGCTACCGCACGGTCGAGGCCGTTCGTGCCAATACCGAGCAGGCGGCCGAGTTGGGCATTGCCCCGCACGATCCACTGCTCAATCTGCGTGCCAGCTTTACCGGTCCCAATGGCGAGCCGGTCCTGATGGGTAAGCAGTACTACGTGGGTAGCCGCTACGTCATGGTTATGTAGCTCTAGTTGCGCGGTTTTCCAAACCGCGTAACGGCTCGACGCTGCGCCTTTGGTTCCGCCGTTCTAACGAACGGCGGACCGGCCGACGCTGCAAACGCCTCTAAGCGGCAATCTGCAGAATGAGCGTGGATAATCTCCCGTTTTTGGCTCAATGGTGGGTCCAAAGTGGGAGATTATCCACGCTCATCAGGAAAGTGTCCAAAAATCCACGCTCGTTCGCCTTGGATTACGTTGCCCGTGGCCGATGGCGGCGCGGCACCGGTCCGCGTGGCGGCGTATAATCGGCGGCAGATGACTTGAACGTTAGGAAACCATGACCGATAGCATGCAGCAGATGGCGCTCGACACGCTCGGCGCCCATTTTGGCTACACCTCGTTTCGCCCGGGACAGGACCGCATGGTCGATGCGATCCTTGCCGGTCGCGATGCGTTGGGTGTTATGCCCACGGGCGCCGGCAAGTCCATTTGCTACCAGGTGCCCGCGCTCATGCTGCCCGGCATCACCTTTGTGGTGAGTCCGCTGCTGTCGCTTATGGAGGACCAGACCCGTGCGTTGCTCGCGGCGGGTGCGCGACCCAGCTATCTCAACTCTAGCCTTACCCCGGCCCAGCAAAACACCGTGCTCAAGCGGGCGCGCGAGGGCCGCTATCAGCTTATGTACGTGGCGCCCGAGCGCTTGCTTGAGCCGCGTTTTTTGGCCTTTGCGCAGGAGGCCGCGGCGGACGGCGGCATTGGCGTGCCGCTCGTGGCCATTGACGAGGCCCACTGCGTGAGCCAATGGGGCCAGGATTTCCGCCCCGCCTACCTGCAGATTCGCGAGTTCATCGATTCCCTGCCGCAGCGCCCTATCGTGGCAGCCTTTACCGCTACGGCGACCGAGCGTGTGCGCGCGGACATTCAGCAGATGCTCGGCCTGCAAAACCCCGCGACGGTGGTGACGGGCTTCGATCGCAAGAACCTCTACTTTGGTTGCGAGGAGATGGGCGACAAGGCCAAGACCGCCTGGGTGCGCGACTATGTGATTGCGCATTCGGGCGAGAGCGGCATCGTGTATTGCTCGACCCGCAAGACGGTCGATGCGCTGGCGGGCGAGCTTGCCGGGGCGCTGGGCCCCAGCGGCATTCGCGTTGGCCGCTACCATGCCGGCATGGGCAACGACGCCCGTCGTCAAAGCCAGCGCGCCTTTATCGACGACGATATTCAGGTGATGGTTGCCACCAATGCCTTTGGCATGGGTATCGACAAGCCCAACGTGCGCTACGTGATTCATAACAACGTGCCCGAGAGCATCGAGGCCTACTACCAAGAGGCAGGTCGCGCCGGTCGCGATGGCGACCCGGCAAGCTGCCACTTGCTGTGGAACGGTAACGATTTTCGCATGCGCCGCTTTTTAATCGACCGCGGCGATGCCGCCGATGAGGCGCTTGACGACGAGCAGCGCGCGTGGGCGCTCCAGAATCGATATCGTCTGCTCAGCCAGATGGAGGGCTATTGCAATACCACCGGCTGCCTGCGCGAATATATGTTGCGCTACTTTGGCGACGAGGCCGCGGCCGAGCATGCTGCCGCGGCTGGTGCGGGCGCCACCGCCACGGACGAGGCCGAGGGCTGCGGCAACTGCAGCAACTGCCTCACGCAGTTCGAGGTCGAGGACGTCACCGATATGGCCCGCGCCGCTGTGCGCTATGTGGCCACGCGACCCTTGCGCTTTGGCAAGTCGCTCATCGCCGACGTGCTCCACGGCGGCAACACCGAGCGCATTCGCCAGATGCATCTGGACGAGGACCGCGGCTACGGTGAGCTGTCGAGCGAATCGGTCGGGCGTATCAAGGACATCATCGGCCAGCTGTGCGGCCGCGGTTATCTGGCTACCTCGCAGGGGCAGTACCCGGTCGTGGGGCTGGGCCCGCGTGCCACCGAGGTCGAGGATGAGGCGTTTGCCTTTACCGTTAAGCGTCGCGCGTCCAAGCGCAAGACCTCGGCTCGCGCCCACCGTGCGGTGGATCTGCTGCGCGAGGAGGCCGAGCTGGATCAGCGCCCGCGCGTGGGTGACGATGCCGAGCTGTTCGAGCGCCTGCGTGCCCTGCGCAAGGAGATTTCGACCGAGCTGGAGATGGCGCCGTACATGGTCTTCTCCGACAAGGCTCTGCGCGGCCTGTGCCGCCTACGCCCGCAGACGCGCGACGAGCTTATCCAGGTCAACGGCATCGGCGAGAAAAAGGCCGATGCCTTTGGCGAGCAGTTTATGGCGGCGATTGAAGAGTTTGAGTCCGAGCATGCACGGAATGGAGCATAACGATGACATCCGACGATAAAACCGAGCGCACTGAGGTGTCCGCCGTGCCGCTGTACCAGCAGGTTATGGACGATCTAAAGGGCGAGATCGCGCGTGGCGTGTACGCATTCGGCTCGCGCATTCCTTCCGAGATGGAGCTCGCGAAGTCTTATGGCGTGGGGCGCGTCACCGTGCGCCGCGCCGTCGAGGAACTGTCGCGCGCGGGGTATCTCAGCCGCCAGCAGGGGAGGGGCACGTTTGTGTGTGCGCCCAAGCTCAAACGCAAGATTGTCCAGAAGGGTGACGTTCAGAGCTTTACCGAGGGTTGTACTGCCAACGACATGGTGGCCGGAGCACGCCTGGTGTCGCGTACGGTGGTTGCGGCGACGCGCGAGGACGCGGCGTTTTTTGGGGTGGAACCCGGCTGCGAGCTCATCGTTGTCGAGCGCGTGCGCACGGCAGACGGCGTGCCCGTCATGCTCGAGAACAACGCCTTTGTGCTGGCCGACCATCCCTATCTGCAGACGCTTGCCGACAAGGACCTCACGGACAATTCCATCTTTGCGCTCGTTGCCGAGCATTCGGGCCGCGCGCCGCTCAAGTCCGACCCCTGTACGGTGGAGATTGCGCTTGCCGATGCTCAGGTGGCCCCGCTGCTGGAGGTGCCGGTCGGCGAGCCGCTCTTCTATATGGAGGCGTACTTTACCGATGGGGACGGGCGGCCCTTGCTGCTCGGACGCCAAAAGATTGTGGGCTCGCGCTACGTGTTCGACATCTAACGTCCATAGATAGAACAACATAGAACAAGTTTGGTGAAATGACTTCACGGGCGTCGTCGTGCGTGCTATAAATAGGACAACATAGAACGACCGCAGGTACGAGCTGTCGTCGTTCTAAACCACTGCACAAGGAGGGGCATCACCATGAACGCACACGATCTGATTCAGGAAATTATCGAGCGCAAGGGCAAGATTGAGAACGTCTTTTGGATCGCCTGCGGCGGTTCGATGATCGACCTGATGCCGGCCAACGAGCTGCTCAAGCGCGAGGCCACCACGTTTACCTCGACGGTCTACACGGCACGCGAGTTTTGCCTGATGGCTCCCAAGAGTCTTGGCGAGAAGTCACTCGTCATCGCTTGCAGCCACAGCGGCAACACGCAGGAGGTCGTCGACGGCTGCGAGATGGCGCTGGCCGCCGGCGCCGAGGTTGTCGCCCTCACCGACCGCGAGGGCTCCAAGATCGATAACGGCAAGTGGACCACCTGGGTCTATCCGTGGGGCGAAGGCGTGCCGCAGGCCGAGGTGCCGCAGGGCATCGGCGCCCTGATGGCTGCCGAGCTGCTCGACCAGCAAGAGGGTTACGAGGCGCTTGCCGACATGTACGCCGGCCTTAAGCAGATGGATGCGCTGCTGCCCGCTGCCCGCGAGAAGGTCAACGCCGAGCTGGGCGATCGCTTTGCCGAGCTCTGCCAGCAGCACGAGTTCTTCTATATCCTGGGTTCCGGCCCCAACTTTAGCCAGACCTACGCTATGGCCATCTGCTCGCTCATGGAGATGCAGTGGCAGCACTGCTGCTATATCCACTCCGGCGAGTACTTCCACGGCCCGTTCGAAGCCACCGAGCCCGGTGTGTTCTATTTCGTGCAGCTCGGATCGGGCGAGTGCCGCCCCATGGAGGAGCGCGCGCTTGCGTTCCTCAACACGCACACCGATACGGTCATGGTGCTCGACGCGCTCGAGTACGGCGTGGGCGACGTGCCTGCCAGCGTGCGTTCGTACCTGGAACCGATCTTCTTCTACAACATGAGCTGCGAGCTGCGTGCCGCTCGCGGCAAGGTATTCGACCACAGCCCCGAGGTTCGTCGCTACATGGGTATCGAGCAGTACTAGGTACCGGGAATTATCTTTTTTGACGGGGTCTGCGCTGCGCGCGGGCCCCGTTTTGCGTTGTGGCGGCCGGATTCGTGTCTGCGCGAAAATGAAGGTGAATACTTTTCCGCGAAGTGAACGACCTATTTTGGACCCCCGAAGCATCCACACTTTTTGACGCCAGAACTGCAGGAAAAACTCGGTGAAACCGCAGGAAACAGCGCCTGAAAAATGTCGATGCTTCGAGGGTCCGATTTTGCTCGTTCACATCGCGGAAAAGTATTCACCTTCGATTCGCAAACGTGTTGCATGAGCAAAAAAGCGGGCCGCGCCGGTACTATTCCGGTGCGGCCTGCTTAGTATCGCGCTTAGATTTGCAAGGTTGCGGCAGCCAGCGGCCTACTTGCCGACAACGCCTTCGGCGTCCCACCAGTCGAGCTGGGCGATGTTGTCGCGGATGTGCTGGCAGCTCTTGTGGAAGCCCTCGAGCTCGTACTCGGACAGGTCCAGCGTGTAGACCTCCTCGACGCCCTCGGCGCCGATCACGCACGGCAGGGAGGTGAAGATGCCCTCCTCGCCATACTGGCCGGTCATAAGCGTGGAGGCGGAAAGCACGGCGTGCTCGTTGTGCAGAACGGCGGCGCAGACGCGCGCGGCGGAGTTGGCGACGGCGTACTCGGTGCACTGCTTGCCCTGGTAGGTCACATAGCCGCCCTTGCGTGCAAGCTCCTCGACCTCCATGTGGTCGAAGGCGTACTTGTCGGGGTTCTCGGCCTGAAGCTCGTTGAGGCTCTTGCCGGCGATGGTTGCGGCCTTAAAGGCCGCAAGCTGGCTAAAGCCGTGCTCGCCGATCATGTAGGCATCGATGGACTTGGGGCTCACACCGACCTTCTTGGAGATCTCGGTGCGCAGGCGGGCGGAATCCAGGCCGCAGCCCGAGCCGATGATCTTCTTGGGATCGTAGCCGGTCAGGTGCCACAGCTCGGTGCACACGACGTCGCAGGGGTTGGAGATGCTCACGAAGATGCCGTCAAAGCCGGCGTCGACGATGCGCTTGGCAAAGGTGCGGGCGGCGTCGGTGGTAAAGAACAGCTCGCCGTCGCGGTTGCCGGCGGCCAGCGCGACCTTGCCGGCGGCGTTGACGATGACGTCGCAGCAGGCCAGCTCCTCGTAGTGGTCGTAGCAATTGACGATCTTGGTGTTGTACGGGACAAACGAAAGGGAGTCACGCAGGTCCTGGACCTCGGACGTCACTTTGGCCTCGTTGATATCGCACAGGTACAGCTCATCGGCAATGCCCTGCATGAGCAGGCTGTTGGCGACATGTGCTCCTACGTGGCCCTGGCCGACCACACCGATCTTACGCGTCTGGTACATATATGTATCCTTTCGGCCGAGTTTTTCGCGTCGAACCATTGTAGCTTCCTGCCGCCACTTTGCCAGGCTAAAGCGCCGCAGATTTTGGGACATGCCTTAATCTCTACTTTTGGAGTGATTTGGGCCGCTGACGGCATCGCTGGGCGATGCGCTCGCGCGGATGGGGCCGGTCGTTGTACCATAGCTGCAACTAACTCGTAAGGAGCATCCATGCCCATTCGTATTCCCGACGCCCTCCCTGCCGCCGCGCAGCTCGAGAGCGAGAACATCTTTGTCATGACCGAGTACCGCGCGCTGCACCAGGACATCCGTCCGCTGCGCGTGCTCATCCTCAACCTCATGCCCACCAAGATCGCCACCGAGACGCAGATCATGCGCAAGCTCTCTAACACGCCGCTGCAGGTGGAGGTGGACCTGCTGCGCACCAAAACGCACGAAGCCACGCACGTGAGCGCCGGCCACCTGGAGACGTTTTACCGCACGTTCGACGACATCCGCGACATCCACTACGACGGCCTGATCATCACGGGCGCGCCGGTGGAGCAGATGCCGTTCGAGGAGGTCGACTACTGGCCCGAGCTCTGCCAGATCATGGATTGGTCCACCACGCACGTGCACTCTACGCTGCACATTTGTTGGGGCGCGCAGGCCGGCCTGTACCATCATTACGGTATCCAGAAGCACGACCTGCCGGCAAAGGCGAGTGGCGTGTTTGAGCATTATCTGGTGAAGCCGCAAAGCCCGCTGGTTCGCGGCTTTGACGACCGTTTCTATGCCGTGCATTCGCGCAACACCGATGTGCGCCGCGAGGACGTGGAGGCCGAGCCGCAGCTTGAGGTCGTGGCCGTGTCCGACGAGGTGGGCCTGTACATCGTCAAGTCGACCGACAGCCGCCGCTTCTTTGTCTTTGGCCATCCCGAGTACGATACCGACACGCTGCGTTTGGAGTACGAGCGCGACGTGAAGCGCGGGCTTAACCCTCAGGTGCCGGCGCATTACTTCCCGAACGACGACCCCACCGCCGAGCCGCGCAACGTCTGGCGCAGTCAGGCTCAGCTGTTCTACACCAACTGGCTCAACTACTACGTCTACCAGACCACGCCCTACGACCTGGCCCGCGCCGGCGAGGAGCACTAGGCTGCGGCCGTGGCTGCGACTGTGGCTGTGCTCACGGCATGACGAGCGTGGATTATCGGACACGCGAGCGTGGATTTTCGGACGTTTACAAATCGAGCGTGGATAATCTCCCACTTTTGGCTTGAAACTAGGCTCAAAACGGGAGATTATCCACGCTCATTTTTTATATGTAGATGCCGATGGCTCGGCTAAGAGACGGTGCGTGCAGAGGCAAAGTCGCATTTGGCGTGGTCTTGAATCTCGACGGGTTTTTCTTTCTGATAATCCGATGGACCAAGGCGCCAAATTGTGGAGACAGGGACCTCTCGGTAAGGCTTCTGCCTGCAGATATAAGCCATCAGCCTAAAACGTCCAAAACCGTCATGTATTTGGTCAGTGCCTGGACAGCATTTGGTTAGACTTCGCATGAAACCGTCTGGTACGTTTGCGCCGTTCCAAGAGTCGGGAGGCGACATGGGAAACATGACGGCGAATCAAAGGCTTGCAAGTCACATTAAAGCATGCGAACAGCAGATGAGCTGCGTGTACGCGCGCACGGCGGCGGAGGCAAAGCAGATTCAGCGGCGGGCGGAGGCGGGAAGTCTCGAAGCGGTCATGCCGGGGCTGTATGCGCGTCCGGAATACTGGTCCGAGCTCAAGTTTCGGCAGCGTTATCTGCATCGGGTGCGGGCGCTTGCGCAAAAGCACCCCGACTGGACATTTTGCTCCTATACGGCGGCTGTTATCTATGGCCTTTCGGTTTCGCATGCCAATTTGACGCACATCCATATCGCCGCGATGCCGCCCCAATCGACGACGCGGGGCTCTCAGGTCATTCGTCATCGCTATGCTCGTCAAACACGGGCCACCCAGATGGATATCGCCGTGACCGATATCGATCAAACGATTACGGATTGCTTGGTCGATGCATCGTTTGTCGAGGGACTGATCATCGCGGATTCGGCGTTCCATGAGCAACTTTTGTCGAAGGAGCATCTCGTTGAGACTGTCGACAAGCTTGGCCTGAATCGTCGCGGTGTTGTGACGGCGCGCAGGGTTGCACGATGTGCCGATGGGCTGTCGGAAAGCGGCGGCGAGTCCAAGGCGCGCGCCCTGATGATCGAGCGCGGCTGGCAGACGCCGGAGTTGCAAGTTGAGCTGTTCGACCCGGTTGAGCCGGGACGACCGTATCGCGTCGACTACTTGTGGCGCGTGGGCGACCGGCTGATTATCGGGGAGTTCGACGGATTTGTTAAAAGCGAGAAGGCGGCGGAGGAGGGCAAGCTTGCGAAGACGCAGTTCGATGAGCGCCAGCGCGAGTCGAGGCTTTCGCTGCTTGATAACTGCAAGATCGTGCGCTTGTGCTGGGATGATCTAAGGGATCCGACAAAGTTCGATCGCAAGCTCAAGGTCGCCGGCGTGCCGCGTGCGTGCTGAGGCAGTTGCAGAGCGTTTGGCTGCACAAGCGTGGAAAATCGGACGGACGAGCGTGGATTTTCGGACGCTTGTTGAATGAGCGTGGATAATCTCCCGTTTTTAGCTCGCAAGGGGGCTCAAAGTGGGAGATTTTCCACGCTCATCTTGCGGGTGCGATACAGCGGCGGCTAGGCGCTGACGATGTGGGACAGCGGCAGGTCGTGCGCATCGGTGGGAACGTGGTCGACGCGTTGCTCGTCAAAGGCGATGCCGACGATTAGGCATTCAGGTGCAACTGTGGGCAGGTAGCGGTCGTAGCAGCCGCCGCCGTAGCCTAGGCGCGCGCCGGTGCGGTCGAAAGCCACGAGCGGCACGATAATCATGTCGAGCTCGGCGGCAGGCACGGTGGGGAAGCGGCTGCTGTCGACGTCCGTAGCCGCGAAGACCCGCGTGGGATGAGCAATATACGGGGCCTCGGACGCATCGCCGGCAGAGACTGCCCGCATGCACATGCGCTGGCCATAAGCCATGGCGTCTGTTGCCGAGAGCATGCACGGATAGGCCACGCGCCAGCCGCATTTGGCGGCCGCGGCGGCAAACGCGGCGGGGTCGACTTCGGAACCCATCGCGGCATAGACGGCAACGGTGCGTTGGCCCGCAGTGCCGCTGGACTCCATCAGCTCAACAAGCCGCGCGCATACAACAGCAGACTTCGCTGCCCGAACATCCAAATCAATAGCATCGCGCCGAGCAATCACCGCCCGCCGCAACTCAGCCTTATCCATTCCAGCCTCATCTCCCAAATCTACCAAAAAGGGACAGGTTTATTTTGGCAGCTTTTACCTGGGCAAACGCGATATGAGCAGTAAAGCCACTGCAAATATGCCTGCGAACTGCGCCCTTTGTGGTTGTTTGGGCCTAGGCGTTAATGCTATAACGCTGCAGCAATTGCTTCAGTCACAAACTTATTGAGTGACTCACCCTTCTTTGCCGCTGCCAGCGCTGCTTGCTTATGAAGCTCGGAACCCGTTCTTACGTTGAACGAGCCCTTAAAAGCCCGCTCGGGTTCCTTGCCTTTCTCGGCGCAAAACTCAAGGTAATCGTCAACGGCGTCGTGGAAGCATTGCTCCACTTCTTTAACCGTGGAGCCTTCAAATACGATTGCGTCCCTAATGCCGGTGACCATACCTGTTAGCACATGCTGTTCGGCATCGAACTCGACTGGGGCGAAATAGCCCTTGTATGCCAAAACGTTACTCATGACTACCTCCGACATCTTGCAGAAATCGAACGATGTTTCGAATGGTCCCCGCTGTCAATTCGTCAGATGGATGTGGCGCGTGCATTACGAACATCCTGCCGTCCGATGGCCTGTAGAAGCGAATGCGCGATCCGGACGTCTTGCCTTTGTTGTCCATTTCAAAGCCATATGAAGCCATGACTTTTAAAAAATCGGTATACCGATACGTCGAAGGGCAGCTAAGCAGTTGGGCGATGAGTTTATCGGTCCGCGTCATCCCGCCTCACATTCTGCAACTATATCCTAGTTGCAATTTAAGTCCGATGCAAGCACCGCTACTATAGAACATGTGTACGGATAGAACAAGTGTTCGAACCACCACAAAGGTGCCTGTCCCCTTTGCGGTGGTTTTTGCTGAAGGGCGGATGTCTGCGGCGGTTTGTCTCGATCTGTAACAGTAACTCGACATAAATGGGCCTAGCTGTTACAGATCGAGACAAAACTGGTGGGACGGGGCGGGCCGAAGTCGGGCCGCCTGCCCGGTCCGCGGCAAAAGAAAAGGTAGATTTTTAGGCATGTCCCAAAAATCTACCTTTGTGCGTTAGGCCAGCAGGTCGATGACGTTAAAGCCGGCGTTGCTCTTGGCGATGACGTCGCGGCCGCCAAAGACGCAGGTGGGCGACGCGGCTGCGATGCGCGTCACATCGGCGCCGAGCGAGCGCAGCTCAACGGGCATGGCCGCGAGCATCTGGGCGCGACGCTCCTCGCGCGCGTGCGGATCGAGCCCAGCCAGGTAGGTCGTATTGCGGCGTTTGGTGAGCGCGTACGGCTTCACGGGCGCGTCCATGCCGCTCACGCAGCTCACGATAAAGCCCTCGAAGGCGGCCTCGTCGGGCTCAAAGCTGCCGAGCCATGCGCCCGCGCGTTCCATGCGCTCAATCGAAGGATCGACCGCCGGGTCGCGGTAGGTGTAGAACGCCGCCTGACGCTCGCCGGCCGCGCGGAATCCGCAGCCGTACGCGCCGCCCTTAACGCGGATCTCGTTCCACAGGTAGTCGTAGGAGAGCGCGTTGGCGGCAACCGCCCAGGTGCCCGTCACGTCGATGCCCAGGCGGCGCGGATCGCAAGCGCGCGCCGCAAAGCAGATGTCGCTGGGGATGACGAAAGCCTCGTGACGGTCGCACGGCGCCGGCACCACGAGCGCGTTGCGGCCGGCATCGGCGCCGTCGCCCGCGCCAAGCCCCAGGTCGCCCGCGGCGTCCCAGTACGCGTCAAAGTCCTCATCGCTGCCGGTAAAGCTCGCCAGGCAGCCATCGGCCACAAAGATGCGCTCCGCCAGCTCGGCAAGCTTGGTACGCAGCCCGTCCACGCGCTTGTCAAAGTGGTCGAGCAGATCGCGCAGGAACAGATAGAAGTCCACGCCCGAAAGTTGCTCGCGCACCACGGCCGAAGGCGAGCTGTAGCTCATCGCGCGACCGAGCGCCGCCGAGTGACCGTTGTTGATAAAGCCCTGCTCAAGCCCAATGCGAATCTGCGTGAGAACGTCGCGCACGCGGTCGGCATCGGCATCGAGCAAAAGCGTGCTCGACCACACCTCGCGCGGCAGGCTTGCCAGCGCATCGATCTTCTCGGACAGGGCGCCGGCGCTCACCAGCAGGTAGGGGCGCACGCCGTCCACGTCGGGCTGCGTCATGACCTCGGTCGTAAAGCTCAAAAAGCCCAGCTTGCCGGCAAGCAGGTTGTCGAGCTCCTCGGCCGAGTGCTCGCTCGTGGGCAGCTGTTTGAGCAGACGGCAGAGCAGCGTCACATAGGGCAGGTCTTCAAACGCGATGCAGCTCAGGTCGAAATACTGCATGGCGTAGGCCAGACGGTTGGTGGGGATGCCGTGGCGCAGACAGGGGATGGGAGCAGTGGTGTCCACGACCAGCGGCGGCTCGGGGCGCGCCTCGCCAATGTCGGACACACGCAGGCGCGGCAGCGTGGCCTTGGCCTCGGGTGTGTCTTCCGCCTCCTGCGCGGCACGCAGTACGGCCGTGCGCTCGACCACATCGGCCAGCTCGGCATCGGTCATGGCGTCGCGCTTGGCTGCCAGCTCGGCGGCCTCGGCACCCTCCGTACCCTCGGC
>UROO01000008.1 GCA_900549555.1 uncultured Collinsella sp. | reverse complement strand
TGTCAACGCTTCGAAGAAGCGAGACAACGGGGGCCTTCATGCGCGAGGACGTTTTGGAAACTAAGTACGGGACCCGCCCAAACCGTCCGGTGGGATCAGAGTACCCTTGCTGTTACTCTGCTTTGCCCACAGAGTTGAGGTTGGTCATGCGGATCTTAACCAGCTCGGTGATCTCACGCATGCCCTCCTTGGCCGGCTTCTTGGGATCGAAGCAGGCAGGGTTCTCGGCCATGTAGGCCATGAAGCCCTTGGTGTAGGCCTGACGCAGCTCGGTGGCGTAGTTGACCTTGCAGATGCCGTTCTTCACAGCCTCGGCGACCTGCTCATCGGGCACACCGGAGGTGCCGTGCAGAACCAGCGGCACGTCGACGGCGTCGCGGATGGCCTTGACCACGGACTGCTCGATGTGCGGATCGCTCGTGTACACACCGTGGCTGGTGCCAACGCCAATAGCGAGAGAGGTGCAGCCAGTGCGCTCGACGAACTCCTTGGCCTCGGCAGGATCGGTGTAGGGGCTCTCGCCCTCAACTGCGGGACCGTCGTCCTCCTTGCCGCCAACCTTACCGAGCTCAGCCTCGACGGGCACGCCCATGGCGCGGCCAGCATCGGCGACGGACTTGGTCAGGGCGATGTTGTCCTCGAAGGACTCGTGCGAACCGTCGATCATGACAGAGGTGTAGCCAGTGCGGAAAGCCTGCATGCAGCGGTCATAACCGTCGCCGTGATCGAGGTGCAGGGCGACGGGCACGGAAGCGCGCTCGGCGGCAGCCTTGACCATGCCGTAGAAGTAGTCCAGGCCAGCGGTCTTAATGGTGCCCGGGGTGGTCTGCATGATGACGGGGGACTTGGTCTCCTCGGCAGCGGCCAGAACGGCCATAACAAACTCGAGGTTCTCGACGTTGAACGCGCCGACGGCGTAGTGGCCGGCCTGAGCGTCCTTGAGCATCTTTTCGGTGGTAACAAGTGCCATGAGCGTTTACTCCTCTCCCTCGCCCGCATCTGGACATCGGGCGTAGTTGTTCACAAGGCGTTTTACCTTGCGTTTTACTGCGCTCATTGTATGAAATTCAGCGTCTTTGCACGTATGAGATATTGAGCCCATGCAGGTCAATACCGTCGTTTTTGAAAAGTAAACGGAAGGAATTGGAGCCGAGTGGGCGTGTTCGATATTGAATTTTGGGCGTTGAGCGTCTTTCTTTTATAGAAAAGATAAGTAATCGAAAGGTGTTTTCTTACTCAAAAAGAAAATGAACGAAAATAGAGTCAACACAATTCCTGCAAATTTCGGTTGGGGATGGAGCAGCAGTGACCCACACAACAACCCGCGCTTTCGCCGATGAGCGTCGTGCCGCCATCATGGAGATGCTCGAACATAACGCCTCGGTGCAGGTAGCCGAAATCGCCCAGACCTTTGGCGTGTCCTCCGTCACCGCCCGCGCCGACCTGGACGCGCTCGCCGAGTCCGGCAAGCTCCGCCGCACACATGGTGGTGCCGTATCGCTCCAGAAGCGGCTGACCGTATCCACCCAGGATCGCCGCATCAATGTCAACGTTGCCGCCAAACAGGCTATCGCGCAAAGCGCCATCGAGCTCGTCAATGACGGCGACACGCTGCTCGTCGACTCGGGCACCACGGCGCTCGAGTTCGTCCGGCTCCTCGATCAGCGCGACGGTATCACCGTCATCACGGCAGACATTACCATCGCCGATTACATCGACGAGAGTATGCCCTCAGTCGATGTCGTCATGCTGGGCGGGGCACTGCGCAAAGGCCATCGCTATTTGTACGGACCGCTCACTATGCAGGCGCTCCAAATGGTCCATGCCGATCTGGCCGTCATGTGCCCCGGCGCCTTTGTCCCCCGTTGCGGCTTTACGACCGACTTTCCCCAGATGGCCGAGACCAAAACGGCTATGGTCGGTGCCGCCCGTCAAAGCGTCGCCCTCATGGACGCCAGTAAGGTCAACGGACGCGGCATGTACCGTTTTGCCGAGCTTGCCGACGTTGACACCATCGTGATGGACCGTGATCCCGACGAGGCCGTCGCCACCTCAATCGCCGAGATCGTCGACGACGCCCGCCCAAATCTCCTCATCGCCGGCGCTTAAACAAAAACCACCACAAAGGTGCCTGTCCCCTTTGTGGTGGCTGTGATGGTTGAGCGTCAAAAATAAACGTGTCGCTACTTGGAAAGCTCGTCGGCGAGAGTCTCAATCTGAGCGCGCGAGGCGTCGTTGAGCGAGCCTAGCACGGTCACCTTGTTCTGCGCCAGGGTGATGTCCTTCATGCCCTCGAGCTCCTTGGTCATAACCTTGGCGGCAGCAGGCGCCCAGGAGCCGGCCTCAACGAGTGCCACCGTACGGTTCTGATAGGCGTGCTCGGCAAGCGTGTGGATAAAGGTGCTCATGAACGGGAAGATCTCGCCCTGATAGGTGATGGAAGCGAGCACCAGGCGATCGTAGCGGAACGCATCCTCAACAGCCTCGGCCATATCGTCGCGAGCCAGGTCAAAGACGGAAACCTTCTGGCCGCGAGCCTCAAGCGCAGATGCAAGCTCCTCAACGGCAGCCTTCAGATGGCCGTACACGCTCGCATAGGCAATCGTGATGCCCTCGTCCTCGGGCTGATAGCTCGACCAGGTGTTATAGGTGTCGAGGTAGTAGCCCAGGTTCTCGGTCAGCACGGGGCCGTGGAGCGGGCAGATGATCTGGATGTCCAGGTCGGCAGCCTTTTTGAGCACGGCCTGCACGAACTTGCCGAACTTACCGACGATGCCAAAGTAGTAGCGGCGAGCCTCGCAAGCCCAGCCCTCGGGATCCTCGATGTCGTTGGCGCCAAACTTGCCAAAGCCGTCGGCACTAAAGAGCACCTTGTCGGTGGACTCGTAGGAGAAGAGCACCTCGGGCCAGTGCACGTTGGGGGCGCCGACAAACGTCAGGCTGTGGCCGCCCAGGTCGAGCACGTCGCCATCTTTGACGACCATCTTGCGCTCGGGGAAGTCGGTGCCAAAGTAGTTGACCATCATGCGGAAAGCGCCCATGCTCGCCACGATCTTCGCCTGGGGATAGCGCTCCATAAAGGCAGCGATGCCGGCGGAGTGATCGGGCTCCATGTGATGGACAACCAGATAGTCGGGCGTACGGCCATCGAGCACGGCCTCAAGGTTGCCGAGCCACTCGTCGACAAAGCCAGCGTCGACCGAATCGGCGACAGCGATTTTATCGCCCAAGATAACGTAGCTGTTATATGCCATACCGTTCTCGGACACGTCGTACTGGCCCTCGAACAGGTCAATGTCGTGATCGTTGACGCCAATGTAGCGGATATCCTTGGTGATCTCCATCAGGCAAAGCCTCCTAGATAGACAAAAGAACCCGTCTATCATAACACTCGCCTTTAGAGCCACAGCTATCTGCCGGCATCCTTACCGATTGTTATTGAAATGCGATAAAGCGCCGTTTACCTGCACAAACTATGCGTGCGGAGCTGCCGTGGTATGTCGAATAATGAGCTGGCCGGAAATACGAATGGCAACGGTTTTGCCCGCCGTACCCGCCTCGGGAACCGCATGCTCAAACACCTCGCGTCCGCGCTGATGTAGATCGAATCGCACGGTCGTGAGCTCGTTGTGTGCCACAAAATCATCGAGTGAATCGTCGACGCCCACCACGCTTACGTCCTCGGGCACGCGCAGGCCGCTATCACGCAGCGCAGCAATCGCGCCATTTGCCATCTGGTCGTTTGCCGCGTAAATCGCCGTCATGGTGCGATCGTGCTCGGCCAGGTACCTGCCGGCCTCGTAACCGCTGTTGGCAGACCAGTCGCCCTCGAGCGGCTCTACCGGCTCGATGTGCTTACGCTCGAGCGCATCCTGCCAACCGGCGCGACGGAACTGCTCGTCGACCGAAAAGGACGGGCCGCCGATATAACGAATCTGCTCGTGTCCCAGCTCAAACAGATGATCCATGAGCAACAGCGAGCAGCCGTAATGATCGGAGTCAACCGTAGTCACCCGCGGGTGCGCATACATGGTAACGATGACCGTGCCAATACCCGGCAACGGATCGAACGTCTCAAAATCGGGAGCCATACGGCTCATGCCGATAATGATGCCGTCCACGGGCAGCGCGGCCATACGACGTGTTGCCTCGGCAAGAGAGAATTCCTCGGTCTTGGACATCTCGACCAGTGTGATGGCGCAATTATGCTCGCGAGCAGCGCTGGCGATGCCGTCGATCATTGAGAGGTTGCCAAACTTGGTGACATCGTTGACACACAGCCCGACCGAATGGTAGCGGCCGTCACGCAACGAACGGCCGGCATAGCTCGGACGGAAACCAAGCTCCCGCATGGCTGCCTGCACGCGCTGACGCGTCTGTTCGTTCACGTTGGGCAATCCGTTGGCAACGCGCGAAACCGTCTGCTGCGAAACACCGGCAGCGCGGGCAACGTCGGCCATGGAAACCGGACGCGAACCCGTGTCGTTGGAAGGGCGCCTTGCCACAAAATCACCTTCGCTCCTGTAGGAAGCCTAAATACCCCATGCGAAATTGCTGGTCACACGGGAGGCTTTGTTGTCTTCCGATAATGTTAACGTACTCTACTATACCTATCAGCAGTTATGCAGCGCCCTCAACACCACCTGAATACCGTTCACGGCTCATTTTCGACCGATTGCAGGAAAGCGAAGAAGTCCGTGGTTCCAGGCTATGAGTACGTTAACATAGGGCGTAAGCACACCGATACCATGATGGCCTGCGCTCCGGGCGCACAGGCCATGGCGTCGTATTCGAAAGGACGCTCATGATTACCACAACTCCGTTCGGCACCGCCCCCAGCGGCTCGCCGGTTACGGTCTATGACCTTGTTTGCGCAGGTGCCCGCGTGCGCGTTATGGACTATGGCGCGACCATCCTTAGCATCGAGGTTCCCGATGCCTCAGGCGATGTTGCCGACATCGCGCTCGGCTTCGATGCCCTCGATGGCTACTTCGACAATCCGGCGTGCTACGGCGGAACCATTGGGCCTTCGGCCAACCGAACGGATAAAGGCCAAATCGAGATTGCCGGCACGGTCTATCAGATGGCATGCAACGATGGTCCCAACAAAGCCAATAATCTGCACACCGACCTTGAACATGGCCTTCATAAGCGCGTGTGGAACGCCACGGTCGACGAGATTACCAACACGGTGAGTTTTACATGCAAGTTGGTCGACGGCGATCTGGGCCTCCCGGGCAACCGCACCTTTACCGTTGCCTATGTCCTGCAGGCAGGGCCAACGGGTGCCGCAGAGCTCACCTGCACGCAAAGCTGCGTTACCGATGCCGACACCTTCGTCAACATGACCAACCACACGTACTTCAACCTTGCGGGGCACGATGCCGGCACGGTTCTGGACCAGGTCGCGACTATCGACGCCGAGGCTTTCCTCCCCCAGCGCCAGGACAACGTCTCTTCTGGCGAGGTTCGCCCCGTGGCCGGTACGCCATTCGATTTCCGCGCACCCAAGGCGCTCGGCCGCGACATCGAGGCGAACGACGAGCAGCTCAAGATTGCACGGGGCTTTGACCATTGTTTCTGCCTGGATAGCTTTGCCCCCGACGCCGACCCGCGCCACGCACTGCGCTTGCAAGATCCAAACTCGCGCCGCACGCTCGACATCTTCGTAACCGCACCGGGCGCGCATCTGTATACCGGCAACTGGCTCAGCGATATCGACGCCAAAGACGGCTGCAGTTACGGTCCTCGCGACGGCGTCGCATTTGAGCCCGAGTTTTGGCCTGACAACAACCATCACACAGATTGGGCACATCCCGTCTGCACGCCTGACCACCCGTTTAGCTCGACAATCGTGTACCGATTCTCGACGATTTGCTAACCCACCCTCGTCGAGATGCGAGGGAGCAGCGTTATGACTCCCGTCTACTCCCTCGCACCTTGATATGTTTACGTACTCATAAGCAAAGCCCGGTAACTCGGGATAACCAAGAAAGGAAGACACCATGACCGCCCCCGACGAAAAAACACTCGCCACGCTCACCAAGCTGTTTGAGGAGGAGTTTGGCCCCATCGGCGACCGCCAGGTGCTCTACGTGCACGCGCCCGGGCGTTCCGAGATCAGCGGCAATCACACCGATCACGAGGGCGGTCACGTTATCGCCGGCTCGCTCGATGTCGCCGTCGACGGCATCGCCGTGGCAACCGACTCCAACAAGATTCGCATCGCCGACGAGGGCTATCCTACGTTTGAGATCACGCTCGACACGCTGGATGTTCAGGAGTCCGAGAAGGGCACGTCCGCAAGCCTCGTCCGCGGCATGGCACACGAGATTGCAGCCCTTGGCGTTGAGCCCCACGGCTTCGACTTCGCCTTCACCTGCTCCGTCCCCTCGGGTGGTGGCCTTTCCAGCTCTGCCGCCGTCGAGGCCGCGTACGGTCGTGCCATGGAGACGCTCTGGGGCGCGCCCGCCATTGAGCCCGTCACGCTCGCTCAGATGAGCCAGCGCACCGAGAACAACTACTACGGCAAGCCCTGCGGTCTGATGGACCAGGCCGCCGTATGTCTGGGCGGCCTTGCCTACATGGACTTTGAGGACCAGGCTCAGCCTAAGACCCAGAAGCTCGAGCTCAACTTTGAGGACCACGGCTATGCGCTCGTGCTCGTTAAGGTCGGCGCCGACCACGTGGCCGCCACCGATGACTACGCCGCCGTTCCGCGCGAAATGCAAGACGTCGCCGCCGAGTTTGGCAAGGCACGCCTGTGCGAGGTAAACGTTGCCGATTTTGACGCCAAGCTCCCCGAGCTGCGCGCCAAGCTGGGCGACCGTGCCTGCCTGCGCGCCGTTCACTACTGGTACGAGAACGGCCTGGTCGATAAGCGCTGGGCGGCCCTGAACGCCGGCGACATTGACCAGTTCCTGGTCCTGACGCGCGAGTCCGGCGCCAGCTCTGCCATGTACCTGCAGAATGTTGTTGCCAAACTGGGTGCCGAGCAGCCTTCCATGTACGCGCTTGCTCTTGCCGAGCATGTGCTTGACGGCCGCGGCGCCGTCCGCATCCACGGCGGCGGCTTTGGTGGCACCATCCAGGCCTTCGTGCCGCTCGACCTAGTCGACACCTTTATTACCAAGATGAACGGCTGGCTGGGCGAGGGCTCTGCCCGTCACTACGCAATTTCTGACAAGGGGGCTTACGCGGCATGGCTGTAATGACTGATGTGCGCGAGGCCGCGCAGGGCCTGATTGAGTATGCCATCCATCGATCGATGATCGGACAGGACGATCGCATCTGGGCATACAACACCATTCTGGAGTGCATCGGTGCTACGGGCCCGGCGCTCGACATGGCCTGGGCACTCAAGACCGAGAAGATTTCGCTCTTGCACCCCGATACCCTGCCCGATTTTGACCTGGAGGGTACGCTTGCCGCGCTTTCCGAGACCGCCGTTGCCAACGGTGCTGCCGAGGACACGGTGTCGGGCCGCGACCGCATCGCCATGCGCATCATGGGCGCGCTCATGCCGAGGCCTTCGGTTGTAAACGAGGAGTTCAACGGACGTATGGGCGTCCACGAGCCCCGCGCCGCGACCGACTGGTTCTACGGCCTGTGCTGTGACGCCGGTTACGTGCGCCGCGCCGCTATCGCGCGCAACATCAAATGGAGCACCCCCACCAACTGGGGTGACCTGGAGATCACCATCAACCTGTCCAAGCCTGAAAAGGACCCGCGCGATATCGCCGCGGCTGGTGCCGCAAAGAACACGGGCGAGAAGTATCCCGCCTGCCAGCTGTGCATCGAGAACGAGGGCTATCCCGGACGCTCCGCCGCAGCCGACGGCGGCGCTCACCCCGCCCGCCAGAACCTACGCGTTATCCCCATTCAGCTCGACGGCGAGCGCTGGGGCTTCCAGTACAGCCCGTACGCATACTTTAACGAGCACTGCATTGCTATGAGCTCCGAGCATCGCCCGATGCACGTCGACCGTAAGGGACTGACCTGCCTGCTCGACTTTGTGGACCTGTTCCCGCACTACTTTATTGGCTCCAACGCCGACCTGCCCATCGTGGGCGGCTCGATTCTTTCGCACGACCACTTCCAGGGCGGTGCGCACGAGTTCCCCATGATGCATGCCGCCGAGGTCTCGCAGTTTAGCGTACCCGGATTTGACCAGGTCAGCGGCACTGTGCTGCAATGGCCGCTTTCGGTGCTGCGCCTGCGCTCGCATGACCGCGCTCAGCTGCTCGACGCTGCCGAGAAGATTATCCTCGCCTGGCGCGAGTGGACCGATGAGTCGGTTGGCATCGTCGCGCACACAGCCGACGGCGTAGCGCACAACACCGTGACGCCCGTCATCCGCCGCGTCGATTCCCGCGGCAATGCCGGCGGCGAGATCTACGAGGCCTACCTGGCGCTTCGCTGCAATATCACGACCGACGAGCATCCGCTGGGCGTGTTCCACCCGCATGCCGAGTATCACCATATTAAAAAGGAGAACATCGGCCTGATCGAGGTCATGGGCCTGGCCATTTTACCGCCGCGCTTGGTTCCCGAGCTCGGCGCTGTCCGCGAGCACCTGCTGGCGGCCAAGGCCGACGCCAACTACGATCTCGCCGGTGCGCTCGAGGGCGACGACCTTTGCCGCAGCCACGCCGCATGGGCCGAGGACGTCTTTGTTCGTCGTGCCGATGAGCTTACGGCGGACAACGCCATCAATATCCTGCACGAGGAGGTCGGCGTGGTGTTTGGCCACGTGCTCGACAACGCCGGCGTCTTTAAGTGGGACGAAGCCGGCCGCGCCGCCCAACAGCGCTTTATCGACTCGCTGTAATGATCCCTTGGGGACGGAGGAAAACGGATCATTTCGTCTTCAAGACAACGGTGCCCGCCGGCAACATCGCCGGCGGGCACCGTTTTTGAGTGTTCGGTGTCGCGACTCCTAGAGTTCAGTCACGACAACGCTGTTGTAGATCTCGTCCCAGCGGTCCATGACCAGGTGGCCGGTCTTGGGATCCATGGCGTTGAGCTTGCCACAGGCATTGGCGGTCTTGAGCACCGTGACATCGTCGGCACCAGCAGCAATGGCATGCGCAAAGCCGGCGATGGTCGAGTCACCGGAACCCGTCGCGTTCACAGCCGCAATCGCGGGCGTCTTGGCGCGGAACGCGCGTCCCTCGTGAAAGCCCACCGACCCGGCAGCGCCCATCGAAACGACAACCCAGGGAATACCGGCAAAGCGGCCATCGGCGGCAAGCGCCTCGCGCAGGGCATCGACATCATCGGTCGTAAAGGACGTACCCAGCAGGCCGTTAATCTCGGTCAGATTGGGCTTTACGAGCTCGGGCTTAGCGTCGGACTCCAGCGCGGCCTCCAGCGATGCACCCGAGGTGTCGAGCAGCACCTTGGCGCCCGCCTCCTCGGCGATCTTGACGAGCTCGGCATAGTAGCCGGCATCGACGCCACGCGGCAGCGAGCCCGAAAGCGTCACAACGTCCGCCTTCGCTGCAAGCTCGGCAAACTTAGCCGTAAAGGCCTCGAGCTCGGCCGGGGCGATCTGCGGGCCGCTCTCTAACAGCTCGGTCTGATTACCCTCGTGCAGGATATTCAGGCAGATGCGCGTCTCGCCGGCAATGGGCACAAAGTCGTTCTTGACGCCATCGGCATCCATGAGCTCGGCCATATAGGCGCCCATGTGACCGCCAAGCAGGCCGGTCGCAAGCACGTCGTCGCCCAGCTGCAGCAGCACGCGGCTCACGTTGAGGCCCTTGCCGCCAGCGGTCTTTTCGGGCGTCACGCGGTTAACATCGTCGATGACCAGCTTGTCGAGCTGATAGCGCGTATCAATCGACGGGTTCATGGTAACGGTCAGAATCATATTGAACTCCTGTTTAGAAAACCGGCCCGCGCCCCCTCACAGAAACGCGAGCCGTCAACGGACTAGTTAATTACGCCGGATACCCACTAGTCATGGTATTCGCCGCGGTCCCACTTCTCGAGGAACTCGTCAAAGAAGTGCGGGTCAGCCTGAGCCTCGGCGTCGGCCTTATTGCAGGCGTCGATCTTGGCGATCAGG
This sequence comes from uncultured Collinsella sp., assembly GCA_900549555.1. Classification (GTDB taxonomy): domain Bacteria; phylum Actinomycetota; class Coriobacteriia; order Coriobacteriales; family Coriobacteriaceae; genus Collinsella. The sequence goes on along the minus strand of UROO01000008.1, from coordinate 27,041 downwards.
GCGTCGTGCTCGGGAGTCTTCTCGTAGGGCTCCTCCAGGAAGGCAAGCATGATATCAGCCATCAGGAACTCGCCGGTGATCTTGCCGCCAAAGCCCACGATGTTGGCGTTGAGCTCGCGACGGGCATACAGGGCAGAGGTCATGTCGCGAACCAGGGCGCAACGGGCGCCGGGAACCTTGTTGACGGCGTTGGTGATGCCGATGCCGGTGCCGCACAGGGCCACGCCAAAGTCGGCCTTGCCGCTGGCAACAGCCTCGCCCACGGCCTTACCGTAGATGGGATAGTGCGTACGGGTGTGGCTGTAGGTGCCGCAGTCGAGCACCTTGTAGCCAGCCTGCTCCAGGCGGTCGGCCAGATAGATCTTCTCGTCCGTAACGATATGGTCGCAACCGATTGCGATGGTCTTCTTCATCAGAACGTCCTTTCGTCTGAATTCACAAGTTGAGGTAGAAGTTCGAGTTCTCGGTGGCTCTCGTTAGGCCATCTTGTTGAGCATGTCGACACGGATCTGGTGACGGCCGCCGGCGTACTGGGCACGCAGGAACTCGCGGGCGATCTTCTTGGCGACCTCGATGCCCACAACGCCCGGGCCCATGGTGACCATGCGCGAGCCGTTGTGCTCGCGGGTCATGTAGGCGGAACGCTCGTCGGAAATGTTGGCGACGACCATGCCCTTAATCTTGACGGCGGCCATATAGGAGCCGACGCCGTACTTATCGAATGCGAAGCCCTGGGAATCCTTGTGCTCCAGCAGGTCCTTGGCAACGGCGGTCGCGGAATCGACAAAGTCCGCGGCAGGGGTCTCGGAATAGTCGACGACCTCGTGACCGTCGGCGATGAGCATCTCCTTGATGGACTCCTTCATCGACATACCGTCGGCATCGGAAGCGATTACAACCCTCATGACATCCTCCTTGAGAGATACGCAGGTGCGTAGTTTCTGTTTGGAAGTGTTGAATCGCGTTCAGGTCCGGGCATCTGAATGTGCGGTTCTTCACTGTTCATGTTTATTTGAACACATTCGAACAGTAACTGCAACAACTATTTGTTTATCTTTGTTCTTTTTTGTATAAGTACCGTTTGCGGATGATTACTGACCGTTTGAGCCGGGCGCGGACGTAGAGACCATGTGTTCAAAAAACAATAGGGCGGCCGAGAACGCGTCTCGGCCGCCCTTCGGCGGTATTCCCCGGTATATACAGCTGTTTTAGCTACTCGGACTGCCCACCCTTTTTGGCGTGCTTGGACGGAGCACTCAGAAAGCGGCCCGTCAGATAGTTCGCGGGACCGGAGATATCGATCCCCAGCAGCACGTGGCCTAGCCACAGAAACGCCACGAGCACCAGCAGCGGGATAACGCACGAGGTCACGATCATCACGATGACGCCTTCGATCAGATCGGTCACCTGTTGCACAATCTCATCGGTCATCTGCTTGGCGCCGCTGGTCACCGACGTGACAAGACCCGAGGCGCCGTCGGCAAGCTGCTCAAGCACATTCTTGGACTCTGTGGACTCGGTCTTTTTCTTGCTTGCTTTGGAGCTGTCGCTATCTCCCGCATCCGCAGCCTTTTGCTGAGCTTGCTCAATACTTACGCGATACGTTTCATCGACCTTCTGCGACACCCATACGCTTGCGGGCACCAACACCATGCCAATTATGGCGACCACCAGCACACGCGTTGCCACGCGGCGAATGACTGTGCTCGTGCTCCAGCGTCCGTGAATGCCAAGTGAGATCGCAAAGAGCACCAGCGCAAACGGGATCAGGATGCCCAGGCCAACCGACCACAAAATCGTAAGCAAATATTTCTCTAGGTATAGCACGGCAAGCACGATACCAAGGTTGCCTGAAAGCTGCGCGAGCTGCTCGGCAACCGGCGTTCCCGTATCACCCGGCAGCGCGGTAATACCCGCAGATAGGGCAACGCACGAGGTCGTGAGCGCCAAAACGTTGCCCTTCTTTTGGTCGATAACCTCGATGGTGGAGTCCCATGTTTTGGTATCGGCGAAATGCGGACGAGCTACAAAGCCCGACAGCAGCGCCAGTACCACGAGCGCAACGATAAAGCCAATCTGCAGCTTTTTGTTTGCGCACACGACATCGGACAGGCTGGGCTGCAGCTCGGTTGCCGTCGTGTGCTCGGTTATCTGGACAGGACGCCCATGAGCCATCTCGTGCGCGTCTCTTTTTTGAATCAATCCGTTGTCCGGCATTTGGACACCTCCTCATTCCGGCCTGTAATGCGGTGGAAAGTATACCCACCCAGCGAAAAACCGAACGGGAGGGCGTGCAGAAGCTCCATAACGCTGCTAGTCGAACAGTGCCATTTCAAAACTATGCCGGTTTACTACGGTAAAACCGATAGGACCGACCACATTTGCTATTAGTAGAAAATGACAAGCTTTCTACCTGCGGCTTTGATAACGCCGTTCTTTCCATAGTTGAAAGAATGCGATTCATCGTAGTAAACCGGCATAGTTTTGTAACCGACAGGCCGATTCGGCGCCGCAGCAAACCCAATTACCCGTTTTCTTCCATCCTCAAAGGATCAAATGCATGGCAGGAGTGTCCCAAACTGCCGGCAGATAAGGAACGTCCCCAAGTGCCGGGTAAATCAGAACCACCCTTAAAAAGGGTGGTTTGCTCTTAGGGTATAACCCACGGGCCCCGGGCTCGCGTCTAAAGGCGCGGGCCCGGACTTCGTCCAGGCCCAGTGCATCTTGACCCGTGGCGCGCCGGTCGAACCGGCGGGATCACCTCCTCTTGAAGGGGTCCTCGTACTCCTTCACGCTCAGCTTGTCCAGCGCGATGTCGTGGGACTCCTGCTCCCTGATGTACTTGGCGATCGTCGCCTCGTTCAGGCCGGCGGTGGACACGCAGTGGCCCTCCGCCCAGAACTTCCCGTTGCCGAACTTGTACTTGAGGTTGGCGTGCCTGTCGAATATCATCAGCGAGCTCTTCCCCTTCAGGTAGCCCATGACGCTCGCGACGCTGTGCTTCGGCGTGATCGCCAGCAGCACGTGCACGTGGTCGGGCATCAGGTGCCCCTCGATTATCCCAATCCCCTTGTACTCGCACAGCTTCCTGAGGATCTCCCCTATGTCGCTCCTGATTTGGCTGTAGATCACTTTGCGCCTATACTTCGGCGTGAACACGATGCGGTACTTGCACATCCACTTCGTGTGGGAAAGGCTGTAGGCCTTCTGGGCCATGGCGACCACCCCTTCGACTCGAATTCTTGGCGGCCTGAACAATCGTCAATATCGGTCGGAGGGGCGGCTTTGTAAAGCCGTTTGTCTCCACCCGCGTAGCGGGTGGTTCAAAGCTGGCCGCTGCGCGGCCAGCAGACTAAAGTCTTGAACAGAAAAAGCCCTGTCGCGGGTGCGGCAGGGCTTTTGGAAGGGAACTTGGTTGTGAGGGCTCGTTAGGCGAGCTTGGCCTCGAGCTCAGCGATGCGCTTGTAGGCATCGATGGTAAAGCGGGCCTGCTTCTCCAGGATCATAGTGGTCATGAGAGTGTCCTGAGCGTGAGCCATGATGAAGGTCATCTCCATCTCGCCACCGCCGGCCTCCTGCGAAAGCAGCTTGGTCTGCGTGTCGTGGGCGCCGATAAGTGCATCGCTGGCATCCTTGTGCAGCTGTTCGGCCTTCTCAAAGTCACCCTCGCGAGCAGCATCGAGCGCTGCAAGCAGATCGGTCTGGGCGTCACCTGCGTATGCGACAATCTCGAATCCAACCATCGAGATTTCTTCTTTGGTTGCCATATTGCGTTCCTTTCACATATGAACCAATGGAGAGCATCGCGTCCGGGCATACGCGCTGCGTTGTGTATGACAGAAACAATAACATTCAAACAAAAAAGAACAGCGCAAAACGTAATTTTGAGCTATGAACGGTCACTATTCGCCCGTGAACGGTTTTTAAACCAATCTGAACAATATCGAACACAATTAGCGGCAACCCAAACAGACCCGCGCCCTAGCGTACATCGCGCACCGTATCGCCCTCGACGAGCACGCCCGGAAACAGCATGTGCTCCACACCGGGTGCAGCGCCCTCGGCGCCGGCAATCTTGTCGACCGCCCACATGCCGACGCGTTTGTTGTCAAAGCGCACCGTGGTCAGGCGACGATCGGGCACGATATCGCCCAAACTATCGTCAACACCCACCACGCTTACGTCCTGGGGCACGCGCTTCCCGCGCGACTCGAGCCCACGGATGCAGCCATATGCCATGGCATCGTTGGAAGCATAAATGGCCGTACAGGTCGGATCGTCCGCCAGAGCCTGACCGGCAGCATATCCACTCTGCGCTGTCCAGTCGCCGCGCACGAGCTGCGGTGGCTCGATGCCATGCGCACGCAATGTCTCGCGCCAGCCTTCCTCGCGCCGCATGCCCGAAAGCGAGCGCTCGGGACACGAGATGAAGTGCACGGTCTTGTGCCCCTGCCCCAGCAAGTACTCGACCACTTGGCGCGAGCAATCGAACTGGTCGTTATCGACCGTTGAACAGAGCGGGTGCTCCAGCATGGTAACGAGCACCGTCTGCATACCGGGCAGCGGCTCAAAGGTGCCAAAGTCCGCCGGCATGCGGTTCATAATCACAACCATGCCGTCCACCGGCAGTGCGCTCATGCGCGACGATGCGCCCTCGAGGGTATACGGATGCCCATCTACTTTAGTGAGGGTGATGGCGTAGCCGTGTTTGTCGGCGGCGGCGGCAAAGCCCTCCATACGGTCGAGGTTGCCGGTGCCAGTAATGTTGAACATGGCGACGCCGACGGTCTTGAACTTGCCGCGACGCAGCGACCGGCCGGCAAAGTTAGGACGATAGCCAAGCTCGCGCATGGCGGCACGCACGCGCTCCTTGGTCTCGGGGCGCACGCTGGGCGAATCGTGCACCGTACGCGAGACTGTCTGCTCCGAGACGCCCGCGAGACGCGCCACATCCTTAACGGAAACCGATTTTTTAACAGCGGCCATAGATCGATCTTTCTATGTCGACGATGCCATTGGTGGCACCCTACGCAGTCATTTTTAACGCCTTCAAGTATATCCAACGCCTCCCCCACCATACGCTCACCACCCAAAACCTACCGTTCACCGACATTTTTGCTTCCCCAAACGGCTTTTGGCTCCCAAATGTTAACGTTGCCATTGCGCAAACACAGAGCCACCGGGCGGCTCAAACGTTTACGCGTAAGGAATCGACGGTTCGCAGGCACAGGAACCACCGGTTCGCGTCTTTTTTTGTGTCGCAAAATGGCAACGTCAACATTTTGGCAACCGAACGCCAAAAGCTACCATCGTTGCTAACCCACCGACTCTTAGGAGCATTGCATGGAGCAACTCATCGCCACCATCGAAAAAGGCCAGCCCTTTTTCAACGCGATCGCCCGCAACAAGTACCTCAAGGCGATTCGCGACGGCTTTATCTCCGTCATCCCCATCATCATCTTCTCGTCCATCTTCTGCCTGGTAGCCTCGGTCCCCAACATCTGGGGTTTCTACTGGCCCGATGACATCAACAACGCCCTGTGGAAGTGCTACAACTACTCCATGGGCATCCTGGCCATCGCCTGCGCCGCCACCACGGCCAAGCACTTCGCCGACGCTCAGAACCGCGATCTGCCCAAGAACAACCAGATCAACTTCATCTCGTGCATGTGCGCGGCCATCATCGGCTTCTTGCTCCTTTCGAGCGACACCATCGCCACGGACGCCGCCAGCGGCTTCAACACCACCTACCTTGGTTCCAAGGGCCTGCTGACCGCTTTCATCGCTGCGTTTGTGACTGGCATCATCTACAAGTTCTTCATTAAGCGCAACATCACCGTCAAGATGCCCGAGCAGGTTCCGCCCAACATCTCGCAGACCTTCAAGGACATCATCCCCTTCTCCGTCTGCATCACCGTCTTTTGGGTTTTTGACATCGTCTTCCGCGCTGCTTTTGGCTTCTGCTTTGCCCAGGGCGTCATCCAGGTGTTCCAGCCCCTGTTCACCGCTGCCGACGGCTACATCGGCCTCGCTGTGATCTACGGCGCCATGAGCCTGTTCTGGTTCGTCGGCGTCCACGGCCCCTCGATCGTCGAGCCCGCCATCGCCGCCGCCCTCGTTGCCAACATGACCGACAACCTGGCTGCGTTCCAGGCTGGCCAGCACGCTTCCGCTGTCCTGACCCAGGGTGCCCAGTACTTCGTCGTCTGCATGGGCGGCACCGGCGCCACACTCGTCCTGGTCTTTATGTTCTGCTTCCTGGCCAAGTCCCAGGAGATGCGCGCCGTCGGTAAGGCCGCTATCGTTCCCGTCTGCTTTGCCGTCAACGAGCCGCTGCTGTTCGCCGCACCCATCGTGCTCAATCCCGTCTTCTTTGTCCCGTTTGTCTTTGCCCCGATCGCCAACATCTGGATCCTCAAGATCTTTATCGACTTCTTGGGCATGAACGGCTTTATGTACACCCTGCCTTGGACTGTCCCCGGCCCCATCGGCACCATCATGGGTCTGGGCTTCCAGCCGCTCGCCTTTGTGATGCTCGCCCTTATCCTGGTCGTCGACTTCGTTCTGTACTATCCGTTCTTCCGTGCCTATGACGCCCAGAAGTGCGCCGAGGAGGCCGAGATTTCCGAGGAGGAGCTCGCCGCCAAGAACGCCGAGAAGGCCGCCAAGCTTAACGATGCCTTCCAGGGCAAGGCTGACGCCAAGAGCGTTGCCGCCGGCGCTGCTGCCGAGGCCGTGAAGGCCGACTCCCCCGCCGCTTCTGCAGCATCCGCTGCCGAGGCAACGACCGCCAGCGACCTCAACGGCAAGCGCGTGCTCGTGCTCTGCCAGGGCGGCGGAACCTCGGGCCTGCTCGCCAACGCGCTGGCCAAGGCCGCCAAGGAGCGCGGCATTAACCTCGAGACCGCTGCCGAGGCCTATGGCAACCACGTGGACATGCTCCCCGACTTTGACCTGGTCGTCCTGGCCCCGCAGGCCGCAAGCTACCTGGCCGACCTGCAGAAGGACTGTGAGCGCGTGGGCAACAAGTGCGTCGCCTGCCGTGGCAAGCAGTACATCGAGCTCTCCCAGAACGGCGACAAGTCTCTCGCCTTCGTGAGTGAGCAACTTTCGAAGTAAGTAACGCCCAGGGCCAGCCGACCATCCAAGACCGGCTGGCCCTTCGATTTAGACGATTGGATCATCATGTCCGTTAATCCTGCTAGCGTCACCAACCCGCCCGCGCAGTTTCCCGAGGACTTTGTCTTTGGCGGCGCCACCGCTGCCTACCAGGTAGAGGGCGAGACCCGCACTCACGGTAAGGGCAAGGTTGCCTGGGACGACTTTCTGGAGGCCCAGGGGCGCTTCTCCCCCGATCCCGCTTCGGACTTCTACAACCAGTACCCCGTCGACCTGGAGCTGTGCGAGGAGTTCGGCATCAACGGCATTCGCCTCTCCATCGCCTGGAGCCGCATCTTCCCCAACGGCACCGGTGAGATTAACCCCGAGGGCGTCCAGTTCTACCACGATCTCTTCGCCGAGTGCCACAAGCACCACGTTGAGCCGTTCGTCACGCTGCATCACTTTGACACGCCGCTTCCCCTCTTTGAGAAGGGCGACTTCCTCAACCGCGAGACCATCGACGCCTTTGTGGACTTTGCCACCTTCTGCTTTAAGGAGTACGCCGACCAGGTGACCTACTGGTTCACCTTTAACGAGATCTGGGCCGACGCCTCCAACACCTACATCGAGGGCACCTTCCCCGGTGGCGTCAAGGCGCATCTGGCCGAGGCCTTCCAGTGCGAGCACAACATGATGCTCGCCCACGCCAAGGCCGTGCTGGCCTTCCACAACGGCGGCTTTAAGGGCAAAATCGGCGTCATCCAGTCGCTGGAGTTTAAGTACCCGCTCAACGAGAACGACCCCGCCGACATCAAAGCCGCCAACAACGAGCACGTGCTGCAAAACCAGTTTTTGCTCGACGCGACGTTCCGCGGCGAGTATGCCCCCGACACCCTCGAGTGCGCCAACCGCCTGGCTGCCGTCTCGGGCGGCACCATCGAGATCTTGGACGAGGACCTCGAGATTATGCGCGAGGCAGCGCTCTACAACGACTACCTGGGCGTTAACAACTACCAGTGCCGTTTTTTGAAGGCTTACGATGGCGAGAACGACCTGCACCACAACGGTACGGGCGAGAAGGGCACCGGCCGCTGGCGCGTCAAGGGCATTGGCGAGCACGTGAACAAGCCTGGCATTCCCACCACCGACTGGGACTGGATCATCTATCCCGAGGGCCTGTTCGACCTGCTCGTCTACATTAAGCAGCGCTACCCCAACTACAAGCAGATCTTCATCACCGAGAACGGCATGGGCTACAAGGACCCCTACAAGGACGGTTTTGTGGACGACCAGCCGCGCATCGACTACATCGAGCAGCACCTGCGCTGGTTGCTCAAGGCCATGGAGGTGGGCGTCAACGTGGGCGGCTACTTCCTGTGGAGCCTGCAGGATCAGTTCTCTTGGACCAATGGCTACAACAAGCGTTACGGCTTCTTCTACGTTGACTTTGAAACCCAGAAGCGCACGCCCAAGGCAAGCGCATACTGGTATAAGCACGTGGCGCAGACCCGTCGTCTGGACTAGTGGCTGGCGGGGTTGCCCGCTCACACAACCTGTCCCCATTTCTCAGCCGGGGGCGGCACGTCACACGGCGTGCCGCCCCCGGTCTTTTTGTGCAGGTCGGAAGCCGTTCGTCTCGATCTGTAACATCTAGCCGAGTTTTTTGGTCCTAGCTGTTACAGATTGAGACGAACAGGATTGCTCTTTCCGAAGAATCTAAATCTGTAACACGTAGCCCGCTTTTGACCGTCTACCTGTTACAAATCGAGACAAACGGAGTAGGACCTAACCCCGTATGTCCCTAACAGTCGAGCGTTCGACCAGCGTACTCGGCACATGAATCGCCTCGATAGACGAGCTCTCTCCAATCGCCGCCTCAAACGCAAGCTTACCGACACCGCGCAAATCAAATCGCAGCGTCGTCAGCCGATTGTGAGGAACAAGTCCCTCGAGTGCGTCGTCGATACCAACCACGCTCACGTCGTCGGGCACGGACAGGCCCGCGTTCTCGAGCGCGGCGATAACGCCCAGCGCCATCTGGTCATTTGCCGCAAGCACGGCAGTCGGCGCCTGCGACCCGCCGGCAAGCACCTCGGCCGCAATCCGCTCGCCCATGGCGTACCCACTGTCCGCACTCCAATCGCCACGCAGCATCGGAGCGGCATCGACATGAGCACGACCCAGCGTATCGCGCCAACCGGCCTCACGAAAACGCGAGGAAATCGAGTTTTCCGGACCCGCCACAAACCGCATATTCGAGTGACCATGTTCCAGCAGATAATTGGTCAACAGCTCGCACGAACCATACTGGTCGGAGTCGATCGTCGTGCAGCGCGGATGCGCATACATGGACAGGATGACCGTTCGCACTCCCGGCTGGGGAACAAACTCCTCAAAATCGGGAGCCATGCGGTTCATGTTGAGAATCATGCCGTCGACGGGTCGCTCGACCATGCGGCGCGAGGCATCGGCAAGTGTATAGGGCTTGTCGCCGCCCATCTCGATCATAGTGACGGCAAAATCGTGCTCGCGCGCCGCTTGCATGATACCCTCGAGCGTCGCCAGGTTACCGACACGTGTGATGTTGTACATGCACAGGCCAATAGAACGATACGACCCGCCGCGCAACGCCGCTCCAGCAAAATTGGGACGAAAGCCCAGCTCTTCCATGGCGGCCAGCACACGCTTGCGCGTCTTTTCCGTCACGTTGGGCATACCGTTGACCACGCGAGACACAGTCTGGCGGCTCACGCCAGCGAGCGCCGCAACCTCTGCCGCGCTCGCCGAATGACCATTCCTTGTCTGCTGAGCCATGCCTTCCACGCTAACCTGCTTCCCAACTATTCCCCGCGCCCATGGCGCATCGTACATACATCGATAACGTGCTCATGATACCCGAGCCATATACCACAACATGAAAACTTCTGTCAATCAAAACCGCTTACCGAACAAATACAACCGTTCGCGGCTGTTTGAAGTTGTTTTGTTTCTATACATCCCAGCCGGATGTTAACGTGCTCATTGTCAAATGTTCACGTGCTCATTTTGGTTCTAATCATTTTAAGATAGTGTTTATCGGGCTTTTTCACCGCTGAACGCTAACCAGGGAGCCTCCTGAGCGCAAACGCACAATATCGAACAGCGAGACGAGAGGGTGTATGCATATGTCTTTGCTAAACCGCGTACAGCAGCTGCCGAAGGGCTTTGTTTGGGGCGCCGCAACCGCCGCGTACCAAACGGAAGGTTCCACGAAGGTGGCAGGCAAGGGTAAGACCATGTGGGACGATTACCTTGTCGCCCAGGGTCGCTTTTTGCCCGACCCGGCCAGTGATTTCTACAACCGCTACGAGGAGGATATCCGCCTTTCTGCCGAGCATGGACTCAACGCCATCCGTGTGTCCATCGCCTGGACCCGCATCTTCCCCAACGGCGACGATGCCGAGCCCCTCGCCGAGGGCGTTAAGCACTACCACGAGCTGTTCGCCTGCTGCAAAAAGTATGGCGTCGAGCCCTATGTGTCCCTGCATCACTTTGACTCCCCCGCCGCCCTGTTCAACCAGGGCGACTGGCTCAACCGCAAGACCGTCGACGCCTATGTGCGCTATGCCGAGTTCTGCTTCCGCGAGTTCCGCGAGGTCAAGAATTGGTTCACCATCAACGAGCTCATCAGCCTCTCGCACTCCCAATACATCCAAGGCAACTTCCCGCCCAACCATCACTTTGATGTGACGAGCGGCATCCAGAGCCAGCACAACGAGCTCGTTGCCCACGCCCGCGCCGTCAACCTGTATAAGGATCTTGACGAGACCGAGCACCTGGGCGGACGCATTGGCATGGTCAACGTCCTGACGCCGGCATATCCTGCCACAGACTCGCCCGCCGACCAGCACGCCGCCGACCTGTACAACGCCTTCTACACCGACTTCATCATGGACGGCGCCTTCCTGGGTCACTACTCCGCGCGCACCCTCTCACTCATCAACGAGATTCTGCGTGCCAACAACGCCACGCTTACGGTTGAGGACAGCGACATGGAGGAGCTCGCCAAGGCGGCGCCCCGCAACGATATGTTCGGCCTCAACTACTATCAGTCGGCGTTTATCGCCGCCTACGATGGCGAGTCCACCAACAGCTTTAACGGCACCGGAGACAAGGGCACCTCGTGCTTTAAGTTTAAGGGCGTCGGGCAGCAGGTCGATATGCCGGGTATCCCCACCACCGACTGGGATTGGCTCATCTACCCGCAAGGCCTCTACGACACGCTCAAGCACATCAGCGCCACCTATCCCAACCTCCCCGTCATCTATATCACCGAAAACGGCCTGGGCCACAAGGACCCCGAGCCCGACGCAAACGGCATCGTCGCCGATCCCGAGCGCATCGACTTTGTCGACCAGCACATGGAGAAGGTGCTCCGGGCGCGCGCCGAGGGCGTCGACGTCCAGGGCTACTTTATCTGGAGCCTGCAGGACCAGTTCTCGTGGGCCAACGGCTATAACAAGCGCTACGGCCTGTTCTACATCGACTTCGACACGCAAAAACGCTACATCAAGCAGTCGGCACTCTGGTACAAGGAGCTCGCCGACACTATGGCGGACGCGCAGTAGCGCATCGCCTCGCTTTCCCCCGAGAGGGGAGCGGCCCTATGCGATACAAACCCAGCCGCTCCCCTCTCTCCCCCTGGGACCGACCCCGCCTGCACCCGGGCTTTTAGCAAGCGGGAGACCATATAGGTTTTCAACGTCCATGCCATTAAGATTTCATGCAAAGAGGAGCGTGAACTATGGAATCGATCGTTAAGTTCTTGGAGAAAGGTCAGCCGTACTTCGACAAGGTCTCTAAGAACATCTACCTTCAGGCCATTAAAGACGGCTTTTTGGCAGCAATGCCCATCATCCTGTCTTCTTCTGTCTTCCTGCTTATTTCGACCCTGCCGGGCGTTGTCGCCACGGTCGGCGGCTTTACGCTGCCCGACTGGTGGAACGTCGACGTCGTGAACTTCTGCAACAAGGTTTACAACTTCACGATGGGCGTCGTGGGCATCATGGTCGCCGGCACCACCGCAAGCGCGCTGACCGGCTCCAAGAACCGCCGCATGCCTGCCGGCAAGGCCATCAACGCCACGAGCACCATGGTCGCCGCCATGTGCGCTATGCTCATCTTGGCCGTTACCCAGACGAGTGCCAAGATCGACGGCGCCGATGTCTCGGTGTTCTTTACCGACAACATGGGCACCAAGGGCCTACTGAGCTCCTTTGTCGCCGCATTTGCCACGGTCAACATCTATGCCTTCTGCATTAAGCGAGACATCACCATCAAGCTGCCCAAAGAAGTCCCCGGCGCCATCGCCCAGAACTTCCGCGACATCTTCGCCTTCAGCTTCTCCATCCTGTTTGTCGCCGTCATCGACGTTATCTGCCGCACCTGCTTGGCCGTCCCGTTTGCCAACGTCATCTCCACGCTGGTGAGCCCGCTGTTCGCCGCTGCCGATTCCTACGCCGGCCTCGCCCTCATCTGGTTCATGATCCCGCTGTTCTGGTTCATGGGCATCCACGGCCCCTCGGTCGTTAAGCCTGCCCTCAACGCCGCGCTGTTTGGCAACATCACCACCAACCTCGCCACGCTGCAGGCCGGCGGTCACCCCGCCCTCGCCCTGACCGAGAACTTCGGTAACTACATCGGCGAACTCGGCGGCACCGGCGCCACGTTCATTGTCCCGATCATCTTCCTGCTCTTTATGCGCTCCAAGCAGCTCAAGGCCGTCGGCAAAGCCTCTGTCGTACCCGTGATGTTCGCCGTCAACGAACCGCTGCTGTTCGCCGCGCCCATCATCCTCAACCCGTACTTCCTGATCCCGTTCCTGTTTGCCCCCGTGGCCAACGTCCTCATTGGTAAGTTCTTCATCGACTTTTTGGGCATGAACGGCTTTATCTATGCCATGCCGTGGGCACTCCCCGGACCGATCGGCACCTTCATCGACACCAACTTCCAGCCGATCTCTCTGGTCCTGGTTGTCGTCCTGCTGGTCGTTGACTTCTTAATCTACTACCCGTTCTGCAAGGCCTACGACAACGTCCTGTGCAAGCAGGAGGCCGAGACCCTGGCCGAAGAAGAGGCCGAGGAGACCAAGGCCGTCAAGACCGCTGCCGCCCCCGCCGTTGAGGCTCCTGTTGTCGAGACCGCTTCTGCCACTGAGGCCTCCGCAGCTCCGTCCGCCCTTAAGGGCAAGGATCTGAGGGTTCTGGTTCTGTGCGCTGGCGCCGGCACCTCTGCACTGCTCGCCAACGCGCTTAAGGAAGGCGCCGACGAGCTGGGCATCGACATTACCGCCAACGCCGGTGCCTACGGCAGCCACTACGCCATCATGGACCAGTACAACGTCATCGTCCTGGCTCCGCAGGTTCGCACCTATTACAACGAGATGAAGGCCGACACCGACCGCCTGGGCATCACGCTGCTGTCGCCCAAGGGCAAACAGTACATCGACCTCACTAAGGATCCCAAGGGTGCCGTCGCCTGGATCGAGGAAAACCTCGAGGCATAAGACGCTGACGCCACCTGCCGCTCGCAGAAAAAAAAATGGCCCGTGCATCGATGCGTGATGCGCGGGCCATTTTGTTTAGACCGCACCCGTCCTCCTGTTCATCTTAATCTGTAACATCTAGCCGAGTTTTTGGGTCCCAGCTGTTACAGATCGAGGTGAACGCACAGGCCAAGCCAAAAATCTCAATCTGTAACATGTAGACCGCTTTTGACCGCTTAGATGTTACAGATCGAGACAAACAGATGGGTCAATCCAATCAATCTAGATCTGTAACACCTGGCTGGTCATTTCACTCCTAACTGTTACAGATCGAGACAAAGATGATGGCTGGGTAGACAAAATCTCAATCTATAACACCTAGTCGAGTTTTCGGGTCCCACCTGTTACAGATTGAGACAAACAGGCCGAGCACGTCTACGCCCGCAAGTCCTTTACGCTGGAACGCTCGACCAACACGCCCGAGACGAGCGTACGGCTTCTGGAGCTCGGAGTTTCTATGCCCGCAACGACCTCGTTAAGCGCACGGACGCCCAGCTCGCGGTGGCGGAACTTCACCGACGTCAGAATCGAGTTGGGAATCGTCTTGTAGAGCTCATCGTCGAAGCCGATCACGGACACGTCGTCGGGCACATTGAGCCCTTTGTCACGTAGAGCCATCATCACGCCGTTTGCCATGCAGTCGTTAGCAGCGAGGACCGCCGTGCAATCGGGCTTATCGGCAAGCACAAGGCCCGCGGCATAGCCACTATCCGCATTCCAATCGCCTTGCAGAGGCTCGGGCGGCTCAATGCCACGTGCCTCGAGTGCCGCTCGCCAACCTTTCATACGGCACTGGCTCGACAGTGACTCTTTCTTACCAGAGACGAAGTACACGTTCTTGTGCCCGTGGTTCAAGAAGTACTCGCACGCCATGCGCGCGCCGCCCTCTTGGTCGTCACTGACGGTAGAGCAGGTAGGATGTTCCATCGGTGTGATAATCACCGTCTTGAGGTCTTTCGGCGCCTCAAAGGTATCAAAGTCATCGACCATCTGGCGCAGGTTGAAAATCATGCCGTCGACGGGGAGCTGCGACATCCTACGCGCCGCTTCGGCAAGGGTCATCTTCTCCCCCGCCCGCTTTTTGATCATCGTAAGAGCAAAGCCTCGCTCTTCGGCGGCATCGGCGATACCGTCGATCATGTCCACGGCACCGCCCGACAAGTGGAACAGCACGACGCCGATGCACCCGTAACGGCCCAACTTGAGCGAACGCGCGGCAAAGTTGGTTCGAAACCCGAGCGCTTCCATTGCGGAATGGACCTTATCGCGTGTCGACTCTCGCACGCTACCGGGCTCGTTAATCACACGCGAAACCGTCTTGAGAGAAACACCCGCGGCAACTGCCACATCATTCATTGAGACATTTTTCTTGTCCATCGTTGCCACTACTTCTCCAGTCGGTCTTGCATCGCTTGTTTTTTGCGTTCTAGCATACACTACCTGCCTGACTGACAAATCAACCGTTTACCGGACAATATCGACCGCTCACCCGTATATCCTTGTTGCTCTTCCAAAAATGTCTTACGTTGTCATTAACGAAATGACAACGTTGTCATTTCGCAATGCCTTCCTTAAGCAGGAAGGTTTCCGGGCAGTCCTGACCATCCATCGACGACCAGTTCCATCCACATGCATCGCGCATCAAGTAGCAAAGGAGCTCTATGGACGCCATCGTAAAGATGCTCGAAAAGCATCAACCGTTCTTTGAGAAGATCTCGAGGAACGTCTACCTCCAGGCCATTAAGGACGGATTCCTTGGGTGCATGCCCATCGTCCTCACCTCTTCGATCTTTCTGTTGATCGCCACCCTTCCTGGCGTAGTTGGCATCACGCTGCCCCAGCCGCTCATCGACTGGTGCAACAAGCTGTACAACTTCACCATGGGCGTCATGGGCATCATGGTTGCCGGCACCACTGCCAAGAACTTCACGGCGTCCATGAACCGTCGCATGCCCGCCGGCAAGGTGCTCAACGACGGCTCCACCATGGTTGCCGCCCAGTGCAGCATGCTGCTGCTCGCTGTTACGCAGTTCACCACCAAGTTCAACGGCTCCGAGCTTTCGGTCTTCGATTGCACTAGCATGGGTACGCGCGGTCTGTTCTCGGCCTATATCGCCGCATTCATTACCGTGTGGGTTTATAAGTTCTGCGTCTCGCGCGATCTGACCATTAAGCTGCCCAAGGAGGTTCCGGGCGCCATCGCTCAGAACTTCCGCGACATCATCCCCTTCGGTGGCGCTGTCATCATCTGCGGCATCATCGATGTCGTCGTGCGCAACCTCATGGGCGTTCCGTTCTCCGAGCTGCTCATCAAGCTGCTCTCCCCGCTCTTCACTGCGGCAGAAACCTATCCTGGCCTTATCCTTATTCAGGCAGCCACCGCGTTCTTCTGGTTCATCGGCGTCCACGGCCCCTCGATCGTCCAGCCGGGCATCGACCCCATCCGTCTTGCCAACCAGGCCGAGAACCTGCAGGTTCTGCTGGCCGGTGGCCACCCCGCCCACTCCCTCACCTTTAACATGTCGCTCGTGGGTGAGTTCGGCGGCACCGGCGCCACGTTCATCGTGCCGCTTCTGCTGATTCTCTTTATGAAGTCCAAGCAGCTCAAAGCCGTCGGTAAGGCCTCGATTGTTCCTGTTGCCTTTGCTGTCAACGAGCCGCTGCTCTTTGGCGCGCCGATGATCCTTAATCCCTACATGCTCATCCCCTTTGTTGCCGCCGGCTGCGTCAACGTAAGCGTTGCCAAGTTCTTTATCGACAACGTGGGCATGAACGGCTTCTCCTTCGTGGTGCCTTGGGCTACCCCTGCCCCCATCGGCATCTTCATCACCACGAACTTCCAGCTTATCGCCCTGGTGTTTGTCGCAATCATCATCTTGCTGGACGCCATCATCTACCTGCCGTTCTTGAAGGCATACGATAAGCTGCTCTGCGACCAGGAGGCCGAGCGCGCCGCCGAGCTGGGTCTCGAGTCCGATGGTGCTGCCGCCATCGCCGCCAGCACCTCTGCTCCCGCTGTCGAGCAGACCACCGCTTCCGTCGAGCCGACCGCCGCTGCCGCCGACAGCAAGCCTGTCGCCGATCAGCCCGAGCCCGCCGCCGACGCATCCGCTAAGAAGGATGTCGACGGTCTGAAGGTCCTCGTCCTGTGCGCCGGCGCCGGCACCTCTGCCATGCTTGCCAACGCCATCAAGGAAGGTGCTGCGCAGACCGGAGAGAACATCGCTTCCTCCGCAGGCGCCTATGGCCAGCACACTGCCATCATGGATCAGTACGACGTTATCGTGCTTGCCCCGCAGGTTCGTAGCTACTACAACGACATGAAGGCCGACACCGATCGCCTGGGCATTAAGCTGCTCGCTCCCCGCGGTAAGGAATATATCGACCTTACCCGCGATCCCGCCGGCGCCATTAAGTGGCTCCGCGAGAACCTCGACTAGGTTCCTCCCTCTGTTGGTGCCCGGATCCCCAGTTCGGGCACCTCTCCCTATTCGAATCCCACAGAAAGGATGACTCATGACCAACCCCATGCAGTTCCCCGACGGCTTTGTGTTTGGCGGCGCCACCGCCGCTTACCAGGTTGAGGGCGAGACCCGCACGCACGGCAAGGGCAAAGTGCCCTGGGACGATTTCCTGGCAGCTCAGGGTCGCTTCTCCCCCGATCCCGCAAGCGATTTCTACAACAAGTACCCGGTCGATATCGACCTGTGCCAGCGCTTCGGCATCAACGGTATCCGCGTCTCCATCGCTTGGAGCCGCATCTTCCCCAACGGCACTGGCGAGATCAACCACGAGGGTGTCGCCTTCTATCATGAGCTTTTCGCCACCTGCAACAAAGCCGGCGTTATCCCCTATGTCACGCTCGATCACTTTGATACGCCCGAGGCCTTTTACCAGGACGGCGGCGAGGGCTTCCTGACGCGCACGACGATCGACGCCTTTGTCGAGTACGCCAAGTTCTGCTTTGCCGAGTTCACCGAGGTCAAGCACTGGTTCACGTTTAACGAGATTCCCGCAACCGCCGAGGGCAGCTTTATCGTCGGCAACTGGCCGCACGGCGAGAAGTATCGCCTGGACAAGGCCTTCCAGCTCATGCACAACATGATGGTGGCCCACGCCAAAGCCGTCGTCGCCTTCCATGAGGGCGGCTTTGAGGGTGAGATCGGCATTGTCCAGAACCTGGAGCCCAAGTATCCCCTCGATCCCAACAACGCCGCCGACTGCGAGGCAGCTCGCATGGCCGACGTCATCAACAACCGCTGGGTACTCGACGCCACCTTCCGCGGCCACTATGCAGCCGACACCATGGAGGCTGCGACCAAGCTGGCCCATATCGCCGGCGGCGAGCTCGACGTCCGCGACGAGGACATCGCCGCGCTGACCGCCGCGCTCCCCTACAACGATTGCCTGGGCGTCAACACCTACAAGTGCCAGTTCCTGCGTGCCGCCGAGGGCGAAAACGACATCAACCACAATGGCACCGGCGACAAGGGCTCCTCGCGCTGGTTCCTCAAGGGCGTGGGCGAGTCATGCGTGCGCGAAGGCGTACCCACCACCGATTGGGACTGGATTATCTATCCCGAGGGTCTCTACGACCTGCTGCTCCGCATTAAGAACGATTACCCCAACTACAAGAAGATCTACATCACCGAGAACGGCATGGGCTATAAGGACGACTTTGAGGACGGCTTTATCGACGACGCCCCTCGCATCGACTACATGCGTCAGCATCTCGCATGGATTCTCAAGGCAATCGACGGCGGCGTGAACGTCGACGGTTACTTCGTGTGGTCGCTGCAGGACCAGTTCTCCTGGACCAACGGCTATAACAAGCGCTATGGCCTGTTCTACATCGACTTTGAGACCCAGAAGCGCTATCCCAAGGCGAGCGCGTACTGGTACAAGAACGTCTCGGAGACCGGCCTGCTTATGGCCTAACTTTTGCCGCATACCCCCTGTCGGCCGCATGTGAATCCCTCCGCGGGTTCACATGCGGCCTTTTTGCTCGGCTTGAACGAATCTTTTGTCTCAATCTGTAACATCTAGCAGGGATTTTCAATCCTAACTGTTATAGATTTAGACGAACGGGCGACCAGGGCTGAAAGATCTCAATCTGTAACACGTAGCCCACTTTTAACCGTCTAACTGTTACAGATCAAGACAATAAGATAGTCAAATCCGAACTTTCCAAGCAGTTATGAACCATGGTTTCTAGTTTTCGGTATCACGAACATACTTTCGGTATCATTTAATGATATTATGATATCGAAAGTATGTTCGTGATACCGAAAGGAGCCGCATGCGCCAGTTCGATTACACCACAGTCCCAGCGGAACTCGAAGCAACTCCAATCACCAACCTCCTCCTCTCGATACGCGAGCATAAAGGCCGTCAGCTTGCTCTGAGTCAAGTCAAACCCGAACTTCTATCGTCCCTTATGGAGGAAGCTAAGATCCAAAGCACCCAATCCTCCAACGAACTTGAAGGAATTATTACCACCCAAAAAAGACTCAAAGCGATCATGGCGTATTCCGCCAAGCCAAGCTCCCGCGCAGAGGAAGAAATCGCTGGATACCGAGATGTGCTGTCGCTTATTCACGAGCAACACGATTCCATTCCCGTAACGCCATCGGTCATTTTGCAGTTGCATCGTGACCTCATGGCGCACACGGCAATCTCGTATGGAGGCCATTGGAAAGATAGCGATAACGAAATCGTCTCCATTGACGATCAAGGTAATCGATTTGTGCGCTTTAGGCCCCCTTCGGCTCTAGCAACCCCGGGACTTATTAAAGAAGCCTGCCAATCCCTCAACGATGCTTTATCTCGCCAAGTTTGCGATCCCCTCCTTATATCGCTCCGCTTTATCTTCGATTTTGTTAGCATTCATCCCTTCAACGATGGCAATGGCAGGATGAGCCGGCTCCTTACAACGCTGCTGCTCGAAAAGACTGGATACGACGTTGCGCGTTACATCAGCATCGAACGACTTATTGAAGACAACAAAGCGCTTTACTACAACGCCCTCGCTGCAAGCTCCACTGGATGGAATGAAAATCTAAACACCGAAGTACCCTTTATCCGTTTCATGCTCGGAACAACCCTGGCCGCCTACCGACAGCTCGAGCAGCGTACCTTAATTGAATCAAGCACTCGTCCCATGTCGAAGCAAGCGCGCATCGCTGTTCTATTTCAACAGAGACCCGGCGTCATTAAGAAATCCGACATCCGGTCCAGCTGCCCCGATATCAGCGAGGTAACCGTTAAACGAACCCTCGGCCAGCTTGTTAGTTGCAGCGCAATCGAAAAAACAGGAGCGGGTCGTTCGACGGGCTACATACTCAAAGACGTCCATGCTCTAGAACTATTCTTGCAAGCCGCAATACCCGATGGCGAGGCCGCAATAACAAAAGAGGCTCCAAAGGATAAACTCCTTGAACGTGTAAACCACGCCGAGGATGAAAGCAGAGAAGGGCTCTATGAAGACTACGATTCATTCTCAATGGACATAAAGACGAAATACGGAGTCTAGTCATATCTCAGAATAGCCTCATCCTTGTTGCCCAAAGTCATTTACGCGTCATTTTAAAGCGGTACCCCTGCGCCGGCAGGGGGGGCAGAAGTATCGCCCGCCGATCTTGCTGGAGTCGGCGATGAGGTAGCGCGTATCGGCCTTGCTAAAGGCGAGCTGCTGGATGCGGCCCTCGTCCATATTGGACGTAGATACGTCACCGTCCAAGATGCCGTTGGCACCGATAAACGCCGCGTCAATGCCCAGCGCACGCAGGGTATCCTCGGCCGTGGGTCCCACAAAGGCGGCGGTGCGGCGACGGTACATGCCGCCTACCAGGCACAGGTCGCAGTATTCGCGCGTCTCGAGCAGGTTAAACACCGAGAGCGAATTGGTCACATAGATGGAAGTCAGCTTGTCGGTGACTCGGAGAGCGCCAATGCGATCTCACGTCGGTTGCGCTCATTGTCTCAACTTGATACTCAACGAAATACGGCCCCGCAGCTCAATAAGCTGCGGGGCCGTACTATACACCGACGAATCAACGACGGAGTGCATCCACTATTTGGCCAGCTCCTGAACGATCCAGTCAATTGCGCCTTCGGGATCGTTGGTAAGGTCGATATACTCCTTGCCCCTTGTGGTGAGCAGTTTAATTCCAAGGCGATCGGTATCGGCCTTCATAGCGTCATAGTACATGCGTGCCTGGGGTGCCAGAACAATCACGTTGTACTGATCCATCGTCTCATAGTGGCTTCCGTACGCACCGGACTGAGAAACCAGATCGATACCCTTAGCAGCGGCACCTTCGCGAAGAGCATTTGCCAAGAGAGTCGAAGTGCCGGCACCCTGGCAAAGCACAAGCACGCGGATCTGCTCCGCCTTGTCCTTTACCGCCTCGAGAGCTTTTGCGACATTTTCCTGTGCGGCAATAGCATCTGCATCCGAGGTTCCTGCAGTCTCCTTTGCAGACTCTTCCAAACAAAGCTGATGGTCATACGCCTTGCAGAACGGATAGTAAATCACAAAGTCAACGACCAACAGCACTGCCATCAATACGAGAGAACGCAGATCGAGACCCGTGGTGAGGAATGCACCGATTGGGCCGGGAAGCGCCCACGGCATGGTATACATGGGGGCGTTCATTCCAATGACGTCAATGAAAAATTTACCGATAATGGCGTTGACCATAGGAGCCACTAGGAAGGGCACGAACATATAGGGATTGAGAACAATCGGCATACCGAAGATAACGGGCTCGTTAACTCCAAAAATCACCGGGATAATCGATGCCTTGCCCATGGCTTTAAGCTGCTTGGAGCGCATAAACATGATCAGGATAATAGGAACGATGAACGTGCAGCCAGAACCGCCCAGACCGCCGATGAAGCTTGTAAAGTCCTGCGTGAGAGCAATTGACGGGTGTCCACCTGCTTGGAAAACCTCAAGATTGGTAACGGTATTGCCGTAGAGCGCAGCATTGATCGGACTCATGACAACCGAAGCACCGTGGATACCCATAAATTGGAAAAGTGCGACCGCGCCTTCGATAAGCGCCATGCCAGGATAGGTGTCAACCGCGGAGAACAGCGGCGAGATGAGAGCGGATACCAAATTGGCGAACGGCACAGCAAGCAGCTTGCGGCTCGCAAGATCGATAAAAGCGCACGCAAGGATCGAAAACCCAAATGCAAAGATATCGCGAAAACTCTGCGCAATAGAGCCAGGGACCTCTTTGGGGAGCTTGATCGTCACATTATGGCTAATGCACACCTTATAGATATTAACGGTCAAGAATGCGGCTACGAACGCAGCGAGAAAACCCTTGGTTCCCATATAGCCGGTTTCAAAAACAGATGTATCTGCTCCGCCAATCGAGACAACATCGTTCGTCACCGATAGCAAGAGCATGCCGCACATGGCACAAACCATGCACGAGGTGGGGTTGAGAGATTTACCCGAAGGCATGCGACGGTTCATCGACATGGCAAGCGAGCTCGCCGTGGTGCCGGCCACCATAATGCCAAGAAGTCCCATGGTATATGCATAGATTTTATTGAAGAAATCCAGCACCTCAGACGGAAGCGTGATGCCCACATAGGCAGGGAGCGTCGAAAGAAGAAGGAACAGGCTCGAGAACAGCACAATTGGCATATTCGAGAGAAAGCCATCCTTAATCGCCACCAGATAAATGTTCCTCGAGATTTTGTCGAAGAGGGGCTGGTGTTTTTCAAGGAATTTGACGATAGCGTCCATAACACATCCTTTCATGATTCCCGGGCACACAACGATTTATCCGGACTCAACCGTCGTCGTCCCCGTTTGTATCCACTTATGTAAGTGAATACGTTCTTGTGCGAAATGTAATATCATTTGCGCGATTTGTCATAACCAATTCTTTTTCCGCTTTGTCGATATGTCAAGAATTCAAATACTTATTCGGTGAACGGTAGTTGATTAATATAATGTTTTCCCAGCTAAAGGCTATTTTTTCCGAGCAGTACAATAAGTTTGCAACCGTTCACCGATTGGATATAACATATTGAATATATTGTTGTAACAATATTAGAGACAATGTCACAAGCCTGTCGTTCTAGTCAAAGGAAGTAACAATGCCCAAACGATTACTGAACATGTCCGCATCCGATTTTGCCGCCACGTCACCCATGGATCTAAAACAGGCAATTCTGGCTTCCGAGGGACGTACCATCATGGCGGAAAACGTACCCTCTTCCCAATTTCTCGGCGGCGTTACTAATGCAGAAATCGAACGTGCCGCAGGTGCCGACCTGCTTCTGTTTAACGCGCTCGATGTGTTCGATCCAGTTATTGCCGGTATTCCAGATGATCTCAATGAAAACCCGGTCACTTGGGTGAAGCGAGCATGCGGAAGGCCCATTGGCGTCAATCTGGAGCCAGTTGATAACGAGGCAGAGATGTCTGAATCCCGAACGGAAATCCCCATGGGTCGTCGCGTCTCTCCCAAGACCTTAGAAAAGGCTAACGAACTCGGATTTGATTTTATCTGCCTGACGGGCAACCCTGGAACCGGCGTCTCCAACGATGCAATCGCCCATTCGATTAAACTCTCCAAAGAGCATTTCAATGGCCTGGTCATAGCCGGAAAAATGCATGGAGCGGGCGTTGCGGAACCTGTCATGACGCTCGAAATTGCGCGCAAGTTTGTTGACCTCGGCGTCGATATCCTTCTCGTGCCAGCCCCCTACACCGTCCCTTGCTTCCAAGAAGCAGACCTGCGCGCCATCGTAGACTTTGTACGATCCCACAACGTAGGCAAGTCAATTGAAGAGAAGGTTCTCGTCATGGCGGCGAACGGGACGAGTCAAGACTCCTGCGACAGCGAGACCATTAAGAAAATAGGCCTTGCAGCAAAAGCAGCCGGCGCTGACCTCCAACATATCGGGGACTCCATGAACGGTATTTGCCTGCCCCAGAATATCTTCACGCTCGGACAAGCCCTTCGTGGATACAGGCATCAGATCGTCATGCTGAGCCGCTCTGTGATACGTTAAGGTTACCTTGCCCACGTTACATCCCGACTGAGGCAACCATCAGGTATAACCAACATGCAAACTGAGGCTCTAATGCTCGATACACACGAAAAACGGCCACTCTATTTACAGCTCACCGACGCGCTGCTCAAGCAGATCGTCGATGAATATCAAGCAGACGATAAACTTCCAACAGAAATGGAACTCTGCGACGAATACGCCGTAAGCAGAACAACCGTCCGACTTGCCATGAGTGAGCTGGAGCGTCGTGGAAGTATCTATCGAATCCAAGGTAAGGGATCGTTTGTTGCACCGAAACGCGTTAGCGAGCTCAATTCACTTTTAGACTTTGACTTTGCAAGCCATTGCGATGGCGTTGATCCGGATGCCATCACCAAACATTTCGGCGGCCTCACATCAGGTCGTCCAATTTCCGTAATGATGCTCCAACAATTTGGATGTCAAAGTCGCGATGAAATTCAGCGTCTTGAATTGACCTACGAACTTGAAGGCAGCTTCATAGGCGCTGATACGTTCTTCATTTCAAAGTCGCGCGTTCCGAATAACCAGTTAGATTTTCAGGCATTTAGCAGAATCATGGACGACTTGTCCAAGTCTATCCAATCTGTTAGGGAAAGCTATAGAGCACGTCAGCTTAGCGATTCCGAAGCCAGTAATTATGGTGTTGCAAAACTTCCGGTCATCGAACTGACTCATTATGCTTACGACTCCGGAGGCAAACTAATCTCAATTGTCTGCCGCACCGTCTTAACTGGGCGAATCCCTTATCAAAACTTTATTTTCAAGTCCTAATGTTCTTTTTCTTTTGTCTCGATCTGTAACACGTAGCCGAGTTTTTAAGTCCTAACCGTTACAGATCGAGACAAACAAGGTAGGCCCCGCCGAATTGTCTCAATCTGTAACATCTGGTTGGTGGTTTCACCCCTACCTGTTACAGGTTGAGACGACTTGATAGTGGAGTCCTTATTTGCGCGTCATATCGCGTAGCGCTGACGCGCTGGTTTCCACAATGACAGGAGGTAAAAGTCCTCCCGCATCACCCGTTGGCAATCCCGTAGCGATAACTAGCAAATAACCTGCGTGTGTTCCTCGATGGCGACACGATCCTCGGCGGCGATACCCGGCTCGCACACCACGGCGTCCAGGCTGTCCAGGCGGCAGAAGGTGTAGAAGTCGCGCTTGCCGATCTTGCTGGAGTCGGCAATCAGATAGCGCGAGTCGGCCTTGCTAAAGGCGAGCTGCTGGATGCGGCCCTCTTCCATGTTAGACGTGGACACGTCGCCGTCCAAAATGCCGTTGGC
Organism: uncultured Collinsella sp.; assembly: GCA_900549555.1. Classification (GTDB taxonomy): domain Bacteria; phylum Actinomycetota; class Coriobacteriia; order Coriobacteriales; family Coriobacteriaceae; genus Collinsella. The sequence goes on along the minus strand of UROO01000008.1, from coordinate 2,012 downwards.
GCCGATATAGGCTGCGTCGATTCCCAGCGCGCGCAGGGTATCCTCGGCCATGGGGCCCACAAAGGCTGCAGTGCGGCGGCGATACATACCGCCCACGAGGCACAGGTCGCAGTCCTCGCGCGCCTCGAGCAGGTTAAACACCGAAAGTGAATTGGTCACAATGCGCAGGCGAAATGCCGGCAGCATCGAGGCCATCTGCTCAACTGTAGTGCCCGTCCCCAAAAAGATGGTCGAGCCCTCCTCGATGAGCCCAACGGCGCGGCGCGCGATCTGCAGCTTTTCCTCGGCATGCTTAGTGCGCTTTTCACTGTGCGAATACTCATGGCGCAACATAGCGTGCGGGCGACTCTGCGCACTACGGGCGCCGCCGTGCACGCGCTCGATCTCGCCTAGGCTCGCAAGCTCCTCAAGGTCGCGACGGATCGTCATGTCCGAGACACCTAACGCATCCGAAATCTCCTTAACCGAAACCGTGCCCTGCTCATCGAGCAGCTGACGAACCTTATCCTGTCGCTCTGCCTTAATCACGATGAATCCTCGCCGTTCTATACGCGTATACCGTTCAAACAGTAACGAACAAATTGTATCAGACTCGTGCACACCTAAAATGAGCGCCCGTACAGCTCCAATCATCACTTTTTTGAGAAAAATACCCCCTGCTTTAGTGGGATGTAGTGATAATCTCGCCTGTTCGCGCTACAGTTTGTCGGAAATACCTCGATGTTAGGAACCAAATGATCACTTCCGAGCTTTTCGGCACCGCGCCATGCGGTACCCCCGTTCATCGTTACACCCTCAACGGGCCCGAGATCTGCGTTCGCATTATGGACTATGGCGCCACCGTGTTGGGTATCGATGTGCCCGACATTCCCGGCAACGTGCGCGATGTGGTGCTGGGCTTCGATAAGCTCGAGGATTACTTTGACAACCCCGCCTGCTTTGGCGCGACCATCGGCCCCGTGGCAAACCGCACCGCAGGCGCCACGATCACCATCGCCGGCACGGACTGGCATATGCCCGCCAACGAGGGCGCCAACAACCTGCACAGCGACCTTGAGCACGGCCTGCATAAACGCGTGTGGGACGTTAAACTCGACGAGACTCACAACGCCGTTCGCATGACCACCTCGCTTGAGGATGGCGACATGGGCCTACCCGGCAACCGCACCTTTACGGCCGTGTTTACCGTGACGCGCACCGGCGTCTTCCGCATCGAGTATGGCTGCGAGAGCGACCGCGCAACCTACGTGTCCATGACCAACCACACGTACTTTAACCTTGCCGGTCATAACGCCGGCATGGACTGCGAGCACTTCTTTGTTGCCAACGCTGCCCACTACCTGCCCATTAACGAGCAGAACATCCCCACCGGCGAGATTGCTCCGGTCGAGGGCACGCCGTTTGACTTCCGTGAGCTGCGCCCCGTCGCTCCCGGCATGGAAGCCGACGACCCGCAGATTAAGCAGGCCCGTGGCTACGATCACTGTCTGTGCATCGATGGCTATCAGTACGGCCGTAATCTGCGCCGCGCGATGCATGTTGAGGAGATGTGGACCGGTCGTGAGCTGGACTACTACACCACCGCCCCGGGCGTGCAGCTCTACACCGGCAACTGGCTGGGCGACGAGCACGCCAAGGACGATGCTAACTATGGCTGGGGTGCCGGCTTTGCCCTCGAGGCAGAAATGTACCCCGACACGCCGCACCAGCCGCTGTTCCCGCAGGGCATTGTGGGCCCGGGTCACCCCTACAGCAATGTGATCGAGTACCACTTTATGAGGCACTAAGCCCATAACGCAATATATCGCACAGCAGCGCCCGCCGGCACCACCGCCGACGGGCGTTTTACTACCTAGTCATTGGGGACGTTCTTAAATGACTAGTCGTTGGGGACAGTCTTTAATGTTTGGTGTGAAGGACTGTCCCAATCTGCCGACACTTGGGGACGTTCCTAAAAGGCCGGCACATAAGGAACGTCCCCAAGCTGTCTCTTATACACATCTGACGCTGCC
>UROO01000007.1 GCA_900549555.1 uncultured Collinsella sp. | reverse complement strand
GTATAAGAGACAGTGGTGGGACGCTTCTTTTTGGTTTCGACCGTACCCAGCAGCCTCGCCTCAAGACCGCTCACCAAGCGCGCAAGCGGCAGGGTAATGACCAGATAGAACAGGGCGGCAACCACATACGGCGTAATGGAGCCCGTCGTGGCCACGATGGTGCGGGCGTTCATGACGATCTCGACCACGCCCACGGCCGCGAGCAGCGACGTATCCTTGTAAAGCAGGATGAACTCGCTGGTCAACGTAGGCAGGACATTGCGGAACGTCTGCGGAATCATGACGTAGAGCAGCGTCTGGAAGGCGTTCATGCCCAGCGAGCGAGCAGCCTCATTCTGGCCCTTGGGGATCGACTGAATACCGGCGCGGAAGATCTCGCACAGGTAGGCGGACGAGTTCATGGCCATGACGATGACGCCCAAGACATAGTCGTCCACCTTGACGCCGGCAAGCGGCAGGCCAAAGAATGCAATATAGATCTGCAGGAACGCCGGCGTACCGCGGATGACATTCACGTAGATGCCGGCAAGACAACGCAGGATGCGCGATTTGGATATGCGCATGAGCGACAGGGCAAAGCCAAAGGGGATCGCCAGCGGAAACGCCACGAGCACGATCGAGAGCGACATAAGGAAGCCCTTAAAGACGATCGGCAGGCTTTGGACCAAAATGACCGGGTTCAGGAACAGGCGCAGGAACATATTGGAGTTCCAGGCCTCGACCCACGGCTGCTCCTTAAGATCGGCCAGGAAGTTATCGAATGCCGTCACGCCCTTGATCTCGACGGAAGGAAGCTTGGAAATCTTCTTGGTCGAACCGTCGGCAAGCGTATAGGTTCCGCTAAAGGCCTCATCGCCGCCCTCGACGGGGAACGTCACGCCGTAAACCTCGACACGGAAAAAGCCGCCGGCAGGCGCCGTCTCGCCAAAGTCAATCTTGAGCGTCTGGCCGTCAGCCTTGCACGTGGGCTTCATGGGCGTACGATCCATGAGGTCCTCGCCCGAGAGCATCGTCAATCGCGTGTCATCGGTACCAAACGTCGTGCCGTCGACAAACGTCAGAGAAAGACCGCTCAGCTCCTCGTCGGCATCGGCCTGAACTTCCCAGGTAATGCGCGTCTCGGTGCCGCCGACCACAGCGCTGCCCGAACCGGTGTTGGGTCGGGCGGTAATCTTTGCGGTCTCAAGCGCCTGGGCGGTCGTGGGCGCATATGCCCCCACGCACACCAGCGCGAGCGCCACGGCCATGGCGCAGGCTAGCTTTTGGAGCAAGGCGGGCAGTGGAAAACGCTGCTCCGCAGCCCCTTTGTTCAGTCGAGACAAGGTGGCTCCTATCGTAGAAGTTGCCGGCAAAACGAGACGGAAACACTCTCCGTCAAGAGAAGCGCAAAGGCCCTCTCCGCCAAAACGGAAAGGGCCCGCGCGCAATCAAGTAGCTATTTTACTTGATGTTGTACTTAGCCATGAGGGCGTCGACGGTACCGTCGTCAGTCAGGTCCTTGATGGCCTGGTTGATGTCGTCCTTGAGCTTGGTGTTGCCCTGGTTGATGGCGATAGCGTACTCCTCGCCGGTGCTGACCTGCTTGATGGTCTGGCAGGTGTTGAACTGCTCGGCGGTCAGCTGGCTGGCAACGGAGCGGTTGGTGACTACGGCGTCGCCCTTATCGGACTGCAGGGCGCTGAAGCACTCGGTGGCGTCCTTGTAGGGGACAATCTTGGCCTTGGGGAAGTTCTCCTGGGCAAAGGCCTCGGCGGTCGAGCCAGACTGGACGATGATGGTAGCGTCGGCGTTGTTGAGCTTCTCGCTGAAGTTGTCGGCCGTGATGTCGGTGTTATCGACCTTGGTCACGATAGCCTGATCGTCCATGTAGTAGGAATCGGAGAAAGTGATTTCCTTCTCACGCTCGGGCGTGTCGGTGATAGCCGCGATGGCGACGTCGTACTTGGCGCCCGAAGCAACGCCGGGGACGAGCGTGTCAAAATCATTGTTGACATACTCGACATCCAGACCCAGCTTATCGCCGATAGCCTTAATGAGTTCAAGGTCAAAGCCCTGGTAGTCGCCATTGTCATCCTTGTACTCAAACGGAGCGTACTCGGCAGAGGTGCCGACGGTCAGCGTACCGTCCTTGACGAGCGCGTACTCCTTGGAACCGTCGACCTTCTCGACCTTAGCGTCGTCAGAGCTGCTGGAACCGGCATCAGAACCAGAGGTGGCGTTGGACGAGCCGCAGCCCGTCAGAGCAAGGGCGAGCGCCATAGCACCCGTGGCGGCAAATGCGCCAAGCTTCTTCAGCTTCATAATCAGTCTCCTTCCAATGACCCCACGTGATTCAGGGGTCTGCAAAAACTGAGGGTTATTATGCACCCGCTTGGAAGAATCCGCAATTAGAAAACTGATTGAAACAAACCCATAACGTGAATGGAACACTCCACTTTGTGACAGTCATTACTGCTGCAATGACCTTAACAGTTTAATTTCAGCCGCATAACCTGCAAGTTCGTTCGGTGTCTCCAAAATGAATGGCAATGCGCGCAGGCGGCCATTCGATACAATATTCTGCATAACCTGCATACCGCCGCCAAACTCTTCACTACCCAGGTAGCCCTTGCCGATGCACTCGTGGCGATCCTTATGGGCACCGCAGGGGTTCTTGGAGTCATTGATATGCACGGCGCGCAGGCGCTCGATACCCACCACGCGATCGAACTCGTCGAGTACGCCGTCCAGATCATGGATGATGTCGTAGCCGGCATCACTCACATGGCAGGTATCCAGACACACGCCCAGCTTGGCCGACAGCTCTGGACGTCTGGCAGCAACACCCCCGATAATGCGCGCCAGCTCTTCAAAGCTACGGCCCACCTCGGTACCCTTTCCTGCCATGGTCTCGAGCAGCACCGTCGTCTGCTGCCCCTCAAACATCACCTGGCACAAGGTGTCGACGATCATTTGAATGCCGGCATCAGTCCCCTGCCCCACATGCGCGCCGGGGTGGAAGTTGTAATAGTTGCCGGGCAGTGCTTCCAGACGCTGCAAGTCCTCGGCCATTGCCTCCAGGGCAAACTCGCGCGCCCGCTCTTTGGCAGAACAGGGGTTGTAGGTATAGGGGGCATGCGCCACGAGTGGGCCAAAATCGCTTTGTTCCATAAGCTCGCGCAGGGCCGCCACATCATCCATGTCAAGGTCTTTCGCCTTGCCGCCGCGCGGGTTGCGCGTAAAGAATGCAAAGGTATTGGCGCCAATGGACAGCGCCGTCTCCCCCATCGCCCGATAGCCCTTCGTCGTCGAAAGATGGCACCCAATCGTCAGCATCTCCAGCTCCCCCTCATCAGTTGCGGTGAAATAGTTCCTGTTTGGCCCCTATTCTGCCGCAAACAGGAACCATTCCACCGCAACTTATAAAAGGGGCATCAGAGATGCGGGCCGCCAAGCACTACGGCTACGGGCGCCAGCGTCATAATCCCCTATGCGTCAGCGCCAAGTCCTAGAGGGCTAGACGGATTGCATCGATAATGCGCGCGCAGCGCTGTGTGGCGGCAAGGGGCATGACGGGACTCTCGAGTTTCCCCGCCCGGATGAGCTGGGTCGCATGCTGGATTTCGCCGTAGAAATCATCAACCTCAAACGGGGCATTTATTTCGAGCATTCGCCCGTCGGAATACTTCACATGGGCGAGCTCGGGGCGATGGAGGCGCTCGATTTCCAACGAGCCCCGCTCACAGGCAATCGTTAAGCGGCTTTCATACGCTGCCTTGCCGTCGCACACCATATGAATGGGTATGCCGCCGACGCTCATATGAATCTCATCGGCCCAATCCACGCGGCCGCCCGATACGTCACGCCAGCGAACTTCACGAGACGAAACATCGCACGCACCCGCAAGCAAATCCTCAAACCACCCGACCGCATAGCAGCCCATGTCATATAGACAACCACCCTGCAACGGATCGAGCAGATAACTCGAAGGGGGCTCACCATAATCGAGTTTTTGCACGCTTTCAATCGAGACGATACGGCCGAGCTCGCCCGACGCAAGCAAGTCCTTCACGCGAGTGCGCATCGGGCAAAACCGATTTTTCATCGCCTCCATAAACAGCACGCCGCGCTCGCGAGAGGTGGAGGCAATCGAGAGAGCCTCTTCCTCACTCAAAACGGCCGGCTTTTCGCACAGTACGGCCTTTCCCGCGCGCAGTGCCCGACAGACCCAATGCGCATGCATGCCATGCGGAAGAGCCAAGTAGATTGCGTCGACATCGGGGTCGGCAATCAGCGCATCATAAGCCGCATCGCCGCTATCGTCAGCCGTGGCATAACTGTGCGCGGCATCAATCGAAAACGCCCTGCAAAACTCCTCAACATGCGAAGGAGTGCGACCGGCGGCAGCCACAAGCCGTGCCCCGTCCACCTCCTTGAGCGACGATGCGAATCGATGCGAAATGCGCCCAGCGCCCAAAACGCCCCAACGAACCTCACGCAAATCATCACATGAATCCCGATGGCCCACGACAGCCCCCTTCAGTTGCGGTGGAATAGTTCCTGTTTGGCCCCTATTCTGCCGCAAACAGGAACTATTCCACCGCAACTTATAAAAGGGTCATGAGGAGCGCGTTTTGCCGAAGGCCTTAAGCGCCGCCGTTACGGGGCCAGGCTGAAAACGTCGGCGTACGTCGTCCAAGCGCCCGGGGATATCGATGTGCTGCGGGCAATGCCGCGCGCATTTGCCGCACTTGACGCAATTGCTCACCAGCTTGGGCTCGTTCGTCCGCACCGCGCTCGCCGTAAAGTATTGAGACAGCCCCGTAAACCAGCTGTGCGCATAGCTTGCGTTGTAGGCAGCAAAACACCCAGGGATATTGATGCCTTTAGGACACGGCATGCAATAGCCGCATCCCGTGCAGGGCACGCGATTCGATTTTTCAAACTCCCTCAGCACGCGTGCGATGGCATCGAGCTGAGTAGCTGTCATCGAATCCGGCAGGGCCCGATCGGCCAACGCCGCGTTCTCATCCACTTGCGCGGTATCGGTCATACCCGAAAGCAGCATCGTCACCTGAGGATGGTTCCACACCCACGAAAGCCCCCAGGCGGCCGGAGTGCGCAAATGCGGGTCACGGGCGCCATCGAGCACAGCGCGTGCCCGCGGCGGAAGTTTGCCCGCTAGACGACCGCCCAGCAGTGGCTCCATCACAAACACCGCAAGACCGCGCTCCGCAGCCGCCATGAGTCCTGCCGTTCCCGCTTGGTAACGCTCGCCGGCATAGTTGTACTGGATCTGGCAAAAATCCCAGTCATATGCGTCAAGCACCGTCAGGAAATCCGCCGCGCTGCCGTGATACGAAAAACCAATCTGGCGAATGCGCCCCGCCGCCTTTTGACGCGCAATCCAGTCCTCGATGCCCAACGCCACCACACGTTCCCACTGGGCGGGCGAGGTAATGTTGTGCATGAGGTAATAGTCGATATGGTCGGTCCGCAGGCGGCGCAGTTGCTCGTCGAAGAACCGGTCGAAATCCTCCGCGCATTTGCACGAAGCATGCGGCAGCTTGGTCGCGAGCAAAACCTGGTCGCGTAGGCCTAGGCGCTCAAGCGAAGCGCCCACGCATACCTCGTTACCGGGATAGAGATACGCGGTATCCAGATAATTAATCCCCTGCTCCACCGCACGGGAAATGATCGCATCGGCTGTCTTCGCATCCGGGCGTCCCGGCGCACCGGGAAACCTCATGCAGCCCAGCCCCAACGCCGAGATACGGCTACCGCTTTTGGGGTCAACGCGATATTGCACGGCCCCTCCTCCCCCATCGAAGCCCTGATAAGGCGAAACAAACCTGTCACGTCATCGAAGCACATCGGAATCGCAATCGAGAACGTATCGTAACGCAGCAGAAATCAGGCCGTCACGGCACCGCTTTAACATCAGCAAAAAGCCCGACGAAAGGAGACGAGCGTGACCACACGAGAGGATGCCTGCCCCTACCCCGGCGAACAATACATTCTCTCGGTCGACCGTTACCAGATCGAGGTCATGGACCATCTGGACGAGCTTCCCGCCACAGGCGCCGTCATCTTCTGCACCTTCCCCAAGGTGCACGATGGCGTTGGATATCCCGCACGCGTTTTTGCCATCTGCCCCGCGGCATAAGTTCCCATGCGTTTGTTCTTCTAAATTCAGCCTCCGGTGCACGCTACACGCCCCAGCGGCATACAATCCATCAGGCGCCCCGCACGCGGGCGCCTTTTTGTGAGGAGATGATTCACATGCAAATCAACAAGGTTGCCTTTATCGGCAAGGGCGGCGTCGGCCTGCTCTATGGCAGCATGATTGCCCAGGCGCTCGGCAACGATGCCGTCGAATACATTATGGACGACGCCCGTTTCGAGCGTCACGCAGGCGACGCCCTTACGGTCAACGGCGAGCCCTGCAATCTCACGTCCGTCCGCGCCAGCGAGGCAACGCCCGCCGATCTGGTCATCCTGGCGGTCAAGACCACCGGTCTCGACCAAGCACTCAAGACTATGGAACGCGTCGTGGGACCCAACACGCTCATCGCCTCGCTGTGCAACGGCATTACGAGCGAGCAAAAGATTGCCGAACGCTTTGGCTGGGAGCATACCGTTCTTGGTATCTGCCAGGGCATGGACGCCGTGTTCCTCAACGGCGCGCTCACCTTTACCAATGCGGGCGAAATCCGCTTTGGCGCGGCGGCCGGCACGAACCCCGCAACCATCACCGCGATCGACGAGCTCTATACGCGCTGCGGCATCGCCCATACCGTCGAGGACGACATCGCCCACCGCATGTGGACCAAACTCATGCTCAACGACGGCATCAACCAGACCTGCATGGCCTACGGCGGGACCTACGGAAGCGCCACGGAGCCGGGCTCCGAGCAGCGCCGCTGTTTTGTTTCCGCCATGCGCGAAACGCTTGCGGTCGCTAACGCCGAGGGCATTGAGCTGACCGAGGCAGACCTGACGCAAATGGTGCACCTCATCGAGGGAATCGACCCCGCCGGTATGCCCTCGATGGCTCAAGACCGCATCGCAAGGCGCAAAACCGAAGTCGAGGAGTTCGCGGGCACCATCTGCCGCCTCGCAGCCAAACACGATATCCAAGTGCCGCAAAACGATTGGCTCTATCGGCGCATCCGCGATATCGAGAAAAGCTGGTAGCGCCAACGCAACGCATTCAACAGCCTTAACAGCAAAGCCGCCGCAAGGAAACCGTTCCCCCCTGCGGCGGCTTTCATCTTCGTCTATGACCGGTGGCCAATCTTGCAACAGTTAGCGTTGCGACTCCGGCACCTCGTCCTCGTCATCGCGGCAAAGAACCGCGCCCGCGCTTCCCAGCAGCGCCGCCGCGATCAGGGAGCCAACCACGATTGGAGCAGCCCCGCATGACCCCTGCACGCCCGCAACGAGCGCGGCCGTAGGACCAAGGCAGCCAAGCACCAATGCGACGGCAGCAACAGCGATATCTCGAGCGTCCACAAGACCACTTCCTCCACGAGAAAGACCCTTTTTCTCATGAACTAGTGTGCCCCGCGCCCATATGCGCGGCGTACTGCCACGGTAAGCACTCTGTTAACTCAAGCACGCATAAAAAACGGGCGCCCTTACGTTGCCCAAAGGCTCGGTAAAGACGCCCGCCCGTCATGTCCCATTGGCTTATGGTAGATTACCAACCGGTATAGTAGTCGGTGGTTCCGGCTGCGCAGCCGGAGTCATAGACCTTGCACTCGCCCTTGGAACCGGTAAACGTGGAGCCCTGAGCTTTATCACCCGCGGCCACGACGTAGTAGCCATCGGAATCGCGCCAAAAGCCCTCGGAATCCTGCGTCCATTCGCCCGTGCGGTGGTGATACAACACGTTGCTGCTGTAATAAGTCTCGCGGCGGCCGTTATAGTTATTGACGCCGCTCGAGCGCGTCAGGCCCGAGCCGTTCGCGTAATACGCAGCGGACGTGTAAGACGAGCCGGAGCCGGCGTTGTAATACGAAGCCTGAACGGCCTCAGCGGCCTCGGCTTCGGCTGCGGCAGCCTCGAGCGCCTCGCGCTTGGCATCCTCAAGCGTGGAGCGAAGCTCGTCGAGCTCGGTCGACTTGGCGTCGACCTCCCCCATCGTCAACAGGCTACCCGCACCGTCGATGCAGTTCTGCAACACAGCACGCTCGTCATCGGTAGCATAGTCGCCATACATATTCATAATGATCTGAGCGCGCATCTCCAGGGAATCGCGCTTTGCCCCCATCGAGGCGTTCCACTCCTGCATAGAGCCATAACCGTCGCCGCGGTAGTCGACGGGCTGCACCAGCGTCGCCTCGGACGGCGTAGATCCAACCGTATCGGATAGTGTTGCTGCGTGGGCATCAGTTGCGCCGGCGCCCGCCAAAAGTGCCACGGTCAGAGCGGCGGAAAGGGCGGCGGCTTTCGGTTTTCGTGAATCGATCCTCATGTAGCTGGAAACCTCCGTAGTGCGTTTTTGCTGCGTTTGGGCTGCGTGTGATTCGATCGCGCTGCATAGTACCCCGAGCAAATCGCGACCTGCGGTTTTACTCAAAAGGCGCACGTCAATTGCGTAAAACTCACATCCTCTCAACAGGAGTTTTCCACAACTCAAATGCATAAATCGTGTCAAAAACCCTGTTTTTGCACCCTCTCTATGCAAAAAAAGGCGCCTGTGCAACCATTGTGCGCACAGGCGCCTTGAGCAGGCATTTTATGCAGTTATACCTATCGAGTCGCAAGGGGTCCTTGCACAAGTCGCCTTACTCGTCCAGCGCGGCGAAGGCCTGCTTCAAATCCCAAATGATATCCTCGGCGTTCTCGGTACCGATGGAAAGACGGATCGTGGAGGGCGTGATGTTCTGCTCGGCGAGCTCCTCGGCAGAGAGCTGGGAGTGCGTGGTGGTAGCCGGGTGTACGACGAGTGACTTGACGTCGGCCACGTTGGCGAGCAGCGAGAACACCTGCAGATGATCGATGAACTTCCAAGCTGCCTCCTGGCCACCCTTAATCTCAAAGGTAAAGATCGAAGCACCGCCACGGGGGAAGTACTTCTGATAGAGCTCGTGATCGGGGTGCTCAGGCAGGCTCGGGTGGTTCACCTTGGCGACGTGGCTGTCACCAGCCAGGAACTCAACGACCTTCTTGGTGTTCTCGACATGACGGTCAACGCGCAGCGACAGGGTCTCGGTGCCCTGGAGCAGGACCCAGGCGTTGAACGGGCTGATGCAGGCGCCCTCGTCACGCAGCAGGATAGCGCGGACATAGGTTGCGAAGGCGGCGGGACCGGCAGCCTCGGCAAACGAAACACCGTGGTAGGAGGGGTTGGGCTCAGCGATCTGGGCGTACTTTCCGCTCGCCTTCCAATCGAAGTTACCGCCGTCGACGATCACACCGCCCAGCGAGGTGCCGTGGCCGCCGATGAACTTGGTTGCGGAGTGGACGACGATGTTGGCACCATGCTCCAGCGGACGGAACAGATACGGGGTGCCGAAGGTGTTGTCGACGACAACCGGCAGACCGTGCTTCTTGGCGACCTCGGAGATGGCGTCGATGTTGGGGATGTCGGAGTTGGGGTTGCCGAGCGTCTCGAGATAGATGACCGTGGTGTTGTCCTTGATGGCACCCTCGACCTCTTCCACGTTATGGGCATCGACAAACGTGGTCTCGACGCCAAACTGGGAGAGCGTATGCTCCAGCAGGTTGTAGGAGCCACCGTAGATGGTCTTCTGAGCCACCACGTGGTCACCGGCCTGGGCAAGAGCCTGCAGGGTATAGGTGATGGCAGCAGCACCGGAGGCGACGGCAAGACCTGCCACGCCACCCTCGAGGGCGGCGATACGGTCCTCGAAGACGCCCTGGGTGGAGTTGGTCAGACGGCCGTAGATGTTACCGGCGTCGGCAAGACCAAAGCGGTCGGCGGCGTGCTGGGAGTTGCGGAACACATAGCTCGTGGTCTGGTAGATAGGCACGGCACGGGAGTCGGATGCAGGATCGGCGCTCTCCTGGCCAACGTGCAGCTGCAGGGTATCGAAACCAAAGGTGTGCTCGGGGTTGTTAATGAACTGGCTCATGATGGTCTCCTTGATCGAACAAAAGTAAATAAAAAGAGAGAAGTAAGTCGCTGTCTCCTGATCACGCCGACGGGCGCAAACAGGAGCCCGGCATTCGTCTTGGCAAGCAATTCATATGCGGGCCTCCTTTCGCATCCCGGTTCCGTGGTTGGCTTAATTACCTACCGCCTTTGTGTGTTTTGAATAGTACGAGCATTGTTTCCCTCGGTCAATCACTTAAAAGCGCTAACCTGTTATCGGTTTTATAGATAGCTATGAAGGGACGGGCGCCGATGACCCTCCAGCAGCTTCGCTTTATGATCGCCGTGGCAGAGTCCGGTTCGATCAACGCCGCAGCTCAGCGCCTCTATACGGCACAGTCCAATATCTCCAATGCCGTTAAAAGCCTGGAGCAGGAACTTCATATCGAAATCTTTACGCGCTCTAGCCGCGGTGTTGCACTCACCAACGACGGCACCGAGCTTTTGGGTTATGCACGCCAGGTCGTAGAGCAGGCCGACATGCTCGAGGCACGCTACGAGGACGGCGGCACCCCGCAAGCCCGCCTCGCCATTTCCGCCCAGCACTACGCCTTTTCGGTCGAGGCCTTTGTCAACGTGGTCGAGCGCTGCCGCGACAGCAAGTTCGAGTTCATCATGCGCGAGACCACCACATCGCAGATCATCGATGACGTCCGTGCGTTTCGCAGCGATATCGGCATTCTGTATCTGGATGACTTTAACGCCCGCGTTCTGCAGAAGGCCTTCGCCGATGCCCGTGCAAGCTTCCATCCCCTCTTTGACGCGAAGGTCCACGTGTTCGTGAGCGAACGCCACCCGCTCGCCCGTCGCTCGCAGCTGTCCCTTGCCGACCTTACGCCCTATACGCGCTACAGCTTTGAGCAAGGCACCTCGAACTCCTTCTATTACGCCGAGGAGCCGTTTAGCTATATTCCCTGCAACCGCAATATCCGCGTATCCGACCGCGGGACGCTCACCAACCTGCTTATCACCTCGAACGGCTATGCGCTGTCGACCGGCGTACTCTCCAGCGAAATGCAGTGGGGCATGGCCTCGATCCCCTTGGCAGACGCCCCGACGATGCATGTGGGCTACATCATGCATGACGACCGCAAGCCCTCTCCCCTCTTGCAGCAATACCTCGACGAGCTCAACCGCATCATCCATGCCAACCAACTGTCGGAAGACGGGGTAGAAATCGTAAATTGCTAGCCCCCGGCGGGCATGGCGCTACAATGGTCACTCGCACGAAACATACCCAACGAAAGGAACCATGTGAAGGTCATCATCTATACCGACGGCTCGGCCCGATCAAATCCGGGACGCGGCGGTTATGGCGCCGTGCTCAAATACACCAACCCCGCCGGCAAGACCTTCACCTCCGAGCTTTCGCGCGGTTACGCCAAGACCACCAACAACCGCATGGAGCTCATGGCGGTCATCGTAGCGCTCGAGGCGCTCAACCGCCCCTGCGACGTCGAAGTCCATTCCGATTCGCAGTACGTCGTCAACGCCTTCAACAAGCACTGGATTGACGGATGGAAAAAACGCGGCTGGAAGACCGCCAACAAGCAGCCTGTCAAGAACCGCGATCTGTGGGAGCGCCTGCTCACCGCAAAGAGCACGCACAAAGTGGAGTTCATCTGGGTTAAAGGCCACGCCGGTCACGAGCTCAACGAGCGCTGCGACGAGCTTGCCACCACGGCGGCCGACGGCAGCAACCTCGATATCGACACCGGCTTTAACGAGAGCGACCTGTAACGGCGTTTTCGCACGCTTTTATGTCCTCCCGCGCTACACTCGTCCTGTAGGCCAAACAACGCAAGGGGGACACATGCTGCGCATCGCAACCATCGGCACATCCATGATCACCGACGACTTTATCCAAGTCGTCAATGTCAACGACCAGGCTACATTCGTAGGCACGCTCTCGCGCGACGCAGATCGTGGCGCCGCCTTTACCGCCGAACACGGCGGCGAACGCAACTTCACCGCACTTGACGAGCTTGCGTCCGCCGACGACGTCGACGCCGTCTACATCGGCAGCCCCAACGCGCTCCATCACGAGCAGGCGCTCGCCTGCATCGCCGGTGGCAAGCACGTCATCGTCGAGAAGCCCTTCTGCGCCACCGAAGCGCAGGCACTGGAAGTCTTCCGCGCTGCCGAGGCAGCAGGCGTCGTGGCCCTCGAGGCCATGCGCCCGCTTCACGACCCCGCCTTCCACGCCATTGAGGACGCTCTGGGCGAGATTGCGCCCATTCGCCGCGCCTCACTGCGCTTTGGCAAGTATTCCTCACGCTACAACGAAATCCTCGCTGGACGCGCCACCAATATCTTCGACTGCAATATGGCATCGGGTTCCCTCATGGACATTGGCGTCTACGCCGTCGAGCCCATGGTCGAGATTTTCGGCATGCCCTCTGGTCTCACCAGCATGACCACGCTGCTCGACCCCTCAACGCAAGAGCTCACCCATGGCCCCATCGACGGTTGCGGTTCCATTCTCGCCAGCTATGGCGGTGGCCGTATCTCCGTCGAGCTCGCGCACTCCAAAATTACGAATGACCTGCTGCCCTCGCAGATCGAAGGCGAGCGTGGCACTATCCAGATCGACCATCTGTCCACGCCCCGCAACGTCCGCATCGACTATCGCGGCGACGTCGTACGCGGCTCGGCGACCGAGGCACCGCGCGAACAGGACGACAACGGCCGCGCGCTCGATCTGCCCAAATCGAGCAACACTATGGAATACGAACTCATAGACTTTATCACCGCCATCGGTAACATCGATAACGTTAAGGAAGAGATCTGGGAGACCCCGGCGGGACGCCACGAGCTCGGCCACTACCGCGATGTCACGCTCGTCTCGCTCCGCATCATGGATGCCGTGCGTCAGCAGGCCGGCATTACCTTCCCCGCCGATTCAGTCAAGCAGGCCTAGCGATGGGCCTCTTCGATACGTTCTTCTCCAGCGTCACCGGCAGCAGTCGAGAGCCTCAAAAACCATCAAACATCGAGCTCGAGCTGCGCCGCAGGCTTACTGTGCTCGCAAGCGACGAGGCCACTCAAGACACTCCCCTGCGCTACTTCCTGCACTGGACGGGGCAAGTCCAAGGCGTTGGTTTTCGCTTTACCAACACCAACCTCGCGCAGGCACGCGCACTCACCGGCTGGGTGCGTAACATGGAAGACGGCTCCGTCGAGATGGAGATACAGGGGGCTCCGGCAAACATCCTATCTCATCTCGAGGCGCTTCATGCCTCCTACGAGCGCATGGGAACGCGTTTTCGCCTCGCAGACGCCCAGGCCCGAGCCCCACTTACCAATGAAGACGGTTTCAGTCCTCGTTATTAGTATTGTGTGCTAAATACGGTATCATTTACCTACGACCGTTGACAGAAAAGAGGCGAGGCGCATGGCGGTGCAAAGAAGAAACACCAAGCAGCGGAAGCTGGTTCTTGACGCCGTGCGCCAAAGCTATAACCACCCCACCGCCGATGAGATCTACAACGCCGTGCGCGCGCAGGATGACAAAATCAGCCGCGGTACGGTCTACCGCAATCTCAATCTCTTAGCCGACGCCGGCGAGATCCTCTCCATCAAGACGCCGGGCGGCAGCCGCTTCGATCGCACGATCGAGCCGCATGCGCATATCATCTGCACCTCGTGCAGCCACGTCATCGACGTACCGCTCCCCTTCGATGCCCAACTCGACGCCAAGGCGTCCGAGCAAATCGGCTGGAACGTCACCTCGCACTACACCATCTTCGAGGGCCTCTGCCCCAACTGTAGGTAGATTTTGGGACATGCCTACTCAGCAAGTAGACGACGCAGCTCTTCTTCGACCGTGCGCACGTAGCGGACACGGTCATTGACACCGCGCATGCTGGGATTGCAGCTCTCCATCAGATAGGGACGGCCCACCACGTTGAGCATGTCGCGATCGTTTTCGTTATCGCCAAACGCCATCATTTCGTTAGGTGAGATCCCCAGCGCGCAACCATAATCGGCAAGCGCGGACCCTTTGCCCGAATCAAAGCCGATAAAATCGGTCCATTCGGTTCCCGACGTCATCACGTCGACACGGTCGCTAAAGAGGCGCTCGAAATACTCCAGCGCCGCCGGCTGCTCTGTCTCGGGCGTTTGAAACGCAATCTTAATGACATCCTCGTCAATGTCCTCGGGACGGTCGACCACCGCCACATCGCAGTGGACCTCATAGCGCAGGTGGTCAACAAACGCATCGTTGCCGCTTATGGTGTAGAGGTGCCCCTCGCACGAAAGTGTCACGTCGGCATGGGGATAGGCGACCACGGCATTCGCGATATCCATCGCCAAATCACGCTCCATAGAGCGCTTGACGACGGCACGCCCCTCGCTCATGACGAGGGCGCCGTTTTCGCACACATAGGCAAGCTCGTCTGCCACCGGGGCAAACAGGTAGCGCAAGCTCGCATATTGACGGCCGCTCGCCGGCATAAACACGATACCGCGACGATGCAGCTCATCGATGAGCTCAAAGGCCTCGGAACGCGGCTCGCGCTCCCCCGGATGCAGCAACGTGCCATCCAAATCGCAGGCGATCAGTTTGATTCCCTCAAGACCCATATGCTTCCCCCAAAGCATCTCATCAAAAGTAAGACGGACTTTGAATAGTTGCCTCTCAAAATCCGTCTTACGCATACGCACGTTAGCCGCGCGCCTTCTTTACGATCGTAAAGTCTGGAGCCATACTCACAACAACATCCGCCGCGCTCGATGCAAAGCGTCGGCTGGCATCGAGCTCGCGTGTGACCACCGAGAGCCGAACACCCTCGACACCCCGGAGCATGCGGCCCAAAACAGGCTGCACCGGCGTATACATGCGCACGGTATAATCATCCGAGTCGCCCCGGAAGAGCGGCGCATGCATGTTGCCGATCTCCCAGCACGCATGCGCGAGCGCAATCGGATCCATGCGGTCGACTTCGACCAAATAAACCTCGGCGCTGCGCAGGCGCACGACAACCGCTACGGGCACCGCGCCCGCGCGGTCAATAGCAAGCACGTCGCCGTCGGCGAGACGTTCTCCGCCAGCGCCATCCAGCCGAACATCGACCGTGCGCCCTAGCTCCGTTACGCCCGCAAACAGGCGCGCATCAGCCTGGTCCCAATCGAGCAGCAGCTCGTCAACCTCAAAGACACCGCCCAGCTCCCGGCGAAGCAGGAGTTCATAGGACGGGTCGTTGAGATTTCCCAAGCATGTCGTCGAAACCAAGCGTTCAGGCATACTCTAACCCTCGACCTCGACGAGCTCGATATCAAAGTTGAGGTCCTTGCCGGCAAGCTCGTGGTTGGCATCGAGCGTCACGGCCTCGGACGTCACGTCGATGACCACGGCGGGGACGGGCATGCCGCTGGGCGTGGACAGGAAGAGCTTCATGCCCTTCTCGATCTGCTCGATGTTGGGAACCTGCTCGGCCGGGAAGGTAATAACCATCTCGGGATTGTGCTCGCCGTAGGCATCGGCAGCAGGAATGTGCACGGTCTTCTTCTCGCCCACCTGCATGTCGACAACAGCGGCGTCGAAGCCCTTGATCATCTGGCCGGCGCCGCAGGTGAACTCCAGCGGCTCGCCGCGATCGTAGGAGCTATCGAACTGCGTGCCGTCGTCGAGCGTGCCGCGATAATGAGTCTTGACCTTCTTGCCCTGGTTGGACATGGTAACCTCCGTGATAAGGGCGGCGCACAACGCGGGCCGCCGTGAACATATGGCGCTAACTATACCCTAGTCATACAATTCAAAGACAGTTTGCAAAGAAACGCTGCAACCGGAGGAACCATGGCATATCCCGTATTTGACTTACACTGCGACACCGCCGACCGCATCGGCTGGGCCACGCTCGATCTCGACCTGCGCTTTACCGCGGGCACCGACGGCTATTTCCCCGGCGACGAAACGCATCCGCAAGATTTCGACCTCATCGAGGGCAACGCCTGCGCCATCTCGCTCGCAAAGATCGGCAACACGCCGTGGGCACAGTGCTTCGCCACGTTTGTCCCCGACGAGATTCCCACCGCCCACGCCGCACGCTTCCAAGCACAGATCATGGCGCACATGAGCGGCCAGGCAATGCTCAACCACGACCGCATGGTCAACGTACGCAGCGCCGCTGACATTCGCCCTGCACTCAAAGACGGCAAGGTCGCCTGCATCCACACCATCGAAAACGCCACGTTCTTTGCCGAGGACCCCGCGCTGATCGAGGCGCTCAAGAGCCTGGGCGTACTCATGTCATCGTTCAGCTGGAACGCGCAGGGACCGCTCGCGAGCGGCCACGACACCCACGCCGGCCTCACCGCCGCCGGCATCGAGGCACTTACGCAGATGGAGCACGCCGGCATGATACTCGACGTCTCCCACCTCAACGATGAGTGCTTTGACGAGGTTGTCGCCCACGCCACGCGCCCCTTCGTCGCCAGCCACTCCAACTCCCGTGCGGTTTGCGGCGTCAAGCGCAACCTCACCGACGACCAGTTCCGTACCATTCGCGACATGGGCGGCATCGTCGGCCTCAACTACTGCAGCGAGTTCCTCTCCAACGAAGCAACCGACGAGACCGCCGCAGATGTCACCTTCGACCAGCTGGCAGCCCATATCGAACACTGGCTCGACCTGGGCGGCGAAGATGTCATCGCGCTCGGCGGCGACTGGGACGGCGCCAAGGTACCCGACTTCCTCTCCGATGCCAGCAAGATGCCCGAGTTCCAGAACATGCTTTCCAAGCACTTTGGCAAGACCGTGATGCAAAAGCTCTGCAGCGACAACGCCCTTGCCTTCTTCGAGCGTTATTAATTTCACATCCCTTGAGCGGGCCGGTATGCCGAGCGATCGACATGCCGGCCCGTCCCCAATCCAAAGGATAACTTTTGACGCAGCAATTTACGATTTTCCTACCCCGACCGGATGGGACGCCCATCCCCGTCGTCGTTACCAAAAAGCGCGTCAAGAACTTCAACCTGCGCGTCACATCGAGCGGTGAGGTCCACGCCAGCGCACCGCTCGACGCCAGCCGCGAGCGTATCGAAGCGTTTGTAAAGCGCAATAACGGCTGGATTATCAGCCGACTTGCCCAGCGCGAGCAACGTCAGGCGACGGCGCGAGAACCGCTCAGTCCCCTCTCGATCATTGCGCTTTGGGGCAAGCCCATCACGGTACAGGACGCACTCGATCACAACTTTGCATCACCCGCACCGCGACCCAAACAGGTCACCTTCGCAAGTTTTATGGGTACCGACGAATCGAACGGAGGCCCACAGGCCAAGCGGCGCGCAATCCTCGACGGCCTAACGTCCGACGAGCTCCAAGTCCATATCGACCAGCTCTATACGTCCGAGGTCACATCGGCGCTACGCGATATGGTGCACGCATACGAAATCGCAATGGGTGTCGCCGTTTCCCGCGTTTCCGTACGCAGCATGAAAACGCGCTGGGGCTCGTGCACGCCCAAAACCGGCGCCATTCGCATCGCACGAGAACTTGCCGCCTACCCCGTCGAATGCCTCGACATGGTTGTCGCCCACGAGCTCGTCCACTTGCTCGAGCCAAGCCACAATCAGCGGTTCCACGCCCTGCTCGACACGTACTGCCCCAACAATAGAGCCCTGTCGCAGCGACTCAAAAAACCGCCCGCCAACGAGCTTTAGCGTCAGCTAGCGCACGCGCTCGATCTCGACGCCACAGCTTGCCAGGGGAAGACCGACGGGCGCCCAAGGCTTATCGAGCTTAACACGCACGCCAAGCAGCAAGGGATAACGACGTAGCAGCATCTGGGCCACACCCTCGGCTGCAGCCTCGATGAGCTTAAACGTATGCTCGCGCAGATAGCCATCGACATCGTGGCACACCGAGCCGTAATCAATAGAGGCATCCAGGTTATCGTGCTCCCCCGCCGCGCGCAGGTCGGCATAGAGCACCAAGGACACGACAAACTTCTGCCCCAGGGCGTTTTCCTCGGGATACACGCCGTGGTTGGCAAAGACCTCGAGACCATCGATAGTAATGCGGTCGGCATGGCGCAGGTCGTCATAGCTCACATGGGGCACCGCCGTTGCGGCGGAAATCTCGCCCCTGCCACGACGGGCAAGCTCGGCACCCTCGGTCTTGGTTGCATTCTCGGGCAGCTTTTTGTTAGTCATCGCGATCGTCTCCTTCGTTCAGAACCCCGACCGCGCATACCGACTACACGCGAATCGACAGGTTCTTTTTATCATCGCTCCAGTTGCAGGCATTGCGCGCAGGGCATGCAAAGCAGGCGCGCGACGCTTTGTCGGCTGCATAGAGCAGACGCTCAAGCGGCTGGCTGTTCACGCGCAGCTTTCGATGGCCCAGAATGGCCGTCTTAATGGCTGCGGCATCTGCCGGCTCAAACGCCACGTCTTCGGGCATGCCGCCGAGAATCGCATCGGCGACGCGTTCGCTTGCAACATCATGGGATATACCCGATTCATACTGTTCATCTTTGCCGATATCGTGAAAAAGTGCCGTGGCATAGATGACCTCGCGGTCAAATTTGAGCTCTTCCTCGAGATTCTTGATCCACATAATACGGGCGACATCCAGCAGATGGTCGATACCGTGGCGGCAAAAGATGCGCCCCGATTCCAACTGTGCAATGTTGCCCAGGTGCCGCCGAAACAGCCCGTTGGCACAAATGTAATCAATGCGAGGCATGGCGCCAAAGGGAGTCAGGCCCGAAGCCATAAAGCCGCGACGCGGCGTCCCCTCATCGGTCTTCGATGTAAAGTCGTTGACGACCCTCATGCTAACGGCCCAGCATCCTAAAGAACCGCTCCTCGAGCGCGGGATTGGTCTCAAAGACGCCGCGGCGAGCGAGCGTCACGGTCTTGGTACCGGGCTTTTGCACGCCGCGCATGGTCATGCACATATGCTCGGCTTCCATCAGTACGATTGCTCCTTGGGGAGCAAGATATTCCATGAGGGCATCGGCAACCTGTGCACACAGCTGCTCCTGCAGCTGCAGTCGACGGGCATAGACCTCAACCGTGCGGGCAAGCTTAGACAAACCCGCCACGCGACCGTTAGGGATATAGCCGATCGCAGCCTTGCCATAAAACGGCAGCAGATGGTGCTCGCACAGCGAGTAAAACGTGATGTCGCGCTCGATAACCAAATCGTTCGAAGCGACGGCAAAGGTTTTGGACAGGTGCTCCTCGGCGCTCTGATCCATGCCACCGGCAATCTCGCCATACATACGGGCGACGCGTGCCGGCGTCTCCAGCAGGCCCTCACGAGTTGGGTCCTCGCCTATGCCCTCAAGCAACAGCTTTATGGCGGTCTCAACTTTTTCCTGATCGACCATCTGGACCTCACTCTTCCGATTTTGCGTTCGCGCTATGGTACCACGCCCCCCGGCATCGGCCACAAGCTACATAGTATGGGTCGAATAGACCGGATCGTCTCGCCAAAGCTCCACAGCATCGCAAAGTGCAACGCCCTCACGCGCAGCACGAGCGCGCGTGGCGTTCATGTCGATCACACGCTGATTACTCGACCCCCTAAAGCGCAACGAGATATCGTACAGATCTTGAACGAACGGACCGTCCACCAACATATCGAGGCAGGCAAGGATACGGTCCGTCACCTCGGTATGATGACGGCCGCCCGGCATAAGTTCCTCGAGCACGTCGCCGGTAAAGCACCAAATGGTCTTCCCCGACTCCACAGGATAGGCCGCACGCACGCGTTCGATAAAGTCAACGAGACCCGCCTGATTCTCGGGCTCCATAGGCTCGCCGCCCAGAATCGTCAGGCCATCAATAAAGGGATGGTCGAGACTCTCGATAATCTTGTCCTCGACGGCACGGTCGAACGGTTCACCCGCGGCAAAGTCCCACGCGACGGAGTTAAAGCAATTCTTGCACCCACGACGGCACCCGCTCACAAACAGAGAAGTACGAACACCTTCCCCATCAGCAATGTCGAAATACTTAATGTTCGCGTAGTTCATAGGTAACTCTCCCGGGAGGCCGGGACATATCATCCCGTCCTCAAACATTCTCGGCCTGCGGCCTGCGAAACTGCGGGCGGGACGATATGTCCCGGCCTCATGCAAAGGGTAACTCAATGAACGAAGCGAACATCGAGTATAGGGTTCGAGGTCTAATAAAAACTGGGTTGCGGCTCAACCGCCATCGCAAGTAAATCGTATCTGCAGCTCGAATTATTTCCGCTAAGAACTTCGAGGAGTGAGCAGACCGCATGCTGCATCTCAACTACGTCAACTTGGCTGCCCCGTAGCGAGGCCCCGGACCTTTGCTCGATATGAGTTCCGCACGAACAGGAGGCGCCAGTGGCGCCTCCGTCGTGAGCCAGGACTGTCCGAAATAGCGAGTAAAGGTCCGGGGCCTCGCTACGGGGCAGCTTGGGATGGTTATTAGAGATGCAGCACGCGGTCGCGGATCTCCTCGGTTCGACCCTGGTTCCAGAATTGAGTACCGATGTAGCCGCACGTACGACGGGCGACATTCATCTTCTCCTGATCGCGGTTGCCGCAGTTGGGGCACTCCCACACCAGCTTGCCGTCATCCTCGACAATCTTGATCTCGCCGTCATAGCCGCACACCTGGCAGTAATCGCTCTTGGTGTTGAGCTCGGCATACATGATGTTGTCGTAGATGTACTGCATCACGCGAATGACAGCCTTAAGGTTGTCCTGCATGTTAGGAACCTCAACGTAGGAGATGGCACCGCCCGGCGAAAGCTGCTGGAACATGCCCTCAAACTTGAGCTTATCGAAAGCATCAATCTCCTCGGACACATGGACGTGGTAGCTGTTGGTAATGTAGCCCTTGTCCGTCACACCCGGAATAATGCCAAAACGGCGCTGCAGGCACTTGGCGAACTTGTAGGTCGTCGACTCAAGCGGGGTGCCGTACAGCGAGAAGTCGATATCGCTTTCGGCCTTCCACTCGGCGCATTTGTCGTTCATGTGCTGCATGACGGCCATGGCAAACGGCGTGCCTTCCTTCTCGGTGTGGCTGTGGCCCGTCATGTACTTGACGCACTCATACAGACCGGCATACCCCAGGCTGATGGTGGAATAGCCGCCCACGAGCAGTTTGTCGATCGTCTCGCCCTTCTTAAGGCGCGCCAGGGCGCCGTACTGCCACAGAATCGGTGCGGCATCCGAAAGCGTGCCCATCAGGCGCTCATGACGGCACAGCAGGGCACGATGGCACAGCTCAAGGCGCTCGTCGAAGATCTTCCAGAACTTGTCCATGTCCTGATGCGAGCTCAGTGCGACATCGGGCAGGTTGATGGTCACAACACCCTGGTTAAAGCGGCCATAGTACTTAGGTTTGGTCGGGTCATAGTTCAGCGCGTTGGCAACATTGTTAAAGCCGTTGCCCGAACGGTCGGGCGTCAGGAAGCTGCGGCAACCCATGCAGGTGTAGCAATCGCCATTGCCGGCGGTCTCACCCTTAGACAGCTTGAGCTCACGCATCTTCTTCTCAGAGATGTAGTCGGGCACCATGCGCTTGGCGGTGCACTTGGCAGCCAGCTGGGTCAGGTAGAAGTACGGGGAATTCTCGTGAACGTTATCGTCCTCGAGCACGTAGATAAGCTTGGGGAATGCCGGGGTAATCCACACGCCAGCCTCGTTCTTAACGCCCTCGTAGCGCTGGCGAAGCGTCTCCTCCACGATCATGGCAAGGTCGTGCTTCTCCTGAGGCGTACGGGCCTCGTTGAGATACATAAAGACCGTCACGAACGGCGCCTGGCCATTCGTGGTCATAAGCGTCACGACCTGATACTGAATCGTCTGGACGCCGCGACGGATCTCGTCACGCAGACGGTCCTCAACGACCTCACGGACCTTCTCGGCAGACGCAGAGACGCCAAGCTCCTCGAGCTCGCGAGCAACCTCGCCGCGAATCTTCTGACGGCTCACCTCGACAAACGGAGCCAGGTGGGTCAGCGAAATCGACTGACCGCCATACTGGGAAGAGGCGACCTGGGCGATAATCTGCGTCGCGATATTGCAAGCAGTCGAGAAGCTGTGCGGCTTCTCGATCAGCGTGCCCGAGATAACGGTGCCGTTCTGGAGCATATCCTCCAGGTTCACCAGGTCACAGTTATGCATGTGCTGGGCGAAGTAGTCCGAATCGTGGAAGTGAATCAGGCCCTCGTTGTGGGCATCCACGATCTCCTGGGGCAGCAGCACGCGCTGCGTCAGGTCCTTCGAAATCTCGCCGGCCATGTAGTCGCGCTGAACGGAGTTGACGGTCGGGTTCTTGTTGGAGTTCTCCTGCTTGACCTCTTCGTTATTGCACTCAATCAGCGACAGGATCTTGTCATCGGTCGTGTTCTTTTGGCGCTTCAGGCTCTGAACATAGCGGTAGATGATGTAGTGGCGAGCGACCTCGTAGCAGTCGAGACGCATAATCTCATCCTCGACCAGATCCTGGATCTCCTCGACCGATACGGTGTGGCCGGCCTTCTCACATGCCTCGGCGACGTTTTGTGCCGCATAGATCACCTGGCGGTCGGTAAGGCGAGAGCCTTCCTCGACCTCCAAGTTTGCGGCGCGGATCGCATTGACGATCTTATCGATGTCAAAGGTAACCTCGGTGCCGCTGCGCTTGATGATCTTCATCCTCTTGCCTCTTTCGCATCGTAGCCTCATTGCGCTTCAGAGCCAAACGATGCCCGGCAGGGTTTGGCCCTGTCTTGCGGCGCCGTTGCGCAATCTGTGTTCTCGATAACCATAGGCCCTCATGCGGACAATCCTCGCAGCCAATCAAGGGGCTCAAAGATCCATCCAAATGGGGCGAATAAGGTCCTCGTTCTCTGTCCGTCATCTATCATACGACAAAGAGGCATCTATATCCTGTATTCTTTTTTTAGGTCAAACACAACATATAGTGTTTCAGCAGGTCAAAGCAATTGGTCAATTTGCAGACGCATTATAAATGAAGGCCTCTTGGCAGACTGCTAAAACGTTATCAACCCAACTACCTGCACAGCAGTTTTGAAACCCCCTCAACCGTGCCGTCGCCAAATAGCACCAAAACCAAGCCGCTCACGCCAAAAGAATCCAAAAGATTGTCCTTGACCAACATGTTGCGGTCATGATGGGCCAGGACACATGCAATCTGCCGGCACCCCTACGGGATGCGAAGACCATCGCGTACGGACCTTGGATCAATATTTGATGACTTATTTGGCGGCGCGCTTGGTGGCAAAAAACAAAACAGCCCAGAGGCGAAGCCTCTGAGCTGCGAACATTTGGTGGGCGTTAGAAGATTTGAACTTCTGACCTCTTCCGTGTCAGGGAAGCGCTCTCCCCCTGAGCTAAACGCCCAAATGGAGCGGACAACGGGGCTCGAACCCGCGACCCCAACCTTGGCAAGGTTGTGCTCTACCAACTGAGCCATGTCCGCCTGCGAGGATTTAATATACGGGATGATCGCCCCGAATGCAAGAACTATTTTCGAATAATTTGAAAATAGTTCGAGCCTCTGGAACGGATTGACCAATCAGGCAAAAAGAACTGATGACCCACTCCCCCGGCCACAACAGCGAGCGGGCTCCGGGTGCCCCAGGTTGCCGCGAAAGAGGAGGGAAGCGTACTTTATGTACGCGACCGACGATTGAGGGGCAAGATGGGGCACCCGGAGCCCGCGCAGCGTCAACAAAAAACGCGGTTTGTTAGAACCGCGTAAGATAGTTGGAGCGGACAACGGGGCGTCCGCGTATCCGCTTCGCGGATCCGCACCGACTTCGGCCACCTGCCGGCGACCTCGCCAGCTCGCTACAAACGCTCCGCGTTTGCTTAACGCTCGCTCCCTCTCGGGTTCGAGCCCATGCTATGGGTACGAAAAAGCCCGGCTACCGTGGTAGTCGGGCTGTTGCGCTTGGAGCGGACAACGGGGCTCGAACCCGCGACCCCAACCTTGGCAAGGTTGTGCTCTACCAACTGAGCCATGTCCGCTTGCGGGTTATTAATTTACGCGAGTTATCCAAAAGACGCAAGTACTTTTTTCAAAAAAGTTGCTCAAAGCAAGTTCACGCAGGGAAATCATGTCAACCCAAAGCGCTAAGCGCACGATTCCAATGCCGAGCTAAACAGCTTCACCATCCGAACGCGTGTGCCGGCACCATCCGTGCGACGGGTAACCTCCACATTATCGACGAGCATGCGCATAAGCTTGATACCACGTCCGCGTTCCTCGGATGCCACCGGCTCGCTCGCCCCATCGATAGAATAGCCAGCGCCCCGATCAAGCACCTCGAGCACAACACGGTCCCCGTAGGCCTGAACCGTCAGGATACAGCCAACACCGCCCGCATGGTCATACGCGTTACCCAATGCCTCCCCCAGCGCCAATGCGACGTCATAACGTTCATCACGCCTCAGGGGAAGTGATTCGAGAAGCTCGGCCACACGGTGCCGATAATACGGGAGATTCTCGATACCTCGCTGCACTTCGATGCTCTTGCTCCATCGTGGCAACTCTCCCACCGGAATGGCGGGAATCGACTCACGCGCCGGACCCGCAACATGAAGGATGTCGACAAGTCGGGCAATCTCCAAAAAGCGAACGACCTCATCGGAGGCGTTAACGAGCGAAAGCAGGCCCTCTCGCCTCATGAGCTCTCTGGCACGTGTAAGCAAAAACGCCAAACCCGTCGAGTCGATAAAGCCCACAGCCTGGCAATTGATGACAACGCGACGCACGCCCCGGTCGATCAAATTATCCAACCGTCGGCGCAGCACGGACACCGAGGCGATGTCGACATCACCCGGTGGCGTCAGAACCGCTATGTCATTCCACTCATTCATACGACCATGGTTCCCCAAAAGAGCTCGCTCGATGCATACGTATCTGTAACAGCGCAGATTTTGCCCGTCAAGCATCGCGGCCTACGATCGACCCCGTAAAAACTCAAGGGAAACCAGCGCGATGTCATCGTCCAGCGCCGACTCCGTAAAGCGGTCAAGCTCTCCCAAGACCTTACCGCAGATTCCCGATACACCCTCACCCGAGACAGAGAGCAGAAGGTCGCGAAGGCGTTGTTCGCCAAAGAAAGCACCCGAGCGATCACGTGCTTCGATTGTTCCGTCGGTATACATAAATAGCATGTCACCAGGAGCGAATGTAAACACGCCCGTCTCGTAGACCATGCTCTCAAAGGCACCGATCACGCCCGATTGGCACCCAAGGAGCTCCACTTCTCCCCCGCAGGTCTCGCCGCCGTCACGCGGCGTCGACGACGGCCTAATGACCATAGTGGGAGGATGTCCCGCCGAGCAATAGGTAGCGCGTCCGGCTTTAAGATCGATCTTGGCGATAAACGCCGTCACAAACGTCTCGACCCTCGAAAAGCCCATGAGCATGCTGTTGAGCGAGCGGGCCATGCGAGCAGGCCCCGCACCCTCCCAGGCATAGGCCGTCAGCGCCGTCTTGACGAGCGCCGACATCGACGCCGCCTCAATCCCCTTGCCGGATACATCGCCCAAAATCATTACGGCACAATCGTCGGGAAGACGGACAAGCGTATAGAAGTCACCGCCGACCAACGCAGAATTCGTTGCCGATAGATATACCGAATCGGTTGCAATGCCCGGAACGTCACCAAGCGAATTTCTCATGCCAATCTGAAGCGTCTGAGCGATATGGCGCTCTTCGCGCTTTTGAGACTCGCCTTCATAGATCAGCTCAAAGTCATGCGCCAGATGCACCAGGTAGTCGTATTCAAGGTCGTCAATTGGTTCTTGGCTGCCATCGCGGAGCAGCAAAGCGCGCCTCGTCGGCCCCTTGGCGATATCAGCGGGAACGATCGCATCGTTGCTTCGTTTGCCATCCGCTTCCGAGTGGTAGTGCCCCGCTTCGATGCCGGAGTCGACATAAAGTCCCTGACACGGTAGGCCGTGGGCCCTCAACCATGCACCCATAGACGTGGATTCGTCCACACGTGTAAGGCGCACGTGCTTGAGGTCGTCAGCGCTCGTCCCGCCCAACACCGATGTCTCAAACCCGTCGGGGGCTGCCCCCAGGCGCGCTGCTGGCGCCGTGACAGAAAAGAAGAGTGACTCCGGATCGTCCGGCAGCGCCACACGACTGCCGCCCTCAAAATCGATGACATAGGTTTCGAGGCCCGCATCATATTCCACGGGGCAGAAATGACAATTGAGCACCGTGCAGATTTCCGTCGACACCGCTCGCGAAGCGGCAACGGGATCATCGAGATAGGTAAACAGTTCGTCGCGCAGCAAATTGAGTGAGCGGCCGAGCTCCGCCGTGCGGCGCGAACGTAAGCTCGACGCCATGCCGACCAGCTGAATAGACAGGTAATCGCAGATGACCTCGAGTACGTTAACGTCATAGGCAAGTGGCGCCTGGGGACGTTTCCAGCCAACTTCCAACACGCCAAGGACCTGCGTGCCGTAAAACACGGGAAGACAGATCTCGCTGCGATACGGGGGCATATCCTGCACGCGCAGCAAGTGCTTGGAACGATTGTCCAAATCCATGAACATGCCCGAAGCAACCCGGTCGCCCTCAAGGTCCTGCTGAATCGACAGGCGACAGGCACGCGACTCGCGAAGCACGTAGGTCGGAATGCCCGCGCCGTACGGCATAAACTCGGGCAGATAGCTGTCCTCAAGCTCCTTAGAAACACCGCGGAGCTTAAAGCCGCCACTCTCGGAAAAATAGATAGCCGCACCGGAGGCATCGAGCGTTCCAACGAGCTGATTCAAAACGGTATCGAGCAAGCTGGGGAGCTCATCGGAGCCCACAGTACTCATAATGACCGAAAGGGTGCCCGAAAGGCGTTTATTCGCCACCCTAAGCTCCGATAGCGCGCGTTTGAGCTGACGATCGTGGGAATACTGCTCTTCGATGCTGTGAAGCGCCACCAGGACACGCGGTGCACGACGTCCAAAGATACGCGGAGGCGTAACGGAGCCCGCGCGAACCAAGACGGGAATAAAAGACCCGTCGCTCAGCTTGAGCATCAGCTCGCTCTCGGAGCCATCGGTCTCAAACGGCAGACGATGTTCGGTCGCGCGCTCAAAGGCAGACGAGTACAGAACGTCTTTGACATCACCGCCGATGACGTCAGTGCGCTCCTCGCACATCAGGTCGAGCAAACGATTATTCACATGCAGAATGGTTCCGTCGAGCTCACAGATGATGACAGCATCGCTCGTGATCTCGACCAGTTGGGCAACGTCTGCCCACTCGTTGCGCTCAAGCGTTTCCATCGTGGACCTCACCGTCTATCGGTAACAAAAAAGCCTCCGAAGAGGCTTCTCAAATGCGATGGTGTCGGAGGCGGGACTTGAACCCGCATGACCAAAAAGCGGTCACTAGCACCTCAAGCTAGCGCGTCTGCCAATTCCGCCACTCCGACATGCTATGTTGTTGATTCGCAGCTCGTTTTGTTGGACCCGCGCGTTCAACGAGGAAGATAATAACCTATGATTCGAGAACTGTGCAAGCACTTTTTTCAAAAAAGTTTACGAATTTGTAAATGCGCTGGTAGACGCTAATGTCCGGCCCCGAATCGGTGTTGCCTCCCGGCGCGTCCTCGGGCATGAGCGATATTTTGCTACGCACTTCGTGCTGCAAAATATCGCTCCCCCTGCGGAATGCGCCGGGAGGCAACACCGATTCGGGGCCTGCAAATACGTACTTCAGGCACAGTTCTCAAACATGTTCTGGGGGCTGATACAAATTTGTTGGCTCGGCTTTGCCGAGCCCTTATATAAGGAGGCCGGAGCTAAAGCTCCGGCCTCACTATCTTTCCCATTAGATTAAGTGAGCGATCAGGGAATCGCACACCCCTGCCGAGTTACCGCAGGGCCCGTGCTGGACTTAGTTTTCAGAACATTCCGCAGACCAGGAAACCCCCTTATCCGCAGCTCCGAAGGAGCAGGATAAGGGGGTTTCCATGGTCGAGGACGTTCTGAAAACTAAGTCCAGCACGGGCCCGAACGATAACAACCGACTACAGGTCGATGTGCGATTCCTTGATCGGGAACGGCTCCGCGAAGTGGCAGGCGCAGCAGTGACCCGGTGCAACTTCCTTAAACTCGGGCAGCTTCTCGGAGCAGATACCCTGAGCGATCGGGCAGCGCGTGTGGAAACGGCAGCCGGTCGGCGGATCCAGCGGCGACGGCGGATCGCCAGCGAGGATGATGCGCTTACGGGTCTTCTGGATATCCGGATCGGGAACCGGCACGGCAGACAGCAGCGACTGCGTGTACGGATGGTGAGGCTCGCTATAGAGCGTCTTCCAGTCCGAAACCTCGACCATCTTACCCAGATACATAACGGCAACGCGATCGGAGATGTGCTGTACGACGGACAGGTCGTGTGCGATAAACAGATACGCGGTACCGAACTTGTCCTGCAGTTCCTTGAGCAGGTTCAGAACCTGGGCCTGAATGGACACATCCAGAGCGGATACCGGCTCGTCACAGATAATCAGCTTGGGCTTCAGCGCAAAAGCGCGGGCAATACCGACACGCTGACGCTGGCCGCCCGAGAACTCATGCGGATAGCGGTTGATGTGCTCGGGGTTCAGTCCAACGACGTCGAGAAGCTCACGGACGCGCTCAATGCGCTCCTCCTTGGTACCCACACCATGAATGGTCATGGGCTCGGAGACAATCTCGCCGATGGTCATACGAGGGTTGAGCGAAGCATAAGGATCCTGGAAGATAAACTGCATCTCGCGACGCATGTCCTTGATCTCATGCTTGCTCATCTCGGCAACATCTTTGCCCTGGAAAAATACCTTACCGGCAGTCGGCTTGGTCAGACGCATGATAGTGCGGCCCGTGGTGGACTTACCGCAACCAGACTCGCCAACCAGACCAAAGGTCTCGCCAGGATAAATCTCAAAAGAGATGTCGTTTACAGCAGAGACGACGCGCTTGGAAAAACGCTTGGCGAACATGCCGGACTCTGCGGGGAACTCCTTGGAGAGGTGCTCGACCTTCAGCAGCGGAGTGCGCTCGTTATTGTCTGCCATTTACGCCTCGCCTCCCTTCTTGGAATCCTTGCGCGTACGAGACGTCTCGGGAGCGTTCTTAAGGAACTCGGGGTCACCGGAATAATGGCACGCAGAATAGTGGCCGGACTCGGTGACAACACGCTCGGGGCGCTGCTTGCGGCACTTATCGGTTGCATAGGGGCAACGAGGCGAGAACACGCAGCCCTCGGGCAGGTTCATGAGCGAAGGCGGGTTGCCGTGAATCGGCGTAAGCGGCTTCTTCTCATCGATGGCCTGCTCCGGGATGGAGCGGATAAGGCCCCAGGTATAGGGGTGGCGGCTCTCGTAGAAGATTTCCTCAGCAGTACCGAACTCGACGGGACGGCCGGCGTACATAACCATGATCTTATCGGCCATATCGGCGACGACGCCCAGGTCATGGGTAATCATGATGATGGCGTTGCCGTTCTTCTCCTGCATTTCCTGCATAAGCTCAATAATCTGAGCCTGAATGGTAACGTCCAGGGCAGTCGTGGGCTCGTCGGCAATCAGAATATCGGGATCGCAGGCAAGGGCCATGGCAATCATGACGCGCTGACGCATACCGCCAGAGAACTGATGCGGATACTCATTGACGCGCTTCTCGGGCTCGGGAATGCCAACGAGGTCCAAAAGCTCGGTGGCGCGCTTGAGCGCCTCCTGCTTGGAGTAACCACGGTGCAGACGAAGGCCCTCGCCCACCTGCTTGCCGATCTTATAGACCGGGTTCAAGGAGGTCATAGGATCCTGGAAGATCATCGCGATGTCGTTACCGCGAATGTGCTGCATCTCTTCCTCGGTCATCTCGAGGATGGAGCGACCGCGATAGCGAACGTCGCCGCCCTCGATCTTTCCCGGAGGCATCGAGATGAGGCCCATGATGGTCATGGCGGTCACGGACTTACCGGAGCCGGACTCGCCGACGACGCCCAGGGTCTCGCCACGATCGAGCGTATAGGACACACCGTCGACAGCGCGAACGACGCCATCCTCGGTATGGAAATACATCTTAAGGTCATCGACCTCGAGTAGATGCTGGCCCTCGGGAACCGGCTGGTCCTTCAGGTCCACATAGTTCTTGTTCTTCTTCATCCTTATGCGTCCTTCATCTTGACGTCGAGGGCGTCGCGCAGACCGTCACCCAGCAGGGTGAAGGCGAGCACCGTCGAGAGAATTGCCAGACCGGGCATGATCATCATCCAGGGAGCAGTCAGAAGATACTGCTGACCGTCCTGAATCATGGAGCCCCACGAAGGCGTAGGCGGAATAACGCCCATGCCGAGGAAGGACAGAGCGGACTCGGTCAAAATGGCACCACCAATGTTCATGGTCGCGTAGACCACGATGGAGGCGACGGAGTTCGGGAAGATGTGACGCATGACGATGCGGGCATCGGATGCACCCATGGCGCGAGCAGCATCAACATAGTCGTTTTCCTTGACCGTCAAGATTGCAGAGCGGAAGACGCGCGCAATCGAAGGCCAGCCGAGAATACCGATGGCGATAAAGACGTTCTGAAGACCACGGCCGATAACGGCGATCATGGCGACAACGAACAGCACGTACGGGAACGCCAGGAAGATATCCGCGCAGCGCATGATGATCGTATCCCAGATGCCGCCATAGAAACCGGCCAGAGCGCCCATGACCAGACCGATCACCGTGGAGATGGCGGTGGCCATAATGCCGACGGACAGCGAAACGCGTGCACCGTAGATAACGCGGACGAGAATGTCACGGCCAAGGGCGTCGGTGCCAAACGGGTGCTCGGCACACGGAGCCAGCAGCGACGTCTCGGCCATGGTGGTCGAGTCGGAAGCCGTCGGCGAACCGAGCCAGGGCTTCGCCCACAGATCGGCAGTCAGCGCAACCAAAACGACGATGATGATCCAGCAGACACCGATAACGGCGAGCTTGTTCTTACGAAGACGCTTAAAAGCGTCGCCCCACAGCGTGCGGGACTTGGCGGGAGCAGATGCGGCCTTGGTGGCGGTAGCCTGCTCCTGAGACTGAGAATCAGTTTCCTGCATGAGACGTACCTCCCTTAGGCCTTATCCGACGGACCGCCAAGGCGGATGCGCGGGTCGAGGAATGCATAGCTAATGTCGACAAGCAGGTTGATCACCATGACGATGACGACGATGAGCGTAACGCCGCCCATAACGATGGGCCAGTCACGCATGCTAATGGCGCGATAGACCTCAGAGCCGATACCGGGCCAGTTGAAGACCGTCTCGGTCAGGATGGCGCCCGAAAGCATGCCACCAAAGTCGACACCAATATAGGTAACGACGGGGATGAGTGCATTCTTAAGCGCATGCTTGATGATGATCGCGCGATTGGAGAGACCCTTGGCCTTTGCCGTGCGGATGTAATCCTGGTTCATGACGTCGAGCAGCTGCGAGCGCATGATGCGAGCAGCATAGGCGGTCGAAACCGAAGCCAGCGTAATGGTCGGAAGCACATAGTGCATCCAATCCTGATACTGAGAGCTGGCACCGCCGGCACCCGAGATCGGCATGGAGAATGCACCACCCGTGGCATCCTTAAGGATGACGCCAAAGAACAGCTGCAGCAGCATACCGAGCCAGAAGGCAGGAACGGCAACGAGGATCGACGTGGTCAGCGTTACCAAAATATCCCAGAAGGAGTAACGCTTTACTGCCGAAATGATACCCGCACCGATACCCATGATTGCCTCGAGCACGATGGCGCACGCGGCGAGTTTAACCGTATACGGATACTTCTGAGCAAAGATTTCCGAAACCGGCAGCTTGCGCTGATACGAATTGCCCAGATCGCCATGAAGCAGACCATTCATGTAATTCAAGTATTGGTCCACAAGCGACGTTGGAACGGGATCGCCGTTCTCGTCAAGGATCGCGTTGCCGTCCTCGTCCGCCTGGACCAGGTGATAGCGCACGCGAAGTTGAAGCTCCACCTCGGGGGACAGAGCCTTGTCTCCACCGATCAGCTTGATCGGGTCTCCCGGCACGATGTTCTGGAGGGCGAACAGAATCAACGTAACGCCCAAAAATACCGGGATGAACTGAAGCACACGTTTAACGATGTACTTACCCATACCACTCCCCTATCTAGGGATTAACCTAAATGGGATGCCGATCGCCAGACCGGCATCCCAAAATTACCATCAGCCAGTTTACCCCAGGTTAGGGAGAACTGTATGTTTCCCATGAGGTCTACGTAAATACTTGACCCTCACGGAAGCTGCAAACTCTTAGGCGAGCTCGGCGGTACCCAGCTCGGCGTGCTTCTGCGGATCGACATAGAGGTGCTTGATGCGATCGGAGCCAGCGATGGTGTGCGTGTAGAACATCACCGGGATGACCGGGCAGTCGGCAGCGACCATTGCGTCGGCCTCCTGCATCTTAGCGACGCGCTCTTTGTCGTCAACCGTAGTGCGAGCCTCATTGACCTTGGCGTCGAACTCGGGGTTGTTGTAACCAGAGCGGTTGTCGCCACCGAGGGAGTCGGAGTGGAACAGCGGATACAGGAAGTTGTCCATGATCGGGTAGTCGGCAATCCAGCCCAGACGACCGAACTGATAGTTGAAGTTCTGGTACTGCTCGAGCAGCGCAGACCACTCAGGAGTATCGGAGACGGCGGTAACGCCGACCTTGGCGAGGTCGCCGATGATGGACTCCATGATCTCCTTGTGGCCACCGTCCTGGTTGTAGGAAAGGGTCACGTTAATGCCACGATCGCCGTTAGCGCCAGCGGGAGCAACCTTGTCGAGGTACTCGTTAGCCTTGTCGACGTCGTAGGCGCAGAACTCCCATGCGCCCTCCTTGTAGCCATCGATGCCCGGAGGAACAATGCCGTCGGCGGGGGTACGGGTACCCTTGAAGATGGTCTTGCAGATGGCCTCACGGTTAATGGCCAGGGAGATACCCCTGCGCAGGTCGGCGTTGTTGAACGGCTCGGCCGTGGTGTTGCAGGTCAGGTAGTAGGTGGAAGGCTCGGCGCCGAGCAGCATGCGCTCGCCGTCGCCCATGGTGTAGCCGTCCTTGGACACGCCGCGATCCTTCTTGGCAGCGTCGATCTGACCAACGGGAACGTCGCAGATGTCAAGGTTACCGGCCTGGAACTCCTTGTAGGCGGTCTCCACGTCCTTGATGACCTGGAAGTGGATGCCATCGATCTTGGCCTTGTCGCCATAGTAATCGTCAAACTTCTTGAGGTTGATCTCCTGACCATCCTCCCACTTGCCGTCCATCATGAACGGGCCGTTACCGATCGGGGCAAGGTAGAAGCTCTTGACATCGGACTCGGCGCACTCGGGAACCGGGGACAGAGCCGGGTGAGAGGCGACGAAGGGGAAGTCGGCGTAAGCGGAAGACAGCTTGACGACGAGGGTCTTATCATCGGGGCAAGTAACACCGCTGAGCTCGGTAGTGTTACCGGCAAGCAGATCGTCATAGCCCTCGACCATGGAAAGGTGATAGGAGACCTCGGAAGGACCATACTCCTTAGCGATAGCCGACTTAGTGCTGACCAGACGCTCCCAAGCGAGCTTGAAGGACTTGGAGGTAACGTCGTCACCGTTGTGGAACTTGGCCTTCTTGATCTTGAAGGTGAACTCGGTGGCGTCGTCGTTGGCCTCGAAGGACTCGCAAGCCAGCGGAACGATCTCGCCCTTCTCGGCGTCATAAGAGGTCAGAGCATCAAAGAGCTGGTACTCGACCTGAGTGCCCTGGTCCTCCTGGACATTGTAGGGGTCGATGCAGACCGGGTTGTTGATGTAGAAGTTCAGCTTCGAACCGGACTCAGAACCGGAAGCGTCGCCGCCCTTCTTGCCGCATGCGGCAAGAAAAGCCATGGAGCTCGCAGCAAGGGTACCGCCGACAAAGGCGCGACGACCCATAACGGGCTGGTGGAACATAGAATCAGCCATGCCATCCTCCTTATGAGATAGGACAAAGAAATGTTCAGTCGGACACATGTCGAGACAATCCGATCCGAACCATCAAAACGCCGCCCGTTGCTATGGCTGGTTATGCACAACGAACCAACGTTTCGCAATACAGTAGCGCATTTTATGCACGATTTGGGGCTAATTCCGGTCAACGGTCGAGAATTTCTTTAGTTAGGCGAAGTATGTGGGGATATTTTGGCTCTGTTACAAATATGTAAACAAAAAGGGTCCCGCACTTGCGGAACCCTTTTCAAGTATTTATGTGGCTCGTGCTTAGTAGCCGACGATACCCTGCGGGAAGAAGAACATGCACAGGACGACACACACGGCAAATAAGACGGCCATAATTACCGTCAGGCGATCGAGGTTCTGCTCCATGACGCCCGTGGCAGAGCTGGAGTTATACAGCGAGCTGGCGATCATATCCGAAACGCCGGTGCCCTTACCGGAATGCATCAGGACGAGAATCGTCAGCGCCACGGCAGAGACAGCCCAAACGACAAACAGAAGAATCTGGAACGGACCCATAGATAAGCTCCTTAATAGAACAATTCAAACTCCAGTACTGTACCACAACCCCCAGCACTCCCCCATCAGCCATTTGGTGACGAGGTAGAAATAGCGCAAAAAGGGGGTTGTCCGGTTGTGGACAACCCCCTTACTAGAAAACGGTATTTGTTTTCTATTAGGCCTCGGTGGCGAGTACGCGACCCGTCATCTCGGCGGAAGGCTCAATACCAGCCATGGTGAGCATGGTCGGAGCGATATCGGAAAGACGGCCGTCCTCGATACCGGTGAGCTGTGCCTTCTCATCAACGATGATGAACGGCACGCGGTTGGTGGTGTGAGCCGTGAACGGATGCTTGGAACCGTCGGAAGCAACGTCAAACATGTGATCGGCGTTGCCGTGATCGGCGGTAATCAGCGCAAAGCCGCCCTTGGCGAGAATCGCCGGGACAACCTTGGACAGGGCATCGTCAACAGCCTCGACGGCCTTAACGGCAGCGTCGAAGACACCGGTGTGACCAACCATGTCGCAGTTCGCGAAGTTCACGATGTAGAAATCAGCGCGATCCTCGTTGATGGCGGCGACAAGTTTCTCGGTAACCTCGGGAGCGCTCATCTCAGGCTGCAGGTCGTAGGTAGCGACCTTGGGAGAAGCGACGAGCACGCGCTCCTCGCCCTCCTTGGGCTCCTCGATGCCGCCGTTGAGGAAGAACGTCACGTGGGCGTACTTCTCGGTCTCGGCGGTGTGCAGCTGCTTCAGGCCATTGGCGGCGATAACGTCTGCCAGAACGTTCTCGGGGAACGTCTTGGGGAAGGCGACCTCGACGTCAAACGTCGGGTCGTACTCGGTCATCGTCACAAAGTGCGAAAGCTTGATCTGCTCGCGCTCAAAGCCGTCGAACTCCTTGTCCGTGAACACGCGAGTCATCTGACGAGCGCGGTCGGGACGGAAGTTGAAGAAGATGGCCGCGTCGCCCTCGTGGATGCCCTCATTGTGGGCAGCGAAGGGCTCGACGAACTCGTCGCCGCGCGGATCCTTCTCGTAGTAGGCCTTGATACCGGCAACAGGGTCGGTATCGGCATCGGATGCGTTGACCATGACGTCGTAGGCGCGCTGGATGCGCTCCCAACGGTTGTCGCGGTCCATGGCCCAATAACGGCCCGAGACGGTGGCAACGCGAGCGTCGCAACCGGTCTCCTCGGAGATCTTGGCCAGGAAGGCGCAGAACTCACTCATGTAACCAGCACCGGACTGCGGGTCAACGTCGCGGCCGTCCATAAAGGCGTGGACGCGAACGGTCTTGACACCGTGCTCGGCAGCCATCTTGACCAGAGCCTCGACGTGGTTCATGTGAGAATGAACACCGCCAGGGCTCATAAGGCCCATGAGATGAAGAGTCTTGCCGTCAGCCTTGACATCGTCCATAGCCTTGACGAAAACCTCGTTCTTGGCGATGGAGCCGTCCTTGATGGCATTGTTGATGCGCGAAAGCTCCTGGAACACGATGCGGCCGGCACCGATGTTGAGGTGACCCACCTCGGAGTTGCCCATCTGGCCGTCGGGAAGGCCCACGTCCTCGCCCGAAGCACCGAGCGTGGTGTGGGGGTACTTCTCGTACAGGCTATCAAGGAAGGGCGTCTTGGCAGCGGCGACGGCGTTCTCGCCATCAGCCGGAGCAAGGCCGCAACCATCCATGATGATCAGGAGTGCAGGAAGATGACGCTGTGCCATATGTCCTACTCGCCTGCCTTGACGACCATAGAGGCGAAGTCGGCAGCCTTGAGCGAAGCGCCGCCCACGAGGGCGCCGTCGACGTCGGGCTTGGCGACGAGCTCGGCAATGTTGCCGGGCTTGGCAGAGCCACCATAGAGAACGCGGATGCCGTTAGCGAGCTCCTCGCCGAACATCTCCTTGAGGGTCTCACGGATAGCGCCGCAGACCTCCTGAGCGTCCTCGGCGGTAGCGGTCTTGCCGGTGCCGATAGCCCAGATGGGCTCGTAGGCGACGACGACCTGCTTGGGGCAAGAGATCTCGAGACCCTCGAGACCAGCCTTGACCTGGTTCACGACGTGCTCGACATAGGTGCCGGCCTCGCGGACCTCAAGGGACTCACCGCAGCAGAAGACGGGAACAAGACCGGCGGCAACGAGGGCCTTGGCCTTCTTGTTCTGATCCTCGTCGGTCTCGTGGAAGTAATCACGACGCTCGGAGTGACCGATGATGCAATAGGTGCAGCCAGCGGACTTGAGCATGTCGCAAGAGGACTCACCGGTGAAGGCACCCTTGGCCTCCCAGTACACGTTCTGTGCACCGAGAGCGATGGGGGCAGCCTGAATGCGGTCATGAACCGTGGTGATGTCGATGGTCGGAGGGCAGACGAGCACCTCGACGCCAGCCGGAACCTCGGGCAGAGCCTGGGCCAGCTCGTCGGCGAGCTTGGCGGCCTCGGCGACGTCGTTGTTCATCTTCCAGTTACCAGCGATAAGAAGGGTGCGATTAGGCATCGAGAAGCGCCTCCACTCCGGGCAGGGCCTTACCCTCGACGAGCTCCATGGAAGCGCCACCGCCGGTGGAGATCCAGCTCATCTTGTCGGCCAGGTTAAACTTGTTGACGGCTGCGACGGAATCGCCACCACCGATGATCGAGGTGCAGTCGGCCTCGGCAACAGCCTCGGCGATAGCCTGGGTGCCGTGAGCGAAGTTGTCGAACTCGAAGACGCCCATGGGGCCATTCCAGAACACGGTCTTAGCGCCCTTGACAGCCTCGGCGTAGAGCTCCTCGGTCTTAGGACCGATATCCATGCCCTCACGATCGTCAGGGATAGCGTCGGAAGCGACGACCTCGGGAACAGCGTCC
Source organism: uncultured Collinsella sp. (assembly GCA_900549555.1). Classification (GTDB taxonomy): domain Bacteria; phylum Actinomycetota; class Coriobacteriia; order Coriobacteriales; family Coriobacteriaceae; genus Collinsella. Next base: position 1,624 of record UROO01000007.1, on the reverse strand, counting down.
TCGCCAAAGTGATCGGCAACACGGTTGTCGATGGGGAGCAGGATCTTGACGCCCTTCTCCTCGGCCTTCTTGAGCATCTCGCCGGCGCGCTCGACCCAGTCCTCTTCCTTGAGGGACTGACCGACGGACAGGCCCTGAGCCAGGAAGAAGGTGTAGGCCATGCCGCCACCGATGATCAGGGTGTCAGCGGAGTCGATGAGGTGATCGAGAACGCCGATCTTGGAGGAAACCTTGGAACCGCCGACGATGGCGACGAAGGGGCGCTCGGGCTCGGCGAAGATGCCGGTCAGCGTATCGACCTCCTTCTCGAGCAGGAAGCCTGCGACTGCGGGCAGGTAAGCGGCGGGGCCCACGACGGAACCCTGGGCGCGGTGAGCGGTGCCGAAGGCATCGAGAACGAAGACGTCACCATAGGAAGCGAGCTTCTTGGCGATCTCGGGATCGTTCTTCTTCTCACGCTTATCGAAGCGGACGTTCTCGAGAACGAGAACCTTACCCGGCTCGACGGCGGCGACAGCCTCGGCAGCCTTCTCGCCGTAGGTGTCGGCGACAAAGGCAACGTCAAGGCCAGAGAGCTCAGCGAGCTTCTTGGCGACGGGCTCGAGGGAAAGCTCGGGCTGGAAGCCGGTGCCCTCGGGACGGCCGAGGTGGCTCATGAGGATGACGCGAGCATTGTGCTCAACCAGATAGTTGATGGTGGGCAGGGCAGCCTTGATACGGGTGGTGTCGCCAACGACGCCATCCTTGATAGGCACGTTAAAGTCAACGCGGACGAGAACGCGCTTGCCGTCGACATCGATGTCGCGGACGGTCTTCTTGGTAAAGGCCATGTTTGCTTCTACCTTTCGTACGTGTCTGCCTCCCATTACGGCAGACGATTTCCTATAAAAAGGGCGCGACCCTAGGGTGTAAGCCCTATAAGGCCGCGCCCTTCTTTAGACGCTCAACGAGCTATTCGCTAAAAGCTAAATTAAGCAACGAACTTCTCGAAGTACTTGATGGTGCGGACCATCTGAGAGGTGTAGGAGTTCTCGTTGTCGTACCAAGAGGTGACCTGAACGAGGGTCTGGCCGTTGCCGAGGTCAGAGCACATGGTCTGCGTGGCGTCGAAGATGGAGCCGTGGGTCTCGCCGACGATGTCGCGGGAGACGATCTGGTCCTCGTTGTAGGCGAAGGTATCGGGGATGGTCTCGGCGTAGGCCTTCATGGCAGCGTTGACCTCGTCGACGGTGACCTTCTTGTCAACGACGGCGTAGAGGTTGGTCAGCGAGCCGGTCGGCGTCGGGACGCGCTGGGCGGCACCGATGAGCTTGCCGTTGAGCTCGGGGAGAACCAGGCCGATGGCCTTGGCAGCGCCCGTGGTGTTCGGGACGATGTTCTCGGAGCAGGCGCGGGAGCGACGGAAGTTGCCCTTGCGCTGCGGGCCGTCGAGCGGCATCTGGTCGCCGGTGAAGGCGTGGATGGTGGTCATGATGCCGGACACGATGGGAGCGAAGTCGTTCAGACCCTTGGCCATCGGGGCGAGGCAGTTGGTGGTGCAGGAAGCAGCGGAGATGATGTTGTCCTCAGCGGTCAGCGTCTCATGGTTGACGTTGTACACGATGGTGGGCAGATCGCTGCCGGC